>NZ_JAELTQ010000590.1 GCF_016428905.1 Dyella sp. ASV24 | reverse complement strand
CGTTGTCGAGGCGCTTGATCGCTTGCTGGATTTCCGCCCACTGCGACGGACGCGCACGCACCAACAACTGATTGTTCGAGTCCACCGAGCTGATGCGGATGGAGCCGTCTTCGGACACAAACTGCTGGCCCGGATTGTTGCTGCTGCCCGCGTTGTTGTTACCGAAGGAGGACAGACCACCCGCCGCGCCACCACTGGTACCGCTGCTGCCAAAGCTGCCGCTGGTGCCGGTGCTGCCAAAACCACTGGTGCCAC
>NZ_JAELTQ010000589.1 GCF_016428905.1 Dyella sp. ASV24 | reverse complement strand
TCGCCTCTACACAGCGGGTACGCCGAAGCGCTTCGCAACGCGCCATGGCGAAGAGGACTTAAAGCAGGCTTCGCTACGCTTCCCCATCGCTGAGGCTAGGGAGAGAGGACGCTACGCTTTCCTACCGACGAGGCGAGGGAAAAGGAGCGCTACGCTTTCCCACCACTGGGGCAAGGGAAAGCAAACGCTACGCTTCCCGACCGGGTGGGGAGAACTCGCCATCGAATGGCATCGCCTTTCTCTTCTGTCTTGGCT
>NZ_JAELTQ010000588.1 GCF_016428905.1 Dyella sp. ASV24 | reverse complement strand
CCCCCCCCCCCCCCCCCCCCCCCCCCCCCCCCCCCCCCCCCCCCCCCCCCCCCCCCCCCCCCCCCCCCCCCCCCCCCCCCCCCCCCCCCCCCCCCCCCCCCCACCCCCCCCCCCCCCCCCCCCACCACCACCATTCCAGCTTCGTCGGCAGCGTCAGATGTGTATAAGAGACAGGCGCGACGCAGCATCACTTCACCCTGCGGCGATACCTCTACATCCGTCACTACGCAGAGGTAACTGCCAAAGGGCGCTGCG
>NZ_JAELTQ010000587.1 GCF_016428905.1 Dyella sp. ASV24 | reverse complement strand
GCGTAGCGAAGCCTGCTTTAAGTCCTCTGCGCCACGGCGCGTTGCGAAGCGCTCTGGCGTACCCGCGGTGTAGCGGCGAAGGTGGCCAAGCCACACGATTCCTCACCCGTTCGGGCTTATCCCATCGAGATGCTGCGGGCGTTGGCTTTACGGCCATTTTCTTTGGGTTACTTTTCTTTTGGGCCAGCAAAAGAAAAGTGACTCGGCCTCCGGCAGGAGGTCGAAACGCCCGCTGCGTAAGCGGCCAGATCGCGAT
>NZ_JAELTQ010000586.1 GCF_016428905.1 Dyella sp. ASV24 | reverse complement strand
GGATAAGCCCGAACGGGTGAGGAATCGTGTGGCTTGGCCACCTTCGCCGCTACACCGCGGGTACGCCAGAGCGCTTCGCAACGCGCCGTGGCGCAGAGGACTTAAAGCAGGCTTCGCTACGCTTCCCTACCCCTGAGGCTAGGGAGAGAGGACGCTACGCTTTCCTGCCGCCGAGGCGAGGGAAAGGGAGCGCTACGCTTTCCCACCACTGGGGCTAGGTAAAGCAGACGCTACGCTTCCCGACCGGTGGGGAGAGCTC
>NZ_JAELTQ010000585.1 GCF_016428905.1 Dyella sp. ASV24 | reverse complement strand
GAGCTCTCCCCACCGGTCGGGAAGCGTAGCGTCTGCTTTACCTAGCCCCAGTGGTGGGAAAGCGTAGCGCTCCCTTTCCCTCGCCTCGGCGGCAGGAAAGCGTAGCGTCCTCTCTCCCTAGCCTCAGCGATGGGGAAGCGTAGCGAAGCCTGCTTTAAGTCCTCTGCGCCACGGCGCGTTGCGAAGCGCTCTGGCGTACCCGCGGTGTAGCGGCGAAGGTGGCCAAGCCACACGATTCCTCACCCGTTCGGGCTTATCC
>NZ_JAELTQ010000584.1 GCF_016428905.1 Dyella sp. ASV24 | reverse complement strand
TGAACGTGCCGGCGGTCGGCGTCGCGCCGCCCTGGATGGCCAGCGTGTCGCCCAGCTTCTTCGCCACCGAGCCACTGTTGCCGGCGAAGGTGATCGGGTTGTTGGCCAACCCACTCAGCTGATCCACATTCACCGCATCGGTGCCGTTCACGCCGGCCGCCACGTTGGTGATGGTCTTGCTGCCAGCATCCACACCGTTGATGGTGATGCTCGGACCGCCCGCAATGGTCAGGCCGTTGTTGTTCACCACGGTGTTGCCCATGG
>NZ_JAELTQ010000072.1 GCF_016428905.1 Dyella sp. ASV24 | reverse complement strand
GATATGGTGCGGCCGGCCCCGCCGGCGCAGCCCCCGCGTCGGTCCAAGCGTCGCGGTTGGCTGGTGCCGGTGGCGTTGCTGGTGGCTATCGGCGTAGGTACGTCGTTGTGGGTCGGCCAGGACAAGCTGCGCGGCCTGGTGCCGAACACCGAGCTGGACGGCATTCTGGGACGTGCCGAAACCGCTTTGCAGCAAGGGCACCTGGACGGCACCGACGGCAGCAGCGCACGCGAGCTGTTCGAAGCCGCACGTGCCCTGCAACCGGACAACGACCGCGCCCGTGACGGCCTGCGCAACGTGGGGCAGGCCGAGATTGCACGTGCCGACGCAGCCTTGCAGGCGCACAAGCTCGACGAAGCCGACCAAGCCCTTACTGCCGCACGCGAATTGCTGGGCGGCGGTAGTGACGTGGATCGCCTGACCCAGGCGGTGGCCGCGGCGCGCAACGGTACCGTGCCGACGGATCACCTTATCGAACAGGCTGACCAGGCTTTCGACGCCGGTAAGCTCGATGGCGAGGGTGGTGCCGGTGATCTTTATCGTCGCGTGCTGGCGGCCGATCCCAGCAACGCCGTGGCCAAGCATGGCCTGGACAAGGTGGGCGATGCGCTCGCCGCGCAGGTACACAAGGCACTCGATGCAGGTGATCGCGCGACGGCCTCGTCGCTGGTTGATCGTCTCGCGTTGCTGCTGCCGAATTACGCGGAGCTCCCCGCGTTGCGTGCTGCACTGGTGCAGGTGAATCAGCAGGACAACGGCGCACTCGCTGATGCGATCAAGCAGGGCCAGGATGCGTTGCGCGAAGGTCGCGTCGTTGGTCAGGGTGATGACACCGCGCAGACGCATTTCAAAGCGGCGCTGGCGATGGATCCGGACAATGCCGATGCGAAGTCCGGCATGGGGCAGGTGGCGCAGGCCTTGATCGTGCAAGCCAATGCGGCGCTGGATCACGGCGACAACCCGCATGCGCGCGAGCTGCTCGATCAGGCGGCTGGCATCGCGCCGCATTCGGCGGATCTGGCTGCCGCGCGTGCGCGTCTGGGCGAGGGCCGCAAGTCCAACAACGCCACGCAGGTGGCCAACGACATTGCCAGCGACGTCCCCGCGGACAACAACGGTGACGATCTGCAGCACCCGCCGCTTACGCCGCAACAGAGCGCCGAACTGGCGCGCACCATCCAACGCGCGGATACCGCCGCTCGCCAGGGCAATCTGATGCTGCCGCCGGGAGACAGTGCCTATGACCTGTACCGGCAGGCGTTGGCGATGGATGGCAACAATCCAGTGGCCCGCCAGGGATTGGAGTCATTGCCCGGCCTCGCCATCAACCAGTTCAACCAATCGCTCGCCAGCGGCAATCTCTCGGCGGCCGGCAATCGCCTTGCCGATCTCGCGGACTTGTCGCCAGGCAACACGAACCAGGGCGTACTGCGTGAGCGGCTTGCAGGCGCATGGATGGATCAGGCTGAGCAACAGTTGCAGAACGGTGATCGCGCCAGCGCGGCGCAATCGCTGGACAGCGCGCGCAAGCTGGCGCCGGGCAATCCGCGGCTGGCATCGTTGATGGCGCGACTGCAGTCGGGCGGTTGAGGACTCGAGCATGACCGTGTTGGTTTTTGGGGCCAGCAGCCAGATTGGCCATTTCCTGCTGCCCCGGCTGCGTGCGCGCGGCGAATCGGTGATGGCGCTCAGTCGCAAGGCTCGCCCGGAGCAGGCCGGCATCCATTGGCTGCAGGGGGAACTTCCCGGGCAAGTGCCCGCCGTGGGTCAGCCCACCGCCGTGATCAGTTTCGGCCCGCTCAAGTCCTTTGCGGATTGGCTGGCATCGGCCGGATTGCCTGCGTCGACGCGCGTCATCGCCACCAGTTCGATGAGCGCTGAGTCCAAACAAGCCTCGGACGTGCCTGCAGAGCGTGTGTTGTCGCAGACATTGCGCGACGGCGAAGTAGCTATTGCCGCTGCCTGTGATCGGCAAGGTATGCCCTGGACCATTTTCCGGCCGACCATCATTTATGGCGCCGGCATGGATAAAAGCCTGACGCCTATCGCGCATCGCGCCAGCCGCCTGCATGTGTTTCCACTGCCCGCGGGGCGTGGCATGCGCCAACCTGTGCATGCGGACGATATTGCTGCGGCCGTAGTGGCCGCGCTGGATCATCCCGAGTCGGCAGGCCGCATCCTGCCGCTGGGCGGTGGTGAGCGGCTCAGTGCAGGCGAGATGTTTGCGCGCGTGCGCCGCAGCTTGTCCACGCCGACGCTGCCGGTACCGATTCCGGCGGCACTGTTGCGATTGGGGCGCGGCATTGTCCCGCGCCTGCGTGGGCCGCTGACCCGCCTGGAGGCCGATCTGATCGCCGACAACAGTGAGCTGCAGCGGTTGTTGGGCGTCTCACCGCGCCCGTTCAGGCCCGACGCCGGCTGCTGGACGCACCAGACGCCGCTGTAAGGCTGTTTGGGGCCCGATATCCCGATGGGCGCCTCCCCGGCGCCCTCTCCATGCCATAAACCCCGGCCAGCGTTCAGATGCCCGCCGGGAAGCAAGCCCTATGATCCCGGGGTCTTCCCGTTCAGGATTCTCCCTACTTGGCCTTCATGACCCGCCTCCGCTCGATCTTCAGTGCCGTCTGGCCCTGGATCCGCATTCCGTTCTGGGTCTGCATGGGAGTGCTGTTCGGCTTCGTGCTGCCGTACTCGTTGGTGCTCAACAAGCGAGTGCAGGATCGCTTCAACGATCTGGTGTTCGCTGTGCCCACGCGCATCTACGCGCGACCACTGTCGTTGGCGGCCGGTACACCGATGACGCCGGGCGCACTGGAGCTGGAGCTGACCTTCGCCGGCTACGGCAATGATGGCCGCGCCGAAGTGGCCGGCACCTGGTCCAAGCAGGGCAGCACCTACACCATCTCTTCGCGTGGCTATGCCGGCCCAGATGGTGGTGAGTTGCCCAAGCGGATTCGCGTTGCGCTGGGCAAGGGGCAGGTGGCCAGCGTGAAAGACGTGGTCACCGGCAAATCGATCGATCTGGTCCACCTCGACCCCGCGCGCATTGCCACCGTGTACGGCTCGCAGCAGGAAGAGCGCCGCATCGTTCGCCTGGCTGACGTGCCGCCCTTGTTGCTGTCGGGTCTGCAGGCGGTGGAAGACCGCGACTTCAAACATCACTTCGGCATCGACATCTCGGCCATCATCCGCGCCACCTTCGCCAACTTGCGTGCTGGCCACACGGTGCAGGGTGGCTCCACGCTCACCCAGCAGTTGGTGCGCAACCTGTTCCTGGATCGCGAGCAGCATTACTCGCGCAAGTTCAACGAAGCGTTGATGTCGATCCTCATTGAGGTGCACTACGACAAGAGCCGCATCCTCGAGGCCTATGTCAACGAAGTATTCCTCGGCCAGCAGGGCAGCCAGGCGGTGCACGGCTTTGCCGCGGCCTCGGAGTTCTACTTCGGTCGTCGCATGGAAGACCTCAAGCCGCAGGAAATGGCCTTGCTGATCGGCCTAGTGAAAGGGCCGAGCTACTACGACCCACGCCGGTATCCGGACCGCGCGTTGTCGCGTCGCAACCTGGTGCTCGACCAGTTCGTGGAAACCGGCCTGATCACGCCGGAACAGGACACGGCACTCAAGGCGACGCCGCTAGGCATCGTTACCAACGGACAACTGCCGCACAACCGCTTCCCGGCCTTCATGGAACTGGTGCGTGCGCAGATCACCGGTGACTTCGACGATGAAACCCTGTCCAAGGGCAACCTGAGCATCTTCACTACGCTCGACCCGGCGGCGCAGTTGTATGCCGAACAGGCCATCACCACGACCACCAACGGCCTGGGTAAGCGTGGCGAAGCGGCACAGGCCGCTGCGGTGGTGACCGAAGCGCAGACGGGCGCCGTGCTCGCCATCGTCGGCAGCAAGATTCCTGGTGACCAGGGCTTCAATCGTGCGTTGGATGCACGACGTCAGATCGGCTCGCTGGTGAAGCCGCTGGTGTACCTGGTTGCCTTGACCAACCCCGAGCGCTGGAATCTCGCCAGCCCGGTGGAGGATTCGCCGATCAGTATGCGCCAGCCCGATGGCAGCTACTGGACACCCAAGAACGACGAAGGCGATGTGCACGGCTCGGTGCCGATGGTCGACGCGCTGGTGCATTCGTGGAACCTGGCGACGATCAATCTCGGCATGAATGTCGGCGTGTCGCGTATCAAGGCGTTCCTCGAATCGTTCGGCCTGACCGACGTGAATCCGAGTCCCTCGCTATTGATCGGCGCCGTGGATATGTCGCCGTTGCAGGCCACGCAGCTCTACCAGTACATCGCTGCTGACGGCCACGCGTTGCCGCTGCTGGCGGTGCGCGGCGTGGTCGATGCGAACGGGCAGACGGTCAAGCGCTATGAAGTAAAGACGGGTGCGGGCGAGTACCAGCCGGCGGTGCGTCTGGTGACGTGGGCCATGCAGCAGGTGACGCGTTCGGGTACGGCGGCGTCCATCGGCAACTCCGGGCTGTCTTACCTCAACGCGGCAGGCAAGACCGGCACCAGCAACGATATGCGTGACAGCTGGTTCGCGGGCTTCACCGGCGACCACCTTGCGGTGTTCTGGATGGGCCGCGACGACAACAAGCCGAGTGGTCTGTACGGCGCGACGGGCAGCCTTCGCGCATGGCAGGAGCTGTTCAAGAAACTGCCGACGCGTCCGCTCTCGGCCGCCCCGGGCGAGGGCCTGGAAATGGCCTGGATCAATACGTCCGACGGCAAGCGCTCGGAGCAGGGCTGCGAGGGAGCGCGTCAGGTGCCGGTCGTGGCCGGTACACTGTCTCAGGATGCCGAGGGCTGCTTCTGGCAGCACGTCGGCAATTTCTTCAGTGGCGGTGACGCGTCTCCCGCGCCTGCTTCCTCCGCCCCCATCCGGGATTGATCATGTTTCGTCGTAGCCTTCGCCTTTCCGCCGTTCCTGTGTCGTTCGCCGTGCTGTTGCTGGCCGCTTGCACCCAGCCCTCAGCACCGTCGCAGGCCACGCGTCCCACCGTATCCGACGACCAGATGCTGGCGGCGATCCATGCGGCGGGCGACAAGGAGAAGTCGGTAATCGATGTGAACCCGTTGCGCGACCCGGGCGTGGCAGCGCTGCAGGACGCCGCCGAAGGCGACCTGCGAGTGGGTAAGTACAACGACGCAGCCGCCAAGCTGGATCAGGCGCTGAAGATCAGCCCGGATTCGCCGGACCTGCTGCAGGATCGCGCCGAGCTGGCGATCCGCCTGAAGGATTACGCGGGCGCCGAGAAGTTCGCGCACCGCTCGTGGGAGCTGGGTCCCAAGCTTGGGCCGTTGTGCGCGCGCAATTGGCAGACCATCGCCGAGCTGCGCCAGCGCGCCGGTGATGATGCTGGTGCGGCGACCGCGACCAAGGGCGTGGCGGAGTGCCATAAGGAAGGCATGCAGCGCTACTGAGCGCCGCATCGCCCGCAAGAGGAAGCGGCGGGATCAGCGCCGCCGCTCTTCCATCAACCCCACCAGATTCCCGTCGGGATCGCGCAGGAAGGCCAGCCATAAGGTGTGGTCAGACAGCTCTGCCGTGGCCTGCGGTTCGCGCTCGCCCACGGCGCCGCGATCGAGCAGGGTGCGGAACTGGTGCTCGATATCCCCGACCTTGAAATACAGCACGGAATTGCTGCCCACGCTGCCGGCGCCCTGTGGGGTGGACAGCATCAGGCGTACGCCGCCTGCGTCGAGGAACGCCAGGTTTGTTGCCGGCCGGAACAGGAAAGGCAGCTCGAGGATGTCGCGGTAGAACGCAAGCGCGGCGTCGACGTCGCTGACGGTGACGGCGATCTGGCCGATACCGGAGATCCGTGAGGACATGGCAAGACTCCACGGTAAGGAGGCCTTGAGTCTAAGGCATTCACGCTTACGCCCCATGTCGGCGATACTTTGCGGATGACTGATCACGAGGATGTCGCCGCGCTGCTGGGCACGGAAGGCCCGTTTGCCCGCGAGCTACCCAATTTCGCCCCACGCGCCGCCCAGCAGGCCATGGCGCGCGCGGTGCAGCACGCCATCGCCGAGCGCGAGACGCTGATTGCGGAGGCTGGTACAGGTACCGGCAAGACCTTTGCGTATCTCGTGCCGGCGTTGTTGTCGGGCGAACGTGTGATCGTCTCTACCGGCACCAAGGCGCTGCAGGATCAGTTGTACTTTCGCGACCTGCCGCGCGTGCGTTCCGTGCTGGATGCGCGCCTCAAGATGGCCCTGCTCAAGGGGCGTTCGAATTACCTGTGCCTTTACCGCCTCGATCAGACCGTGCGCGAAGGCGCCACTTTCGATCGCACACAGGCGTCGCAGTTGGCAGCGGTGCGGGCGTGGTCAGCGCGCACGCGTCGCGGTGACCGGATGGAGCTGGCGGAAGTCCCCGAGGAATCGCCGCTGTGGCCGCGCGTCACCTCCACGCCTGAAAACTGCCTGGGTGTGGAATGTCCGTTCTACGACGATTGCCATGTGATCAAGGCACGTCGCGAAGCGCAGGAAGCCGACCTTGTGGTGGTGAACCATCACCTGCTGTTCGCCGACCTTGCGCTCAAGCAGGAAGGCTTCGGCGAAATCCTCCCGGGTGCCAGCGCGTTCATTCTCGATGAGGCGCATCAGATTCCGGAGCTGGCCGGACAGTTCTTCTCGCAAAGCATCAGTGCACGTCAGCTTACCGATCTGGCGCAGGACAGCCTGGCTGAATGCAACGGCATCACCGGTGCGATCGGCCTGGTGCTGGAGCCTGTCGAAGCCATGCAGGACGCCGTGCGCAAGCTGCGACTGGCGATGGATGCGTTGCCGGAACGTGGCCCATTCCATCAGTTGGAAAGCAAGCGCGATATCGGCGACGCCCTGCACGAGCTTCGCGACGTATTGGCCGCATTGACCGATGTGCTTGCTTCGCAAGCCGAGCGATCGCGCGGGTTCGCCAATGCCCATGAACGCGCCGCAGTGATCAGTGAGCGACTCGACCGTATCGCCGAGCGCGACAGCGAACGCGACGTGCGCTGGTATGAGCTGTTTCCGCGCGGCTTTGCACTGCACGCGACGCCACTGGATCTGGCGGCACCGCTGCGCGCGATGCGCGAACAGACACAGGCAGCATGGATCTATACGTCAGCCACGTTGTCGGTGTCGTCCAGCTTCGATCACTTCGCGCGCCAGTTGGGGTTGGACGAACCGCAGACCCTGCAGGTGGAAAGTCCCTTCGACTACGAAAAGCAGGCGTTGTGCTATCTGCCAGCCGGATTGCCCGACCCGTCCGCGCGTGACTACACCGATCGCGTCATCGAATCCGTGCTGCCCGTGCTGCATGCTTCGCATGGCCGCGCCTTTCTGCTGTTCACCTCACATCGTGCCCTGCGCAGGGCGGCTGAGCTGCTGCAGGAGCGCGTGCCCTGGCCGCTGTTCGTGCAGGGCACCGCGCCTCGTCATCGGCTGTTGGACGAGTTTCGCGATAGCGGTCACGGCGTGTTGCTCGGCGCGGCCAGCTTCTGGGAGGGCGTCGATGTGGCGGGGGAAGCACTCAGCGTGGTGGTGATCGACAAGCTGCCGTTCGCCTCGCCTGACGATCCCGTGCTGCAGGCACGCCTGGAAGCGCTGGAACAGTCGGGCATCAACCCATTCATGGGCTGGCAGGTGCCTAGTGCTGTCATCGCACTGAAACAAGGCGCCGGGCGCTTGATTCGTGACGTCCACGATCGCGGTGTGCTGGTGCTGTGCGATCCGCGCCTCACCACCAAGGGCTACGGACGCCTGTTCCTCAAAAGCCTGCCTGCCATGCCGCGCACCAAGGAACTGGCCGAGGTGCAGGCCTTCTTCAACGACGAAGTGTCCGCTACGGCGTAAGCCGTATAGGCACTGGTCTTTGCCGTTCTTGGGGACGACCATAGGACGTCCATAGCGGAGGAGCGACGAACATGGCCAAGGTCATCGGTTTCGGCGGGATCTTCTTCAAGTCACGTGATCCAGGCGCACTGGCTGAATGGTATGCGCAGCATCTGGGGTTGCCGGTCGAGGCATGGGGCGGTGCCCGCTTCGACGGTGAGTCGCAGCAACCGGGTTACACCATGTGGTCGCCGTTCGCCGCCGACACCAAATATTTTTCGCCCAGCACGCAGCCGTACATGATCAACTTCCGCGTGGACGATCTGGATGGCCTGCTCGCCCGGCTGCGCGACGCCGGTGTGGCGGTGGACGATCGTGTGGAAGACAGCGAGTACGGTCGCTTCGGTTGGGTCATGGACCCGGAAGGCACCCGCATCGAACTTTGGCAGCCACCTTCCTGACGATCACGCGTCCGATTGCGCAGCAAGCTCGCGCAACACGTTGGCAGTGCTTTCGTTGGCGGGCACGAAGGCTTCCAGCGCGAGTTCCGCAAGCGTGACGTCCATCGGTGTGCCGAACACCGTGGTGGTGCTCAGCATGGATAGCACCGTATCGCCCATGGCCAGTTCCATGGGAATGGCGATTTCACCCCGCACGATGTCGTGGGATAACGCATCGTCGCCGGGATAGCCCTGCAACTCGTGCAGCAAGGAAATCAGGCCTGGATCGTTGGTGGCGTCGATCTGGCGGCGCAGTCGATCCAACAGATGCGCACGCCAGATCGGCAGATTGCGGATGTAAGGCGCCAATCCATAGGGATGCAGACTTACACGCAACACGTTGATGGGCGGCTTGAGCCATTGCGGCACGAGTCCCGTGAGTAGACGTTGCGTGGCTTGATTGCTTTCAATCAGGTTCCAGTGCCGGTCGACGGCCAGGGCGGGGTAGGGCTCCAGCCCCTTGAGCAACAGGCGAATCGAACCCAGTACCGTGGAGAATTCAGGATCGGCGATGCCGCGTTCGAGGTAGGCCGGCGCGAAACCGGCGGCGACCAGCAACTGGTTGCGCTCGCGCAGTGGAATGTCCAGGTATTCGCACAGACGCATGATCATGTCGCGACTCGGTTGCGCACGGCCCGATTCCATAAAGCTCAGGTGCCGCGTGGAGACTTCCGCGCCGCTGGCGAGATCGAGCTGGCTCAAGCGGCGATGGCGTCGCCATTCGCGCAACAGATCGCCGACGGGACGTTGCTTGGCGGCTACGGCATGCATGCGTTTGTCCTTATGGATAAGACGGATTGATCCTCAACCCGCCGCATCGATGATTTCACGATGCGGCGTTCCCGCCGTGCGGCAGAAGTCATGCACTTGCATGGGTGCCGAGGAATGTCTGGATGTCATCGAACAAGCGTTGCTTGTGGGTATGGAACATGCCGTGCGGTGCGTCGGCGTATTCCAGCATCGTGCATTCCTTGACCCGGTTGGCGATAGCTCGGCCGCTGGTGACAGGCTCGCTGGCGTCACGCAGCCCATGGATGACTAGCATCGGCACATCGAGGCCTGGCAACTCATCGCGCATGTCGGTGCTCACGCGTAGGCGGAAGCATTCGGTGGTGGCGCGCAGCGACGTGTTCAACATCATGTCCATGGTGCGTCGGATCATGCCTTCTGAGGTTCCCGTTTCGGCAGGAAGATAGAAGTCGTTCGCGCCTTCGGCGAGCCATTGAGCGTAATCCGCGTGGATGGCGGCAAGCGCGGGCTCGAAGAAAGAGGCGGGCAGCTGTTGGCCGTCAGCATCGACATAGCACGGCGCTGTCGGCGAGAGCAGGACGACGCGTGCGATTCGTTCACTGCCATGCCGTGTCAGCAAGCGAATGCATTCGGCCGTGCCCATGGAGTGAGCGACCAGGGTCAGCTCGCGCAAGTCGAGGCGTTCGATCAGCGCGGCCAGATCGTCGGTGAGGCGGTCATAGTCGTAACCGTTGCCAGGTCGTTCGGAGCGCCCGTGTCCGCGGCGATCCATGGCAATGGTGCGCATGCCCAGCGCGTTGAAGTGCAGCATGTGCGGCGCCCACATCTGTGAATCCAGCGCCCACGAATGGACGAACAGCATGGGTTTGCCATGGCCCCAATCTTCGTAAGCCAGGGTGACGCCATCGTTAGTGGTGAAGGTCGGCATATCGATATCTCCGGAGGGCGCGGGCAGCATCGGCTGCCCGCGCAAATGGGTCAGATGGTCTGGGGAACCTTGTCGAGGAAGCCGAACACCTGGCGGATGCGTCCGTCTTCCAGCGAGGCCACGTCGAAGCCGATCACCAGTGGCTCGTCGGCGCCGGGGGAGGCGAGATGCCATTGGAAGCGCACCGTGTCGTGGTGCGCATCGACCGTGCCTGCCAGCGCGAAGCGGTGGCCCGGGAACATGTTCTGCACCGCGGCAACAGTGGCGTCGATGGCCTCCCAGCCCTTGGCGTCCACCATCGGGTCGGTGTAGCGCGCATGCTCGGCATAGGTGTCTTCGATCAGGCTGCGGCGGCGCAGGGCATCGGTTTCGTTCCAGCTGGCGATGTAGCGTTCGGCGAGGGTGTGGGCTTGGGTGGTCATGGTGGTTTGCTCCGTTGGTTGGTGTGGGCTTAGCTTGCGGCCCGCACCGCAGTGAAGCGATTACCTGCCGGGTAATGACTTGCGCCCGGCTTTTGCCACAACTCGCTGCTGGATTGCCCGCACTCGGGCGGTGGGTTCGCACGCGCAGCGGTTGTGATGCAGGCTCCGATACAAGGGAATCTGTCATGGGTCATTGGATGAAGGGATGGACCGCCAAAGTGCTTGGCGTAGGCCTGCTGGCGCTGCTGATGTTGATTCCGCTATGGCGAGTGCAGTCGCTGGTGGAAGAGCGGCAAGGCATGCGGCAAGCCGCCATTGATCAGATAGCGCAGGGCTGGGGCGGTGAGCAAGTGTTGGGTGGCTTGGTGCTCGCCACGCCATCGCGTCGAATGACCGTGCTGCCTTCGGGTGAAGGGAGCGACATAGCGGATACCACCTATGTGTTGCCGGATGCGCTGAGCGTGGACGCGAGCATGGCGGTAGACAAGCGCCGCTACGGTATCTACGACGCCCCTGTGTTTGCGTCGACCGTGCAGCTGGATGGCCGCTTCACTGCCGAGGACATCGCGCAGGCACGCCAGATGGACGGCTCCCGCTGGGATGATGGCAAGGCCGAACTGCGGCTTGCCGTCGGCGACTTGCGTGGCTTGCAGGAAGTGAGCGAGCTGCGCGTCAATGGCAAGGCGCAGCGCTTCCAGTCATCGGCTGCGACGTTTGGCGGTTCCTCATCCATGGTGATCGTGCCGATCGATCTGACGGCGGTGGGTGACCAGCCGGTGGAGTTTTCGGTGAAGCTGCGTCTTGCTGGCACGCAGTCGCTGCAATGGCTGCCGCTGGCGCGCACCACCGATGTGAAGCTGCATGCACCCTGGCCGGACCCGAGCTTTATCGGCGCCGCGCTGCCGATGGAGCGAACCGTCAAGGCGGATGGGTTCTCCGCTCGCTGGCATATGCTCGACCTCAATCGCAAGTTTGGTCAGTCGTGGCATGCGAGTGACGAGCGCGTCGATACAGCGGTGCACGACGCAGCGTTTGGCGTGGCGTTGTTCCAGCCGGTCGATGTTTACCAACGCAACGTGCGTGCAGGAAAGTACGGCCTGTTGTTCATCACCATGACGTTCGTCGCGTTCTTCCTGTTCGAAGTGCTCAAGCGCCTGCGCGTGCACCCCGTGCAATACCTGTTGATTGGCGCGGCGCTTGCTTCGTTCTACGTGCTGTTGCTGGCGCTGTCCGAACAGATCGGCTTCGGGGCTGCCTACGCCGTGGCGGCGGCGTCGGTCGTACTCATCATCGGTGGCTATGCCGGTGCAGTATTGGGCGCGCGCCGAGCGGGCATGTGGCTGGGCATCGCGCTGGCGCTGGTTTACGCCATGCTCTACGTGGTGCTGGCTGCTGAGCAGTACGCCTTGCTCATCGGCGCCATCGTACTGGTGCTTACCGTAGCCTTGCTGATGTACCTGACCCGCCGCATCGACTGGTACGCCAGCATGCCGGCGGCGGCTGGGCCGGCTATCATGGAGCAGCCATGAAATTGCTCGCCATCGAAACCTCTACCGAAGCCTGCTCCGTCGCGCTGATCCACGGCGACGAAGTGATCGCACGCAGCGAGATTGCCCCACGCCGACACGCCGAACTGGTGTTGCCGATGGCCGACGCCCTGCTGGCAGAGGCAGGGCTGGGGCGCCATGCGCTGGACGTGATCGCCGTGGGCCGAGGCCCCGGCGCATTCACGGGCGTGCGCCTGGGTATTTCGCTGGCACAGGGCATGGCGCTGGCGCTGGATGTGCCCGTCGTGACGGTGTCGTCGCTCGCTGCCTTGGCGCTGGAAGCACCGGAAGATGATGCGGACATTCTGGCTGTCATCGATGCCCGCATGGGCGAGATCTATGCCGCCACCTACCGCCGTGACGACAACGGCGGACTCATCGTGCTCGACGAGGAGCGCGTATGCACACCGGGGGCACTGAGCTTGTCGCCGTCCACTGCGTGGCACGTGGTGGGCACCGGTTGGGCAACCTACGAGAACGTTTTGAGCCCCCGGCTCACTGGGGCGCTGCGTTCCGCCGAGGGCGCGCGCTATCCACAGGCGCGCCACGTGGCTGAGCTGGCTGCGCGCGAGTTCTCTGCCGGCCACGCGCATGCACCGGAGCAAGCGCTGCCAGTCTATTTGCGCGACAAGGTCGCGCTGACGCTGGTGGAGCAGGGCAAGGCCTGACTGACGCTATCGGTTCAAGCGCTGTGCGCAGCCTGGGTGGCGGCGCGCTTCGGCTCCGCGTCCTGCTTGCGGGCCTCGCACTGGATGCTTTGCGCGTTCTTGATCGCGGGTAGCAACCCAGGGAAGCGCTGCTCGATCTCCGCGCAGCGCGTGGTGTTGAGCATTTCCACGCCGCGGCGCTCGCTGCGGATCAGGCCGGCTTCGCGCAGTGCGCGGAAGTGCTGCGACAGGGTGGACTTGGGAATGCAGCGATCCTCCATCTTGAGGAAGGCCGAGCACGTGTTGGCGCTGTCCGCACAGGACAACTGCCAGTAGATGGCCGCGCGCACGGGATCGGACAGGGCATGCAGGATGCCTTCCACGGTCACGTCGTCGAGGGAGGGGTGGGTCAGGGGCCTCATGTGCTCATTTTAGCAGCACTTGAAAACTAGTTCATAAGTTCGTATGTTGCGAACTATAGGAGTAAGAGCTCCCAAACCCTCTTTCCTCACAACTGAACAGGTTCCCGTCATGAGCAAGCTCAAAGGTAAAGTGGCTGTCGTTACTGGCGCATCCAAGGGCATCGGCGCGGCTATTGCCAAGGCCCTGGCCGCCGAAGGCGCTTCCGTCGTGGTGAACTACGCCTCCAGCAAGGCCGGCGCGGACGCCGTGGTCGCCGAGATCACCAAGGCGGGCGGCAAGGCGGTCGCCGTGGGTGGCGACGTTTCCAAGGCGGCGGACGCCAAGGCGCTTGCCGATGCGGCGGTGTCCAACTTCGGCCGCCTCGACATCCTGGTGAACAACTCCGGCGTCTACGAGTTCGGCGCGCTGGATGCCATCACCGAGGAACACTTCCACAAGCAGTTCAACGTCAACGTGCTCGGCTTGTTGCTGACCACGCAGGCGGCGGCGCGCCACATGAATGACGGCGGCAGCGTGATCAATATCGGCTCGCTGGTCACACGCATTGTGCCGGCGGAAAGCGCGGTATACACGGGCACCAAGGGTGCGGTGGATGCTATCACCGGCGTGCTGGCGCGCGAACTGGGTCCGCGCAAGATCCGCGTTAACGCGGTGAACCCGGGCATGGTTGAAACCGAGGGCACACATGCGGCCGGTTTCATCGGTTCGGACTTCCACCAGGGTGCTATTGCACAAACGCCGCTGGGCCGCATCGGTCAGCCGGACGACATCGCCTCCATCGTGACCTTCCTGGCCTCCAATGATTCTTTCTGGCTGACCGGCGAACAGCTCTATGCCGGCGGCGGCATGCGCTAATCCGACAAAGCTGGACCTTGTTGCGCACCCCGGTGTGGGCCGGGGTGCGCCTTTTTGCATGCGCAGGATTGACAATACTGCGACGATGATCGGCCTTCCTTTTCAGTGGCGAGGGGCCCATGTCCAGTCAGCCTGATAACGGCATCATCCAGTTCCGCTCGTCCTACGGCGTGTCGGAAACCATCGACAGGCTACGGCAGGCGCTCGAATCGCACGGCATCACCGTGTTTGCGCACATCGATTTCAGCGGCGATGCCGCGCGGGCCGGGCTGACCATGCATGGCGAGCAGATGCTGATCTTCGGCAATCCGAAGGCCGGCACGCCGCTGATGCAGCAGGCGCCGCTCGCCGGGCTGGACCTGCCGCTGAAAGCGCTCGTGTGGGACGACGGCCAGGGTGCGGCATGGGTTGCTTGCAACGCGCCGGAGTACGTCATTGCCCGGCATGGTTTGCCGGAGGCGATGGCGGCGAATCTGGCGGGGCCGATGCCGCTGCTGAAGCAGGCGGCGGGTGCTTGATAAGCGCTAGGACGGCTCACCTTCGAGGATAGTCACGTTGGCAATCCAGTTGCGTTGCCGACGTGTCAGCTTCTCCGCGACATCTTCTTCGCTGAAGCTTGCGGGGCGGTGTTGCAGCATTGAGGGTTCGATATCGTCCAGCGTGTTCACGTTGACCACTGCGTAGAGATTTCCTTCCGCGTGGCATGTCACCAGCGGAACCACGCCGCAGCGTGCGCAGACGTGGAAGTCGGCCGTGCCCGTTCCGAAGGCGTAGCGGCTGACCAGCGAAGGATCGCGGACAGTCACCTTGAGCACGCCCTCGGGATGGGATGTCCACGCAGCGCCATGGCGTGTGCAGAAGGAGCAATCGCACGCGCGCGCGGGGATATCGACAGGATCAGGCTCCCACGTCAGCGAGAACGCGATGTTTCCGCAGTGGCATTTGCCCTGGAGCAGCATGGTGCATCGTCTCCTGTTGGTGCGCAGGCACCTTATCTGGATGATCCTAGGGCGAACGGTGCAAGCCGTCGATGATGGCCTGCGTCTGCGCTTTGTCGAGCAGGCAGCGTTCGGGTTTCGTGGCGGCGGTCATCTCGTCATGCGCGATGAGGGCGTGGCCGCGGAGTTTGGTCGTATACAGATCTGCGTTCGTGCACAGCGCGAACGCATGCAGTGGCTGGCTCGAGTCGACGGCTTGATAGACGCGCAGCGCCATCAGCATCGTGGTGGCAATGCCGGGGTGGCCATGGTCTTCGTACAGCCAGGGCCATGTGGGTTGTTCGCCTTGCATGTGTCGCAGGGTTTCGCTGATCTCAAGATATGTGGCGTCCATCTTGTGGCTCAGCTCCGTTTCGGCGCTTACCAGATTGCTGGAAAAATAGGGCTGGGCCTGATACGTGCCCAGATAGAGCACGCGAGCCCCATGTGCTTGCGCCTCTTTCGCAAGGGCGAGTTGAGGAGCCGTCACCTGATCGCATGAGAGATCGTCCCTGTGCCAGTGGGTATCTGGACGGATGCACAGGTCGTCGCCTCCGCGCTCCTGCAGCACCACAAACTGATAGACGCCTGAGTCGATCAGCTCCTGCAAGGCGCTCTCCTTGCCAAGCTGAGCGAGAGTCGCGCCTCCGCGTACGTACATATCGGCGTGATAACGCACGTTGCTCGACTGCGCCTGTGCCACTTGTTCGAAGATGGCAGGGAGGCTGTTGACGTAAGTGATGCTGTTGCCAACGAACAGTATGCGTTGATCTACGGCTTGGGCTGCATTCGCCAGCCCCACCGCACAGAGCAGAAACAGAGCAAGCACCTTCCTGTGCCAAGCCATCTCACACGTCCTTATGTGGGTATGGATTTCAACATGGGCCTGCTTCGAGAAAACAAAACCCCGCGCGAGGCGGGGTCTGTCAAAGGCTTTGCAAAGAGGGTTCAGAGCTGCCCGATCACCAGTTGCACCACCAGGCTGCTCACCGATACCGCTGCCCATACGCCCAGCCCCAGCAGGATCGGACGCGCACCGGTCGACGCCATCTTGCGCAGGTTGGCGGAAAGACCAATAGCCGTCAGCGCCACAATGATCAGGAACTCTGCGGCCATGTGCAGCATCGGCTGGATGGCGACGGGAACGAGACCCGCGGTACGCACGCCGGACGCCACCAGGAACCAGAGGATGAACCAGGGGAAGATGCGGGCCAGGCTGAAATCACTGGCGCCCTGCTTCTTCTGCTTCCACGCAGTAGCAAACGCGAGGATCAGGCAGATCGGGATGATCAGCGTGGCGCGAGTGAGCTTGACGATGGTGGCGTAATCGCCGGCCTGCTTGCTGAAGCTGTAACCCGCGGCCACCACCGACGAGGTGTCATTGATCGCCGTACCGGCCCACAGGCCAAAACCAAGATCCGACAGATGCAGTACATGGCCGAGCAAGGGGAACAGCAGCACGGCGACGAGGTTGAACAGGAAAATGGTGGAGATCGCGAAGGCCGTATCGTGCTCGTCCGGCTTGATGATGGGTGTCACCGCGGCAATCGCCGAACCGCCACAGATCGCCGTGCCCACACCGATCAGGATCTTCAGCTTGTCATGCACCTTCAGCATGCGGCCAAGCCCCCAGGCGGTGAGGAAGGCCACCGTCATGGTCACCAACGTGACCGACAGCGATTCCAGGCCGGTCTTGGCCACTTGGTCCAGGCTCAGGCCGAAGCCGAGCGCGATGATCGACCACTGCAGGACCTGCTTGCCGGCGAACTGGATGCCGGGTGTGTAAGTGCCGCCAGGGGCCGCTGTGTTGCGCGCCAGAATGCCCAGCACGATGCCGAATACCGGGCCGCCGATCAGTGGCGCCACCTTGCCCAACCCCAGCGCCACGAGCGCGATGACGACGGAAAGCAGCAGGCCGGGAAGGCGCTGGGAAAGGGTGGGGGCGGTGGGGCTGGCGACGGCGGTGGCGTTCATGGCGTTCTCCTGCAATGCCGCCATTGTCCGTTTCGCCATCCATCAAGAAAATTTTGAATTATTGATGGTTGTTATAAGATAAATTGATGATCAATATCAGCCCGCGCCAGTTGGAGGTGTTCGTGCAGATCGCACGCCTCGGCAGCGTGCGCGCGGCGGCCGAGGCCCTGCATCTCACCCAACCCGCCGCCAGCATGGCGCTGGCGGAAATGGAGCGGCAGCTGGATGCTGCCGTCTTCGCCCGTGAGCGCGGGCGCCTGCGCCTCAACACCCGTGGCAGGGAGCTGCTACCGCTCGCACAGGAGCTGCTGGAGCGCTATGCCGAGTTTGGCCGCGTTGGCAGTGGCGGCGTCGACGAATTGGGTGGCGAGCTGCGAATTGGGGCAAGCAATACCGTGGGCAACTATCGCGTGGGCGAGCTGCTGGGTGAGTTCGTGCGTGCGCATCCGCATGTGTCGGTGCGTCTCCGCGTGTCCAACACGGCGGAGATCGTGGCGGCCATGCTCGATCACGTGTTGGAGCTGGGTTGCGTTGAAGGGCCGGTTGCGCACCCTTCACTCGAAGTGCGTCCATGGCGCGATGACGCCCTGGTGGTGTGCACGTCGCCCGATCATCCGCTCGCGCGCAAACGGCGACTGGAGCCTAAGGACTTCGCTGGTGCGCGTTGGGTGTTGCGCGAGCCGGGGTCAGCCACGCGCAGCTTGAGTGAGCGCGCGCTGTCGTCCCTGCCTGCCGGGGATACCGTGCTGGAACTGGATCAGGCCGAGGCGATCAAGCAGGCGGTGATTGCCGGTCTCGGTATTGCCTGCCTGCCCGAAGTAGCGGTGATCGATGCTGTCGCCGCCGGACGATTGAAAGTGCTGCATACACCGTTCCTCGACCTGCATCGCAAGCTGTCGCTGCTGTTGCATCGGCAGCGCTATCGGGGGGCGTTGATCGAGGCGTTCCTCGCGAGCGCGGGCTGACCGATCCTGCGGTGGAAAACCGATCAGGCGAGGATCTGAGCCAGCAGCGCTTCGGCCTCTTCGTGTGTACGCGAGCGGAGAATGCGCGGCGCCTGGGAGCGCAGCAAGGCATGGTCGAGATCGGTAAGACGATCGCGGACGTGCAGCAGCTGGCTGGGGTGCATGCTGAACTCGCACAGGCCCAAGGCGAGCAGCAGAGCGGTGAAGTTGGTATCACCGCCGATTTCGCCGCACAGGCTCACCGGCTTCTTCGCTCGGCGGCCTTCGGTGATCACATAGGCGAGCAGACGCAGCAGCGCCGGCTGCAACGGGTTGTAGATATTGTCCAGTGCATCGTTGCCGCGGTCGGCGGCCAGCACGTACTGCGCAAGGTCGTTCGTGCCGATGGCGAGGAAGTCGGCGTGTTCAAGCAAGGCGCGTACGTTGATAGCCGCTGCAGGCACTTCGATCATGGCGCCGAGCTGCAATTTTTCCGGCAGGTCGATGTTCTCGCGCTTCAGCTCTTGGCGGGCCAGCTTGAACAGCGTACGCACGGCGATCAGTTCGTCGGGCTGCGTCACCATCGGCACCAACACGCGCACCGGGCCGTAACAGGCGGCACGGAGGATGGCGCGGATCTGTGTGCTGAACACGGCGGGGTACCGCAGCGATAGACGCACGCCGCGGACGCCCAGAGCCGGATTGTCTTCGCCGCGTATCACTAGGCCTGCGGCATCGGCCTTGTCGGCGCCGAGGTCGAGCGTGCGAATAGTGACAGGCAGGCCGCCCATGCCGAGCACGAGGTCGCGATAGGCGATGAACTGCTCGTCTTCGGTCGGCAGTCCCTTTTGACGCAGGAACAGAAATTCGGTGCGGTACAGGCCGACGCCATCCGCGCCACGTGCACGCGCCATGGCGATATCGGGCGGCATCTCCGCGTTGGCGTACAGGCGTATGTCCACGCCGTCGCGTGTGCGCGTAGGTGCGTTGGCCAGGGTGGCAAGGCGTCGGCCTTCCATCGCGGCCTCGCGCTGCCATGCGCGATAGCGGGCCAGATCCTGCGCGGTGGGATGCACCACGGCTTCGCCGCGTTCGGCATCGAGCAGGATCAGGTCGTCGTCGTGAATGGTCGACAGCGCATCGCGCGCACCGACCAGCATCGGCAGATCCAGGCTGCGCGCAAGAATGGCGCTATGCGAGTACGGGCTGCCGGAACTGGCGACCACACCGAGCAGACCACTGCCTGCAAGGTGAGCCATGTCGGCCGGCGCGATGGTATCGGCGATAAGGATCTCGCCCACGCGCGCGGCCAACTTGCGCTCTTCGCGGCTGGTCTGGCGTTGCAGGGCGGAAATGACGCGGCTGATGACCTGGTCGACGTCTTCCTTGCGCGAGCGCAGGTAAGGGTCGTCCATCGCCTCAAACACGGCCGCGAGGCGATCACGCTGTTTCTTCAGTGCGGCGCCGGGACGGTAGTGGCCGATACGTACCAGATCGTCCAGCCCGCGCAAGAGTTCCGGGTCGTCCAGCAACAGGCTGTGTGCGTCGATGAACTCATTTACTTCGCGGGCGAGTGCGCCATGCAGCTTGCCGCGAAGTTCGCGCAATTCCTGGCGGGCCGTATCGAGCGCGCGATGAAGGCGCTCCAGCTCGGCATCCACCTCGTCTTCGGCGAGCGGGCGGGTATCGACCAGATAACGGCTAGGCTGCACCAAGCGGGCACGGCCGAGAGCCATGCCTTTTGCTGCGGTGGTGCCTGCCAGTATCTGTCTCATCTCGGCCTTCCATGGTGGAACGGCCGGGCCGGCCGCGCGTCACGTCGGCATCCCGCCAGCGCGTGGATTCCTGAAGGGAAAAGATGGCACGACGTAGCCAACCGGGCCGTGAATGCGGCCTCAGGGTGACGTATGCATGTCATCTTCTCTCTGCCCACTCAGGCTCCTTCGTCGAACTTGCGGTCGAACAGCGCAGCAACGGCATCAACGGCGGATTGCTCGTCCGGCCCTTCGGCGCGAACCGTCAGCGGCGTGCCGATGCCTGCCGCCAACATCATGACGCCCATGATGCTCTGTGCGTTGACCTCGCGGCCCTTGCTCACCAGCCACACGGTGGATTTGAAACCCTGCACCAGTTGCACAAGCTTGGCTGAAGCCCGGGCGTGCAGCCCCAGTTTGTTGGAGACAACAATTTCTTTTTCAAGCATGGTCGATGAAGATCCCTCCGCGGCCTCCGCTGGCGGCAATCTCCGCCAACTCATCCAACGGCTTTTCTGCGTAATTGAGCACGCGCAACAGCATCGGGAGGTTGAGTCCCGATACGCAGCGCAACCGCACCCCGAGTGAGCTCAGCGACAACCCGATGTTGCAGGGCGTGGCGCCGTACAGGTCGGCGAGCACCAGCACGCCGTTGCCCTCGTCGAGCTCCCGCGCGTGTTTGGCCGTGAGCGTACGCATCACGTCCGGATCCGCTTGTGGCGGAACTTCGACAGCTTCCACCCGCAAGGGCAGCTTGGGTAGCACGTGGTGGGCGGCCGAGATCAGCGCCTGGCCGACCGCCTCGTGCGTCATCAACAGCACGCCGACGCTCATGACGGCGTGCCGGTCCGATGAAGTGCTTTGGACAGCATGGCTATCACTCGAGTTCACGATGGAAGGTAAGCACGCCGCTTCGCAGCGCGCGGTAATGGGTGGCTAGTTTTTCAACGAGGTACACCGAACGGTGTCGACCGCCGGTGCAACCGATGGCGATGGTGACGTAGCTGCGGTCGTCGGCTTCGAAGCGCGGCAACCACGTATCCAGCCAGCGCGCCGTATCGGCGAAGTACTCGGCGACCATCGGTTGTGCGTCCAGGTAGTCGCGCACAGCGGCGTCTTTACCGGAGAGCGGGCGCAGCCTGGGATCCCAATGGGGATTCGGCAGGCAGCGCGCGTCGAACACAAAGTCCGCGTCCAAGGGCAGGCCCCGGCGGAAGGCGAACGACTGGAACATCAGCGTCAGCCCTTCGGTGGCTTCGGCATAACCCGTCGCAATGAGTCGGCGCAGCTGATGCACGTTCAGATCGCTGGAGTCGATGACCTTGTCGGCAATGGCCGACAGCGGGCGCAACAAACGTCGTTCTTCGGCGATGGCGTCCGCGAGCGACAGGCCGCGGAAGGAGAGTGGGTGGCGACGGCGCGTTTCCGAATAACGCTTGATCAGCACGTCGTCGCGGCAGTCCAGGAAAATCAAATGCGTGTGCACGCCAACGGCGGCCAGCTCCGAAAGCATGGCGGGCATGCGCTGCAGGTCTTCGCCCGGGTTACGCACGTCCACACCAACCGCGACGTTGCGGCGCTTACCTTCCACATTGAGGCTTACTGCGGCGACGAGTTCTGGCAGCAGGACGGTGGGCAGGTTGTCGACGCAGTAGAAGTCCAGGTCTTCCAGTGCGCGCAGCGCTACGGTCTTGCCGCCACCGGACATGCCGGTGAGTACGATCAGATGGATGGCGTCAGGATGCCGGATAGTCGTCTCGTTCATGGGTCACCAGGGAGGCAGTCGACGCATCTGGTGCGCCTGGCGGTCGATGAAGGTCTGCGCGGGGTCGATGCCCTTGCTCTTGAGCACATGGTTGCGCACGGCCGCCTCGACCAGCACGGCAAGATTGCGGCCGGGGGCGACGGGAATGGTGATCATCGGCACGGGCACCTCGAAGATCTCGCGATGGCCGATGTCGCCGGTAAGGCGCGTGAGTCCATCGGTATCTTCCCCGTCACGCAGTGGTTTCAGGTGTACGACGAGGCGAAGATATTTGGATGGCTTGACCGCGGTGTGACCGAACATCTCGCGCACGTTCAGCACACCCAGGCCACGCACTTCCAGCAGGTCCTGCAGCAGCTCGGGGCAGGTGCCGTCGATCACATCCGGCGCGATCAGGGTGAACTCGGTGGCATCGTCTGCCACCAGTCGGTGGCCGCGGCTGATCAAGTCCAGGGCAAGTTCGCTTTTGCCTGACCCGGATTCGCCGGTGATCAATACGCCGATGGAGAACACCTCGAGAAACACACCATGCAGCGTGATCTTGGGTGCCAGCATGCGCGCCAGGTGGTACTGCATCCAGGTCAGCAGCTCGTGGCCGCGCTTGGAGCTGATCCACAAGGGCGTATTGGTTTCTTCCGCCACTTCGCGTAGATCGGTGGGGATGGGCTGATCCTTGGTGACGATCATGGCCACAGGCTGATAGGCGGCGATCTTGTTGATCGCTTCCCAGCGCTGGCGCGAATCCAGGCTGTCGAGGAAGTTCAGTTCCTCGGTGCCGATGATCTGGATCTTGTTCGGATAAATGACGTTGAGATAGCCGATCAGCGAGGGGCGACGCGTCGTGGTCGCGGCCTGCTCAAGCACACGGGATTCACCGCGCATGCCGGACACCCAGCGCAATGCCATGCGCTCGTGAACACTGTCGTAGAGTTGTCGGGCGGTCAGCCGGTCCAAGCCATATCCTTTCTGCAGCCGGAACGAGGGGGCCGCAGGGACATTGTGCCAGTTCGCGCCGACGGACGCCTTGGCTCGGGGGATTTGGAGCGGGAGAGGGCCCGCCCGGCGGACGGGCGGGCCAGGGGGATCAGCCGTACAGGCGCTCCTCGCGGGCGGCGCGTTGGTGCTTGTCGGAGATCTTCTCGCGGTGCTTGCGTAGCTGGGTGACCAGCTTGTCGAAGAGGACATCGATAGAGACGTACATGTCGTTCTCAAGCGCTTCGGCGTGCAAGGTGCTGCCCGTGACGGAGAGCGTGCCTTCGGCGCGCTGCTGCAGTTTGTTCACGGAAAGAACGATGCTCAGGCTGAGAATGCGTTCGTCGAGGCGGGTGAGGCGGTCGAGCCGGCTGTTCACGTGATCCCGAAGGGCCGGGGTGACTTCAATCTGCTGACCGCTGAGCTGAACTTGCATGTTGCGCCTCCTTCAGTACTGCCGCAGGTGCGGCTGGGGTCGATGCACCGGTCGCTTATGTCGTGGCCGACACACCTTTGAAAGCCCTGGTTTTCCGATGGGTTTTTCCGGCCTCCTCACCAAGTCGGGAGAGTCACTATGCGCCTCTAAGGTTTTCTTCGCGTTAGAAAGACCTTCACGGCCCTGACATGACAGGTTCCCTTCGGATCGTCTTACCTCTGATTATGGGGACGCCTTTTTTGCCGCCAAGTTCCCGAGACGCTTTGCCACAGTGACGGGCAGGCTTGTTCAGCCAGCGCGCTGACGCTCACTGGAGCTGGGAATGCGCATGGCTTCGCGGTATTTGGCGACAGTGCGTCGGGCAACCTGAATGCCCTTGCGGTGCAGTTCCTCCGCGATAGCCTGGTCGGACAGCGGCTTGCGCGGGTCCTCGGCATCGACCAGCTTGCGCAGCATGGCCTGGATGGCGGTGGCCGACGCGCTGCCACCGTCTTCGGTGGACACGCCGCTGGAAAAGAAGTGCTTGAGCTCGAACGTGCCCCGCGGCGTATGGATGTACTTGCGGGTAGTTACACGTGAAATCGTTGATTCGTGCATGCCCACTTCCTCGGCCACTTCGCGTAGCACCAGCGGGTGCATGGCTTCCGGGCCGTAGTCGAGGAAGGCGCTCTGCCGGCGCACGATAGCTTCGGCCACCTTGAGCAGCGTTTCGGCGCGGGATTCCAGGCTCTTGATAAGCCAGCGTGCCTCCTGCAGCTGCCCGCGCATCCAACTTGCGTCGGTGCCGCGCGCCTGTGCGATCAAACCGCAGTAATGCTGGTTGAGGCCCAGGCGGGGCTGGCAATCGGGATTGAGACTGACACGCCAGCGACCGACATCCTTGCGCGCATAGACATCGGGGGCGACATATTCCACCGGCGTGACGTCGAGCGCCGCGCCGGGACGCGGGTCGAGGCTGCGAATGAGCACGGCCGCAGCAGCGGTGTCGTCTTCGTTCGCGCGTAGCTTGCGGGCAAGGCGCGTAATGTCGTTGCGGGCGAGCAGCTCGAGTTCGGTATCCACGATGCGCAGGGCAAGCTCGCGCTGAGGCGTGTCGGGCGCGAACTGTTGAAGCTGTACGGTAAGGCAATCACGCAGATCGACGCTTGCGACGCCCGTGGGGTCGAAGCGTTGCAGCATGTGCCGCACGTACTCCACTTCCGCCGTCGTCGCCCGGAGGTCGGCTGGCAGGGCCGCGATGAGCGACTCCATGCTTTCGGTGAGATAGCCGTCCGGATTGAGCGCATCAATGAGCACGGCCGCAATGGTGCGGTCGCGTGCGCTCATGTGGGTTAGGTTGAGTTGCCAGAGCAGGTGCTCTTGCAGTGTCTCCGCTACGGCGCTCTGCGGCTCGAAACCGTCTTCGTCGGGATTGCTGTTGCGCGACGAGCCACTGCTGGCAGAAAAGTCGATCGGATCGTCGCTGCCGCCGTCGACGTCGGCGTCACCCCATTCGGGGGCCTCGGCGTCGTCGACCGTATCGCTGCTGGTCGAGCTCGCCGAACTCGTCGGGAGCGGCTCCATCGCCTCGCGTTCTTCGCCGTCCAGTTCGTCGGGATTGTCATCCGAGAACTCGAGCAGTGGGTTGCTTTCGGCGATCTGCCTCAGTTCGGCCTCCAGCTCAAGCTGCGACAGTTGCAGCAGGCGGATTGCCTGTTGCAACTGTGGGGTCAGCGTGAGCTGTTGATTGAGGCGAAACTGCAGTCCGGGTTTCATGCCAAGTGGTCGGGATGAATGTGAAGGTCATCCTAACTCTTGCCCCCGGGGTCGGCCATAGGTCGAAGGCGGAATCGCGTACTACCTCAGGTTTATCTCTGAGGTTTGGGCCTTGGTCTGCCCCTGTTCCGCTGTCGTTACAGGCGGAACTCGCGGCCGAGGTAAACCTCGCGGACCTTCTCGTCGGCCAGAATGTGCGCAGGCGTGCCACGAGAGAGCACTTCACCATCGTTGAGGATGTACGCGCGGTCGCAGATGCCCAGCGTTTCGCGCACATTGTGGTCGGTGATGAGCACGCCGATGCCACGCTCCTTGAGGTGGCGCACGATGCGCTGAATTTCGCCCACCGAAATGGGGTCCACGCCAGCAAACGGTTCGTCCAGCAGCATATAGCGCGGGTGCGCCGCGAGTGCGCGCGCGATTTCCACGCGTCGGCGTTCGCCACCGGAAAGGCTGATGCCCTTCTGGTCGGCGATGTGCGAGATCTTCAGTTCGTCCAGCAGGCTTTCCAGCTCGTTGGCGCGGCGCTTTTCGTCCCAGCCTTCGCGCAGCTCAAGCACGGCCATGATGTTGTCGGCCACGGTAAGGCGGCGAAACACCGAGGCTTCCTGCGGCAGATAGCCGATACCGAGCTTGGCGCGCTGGTGCATCGGCAGGGCAGTGATGTCCTGCTTGTCGAGCTTGATCAGGCCGGCATCGGCTTCGATCAGGCCCACCACCATGTAGAAGCAGGTGGTCTTGCCTGCGCCGTTGGGGCCGAGCAGGCCAACCACTTCGCCTTCGCGAATGGAGAAGGCGAAGTCGCGCACGACCTGACGTGCCTTGAAACTTTTTTGCAGACCTTCAGCAGAAAGCATCGATCAGTGGGCCTCGGCCGGCTTGGGTGCGGCAGCGGGTGCAGCAGCAGGTGGTGTAGCGGGCGCGCCCGGGTGGCAGGTGGGAGCAGCTACCTGACCGGCGGGTGCCGGCGTACCAGGCTTAGCCTTGGGCAGAATGACGCCATGCACCAGGCCATCGCCGCCAGCTTCGCCGGTGATCAGCGACGTTTGCGTGTTGTAGGTGAGCTTGTCGCCATGAAATTCGCCACGGCCCTGCTGGCGCACCACGGCATTGCCGGTGAGCACTGCGATGCCGTTGATGTTGTCGTAATCCAGCTGAACGGCATCACCCTGCATCAGATTACCGCAGTCATCCAGCTGTTCGATGTGCGCCAGCGTGCCTGGGCTGCTCGTCACCACGGCGCGTGACACCTGAGTGTCGGCATCCAGGTAAAGCTTGGCCACGGCACCGGTCATCTTCATCGTGCCCTGCGTGGCCACGACGTTGCCGGTCAGCGTGGTGACCGTGTTTGGCGCGTTGAACCCGTCCATGGTCTTGGACGAGAAGTTCATCGGCTGGTTGCGGTCATCCTGCTTGGCCAGCGCCGGCTGCAGGGCGAGCAGCCCCAGCACCAGCAGGGCGAGGTGCAGCTTGAGACTTCCTGGGTCGCGGCGGAAACGAGCCGGTGACTTCATCGAACAGCTCCAGATGATTGGTGTTGAGGTTGGCACGCATGCCCACCCCGTTAAGTGTACGTGCGCCTTGCTTCATATGCGCTGGGGCGTCCGTCACCATGCGGTTTTCCTTCGGCCAGGCGGTGACGTCGGTAGTGTGCATTTCCGTCTCGTCGGTGTCCGCAAAGGCCGCCCGGTGCATATAGACCGGGCCCTGCAGCTTCAGCAGGGTGCCGCTCTTGTCGACCCAGGCATAGAGCGATTTACCCAACCACGGCGGCACGCCGGGCTCGTTGGAGGGCATCGTGAAATCGGGGGTGTTGATGTAGAGCGAATCGTCGTTTTCGCGGCGTTCCAGGTGCGGCGCCACCATCTGGAAGCTGGGCAGGCCGTCGACGTCGTACGACCACAGCTTGAAGTTGGTGAGGATGTAGCCCGAGCGC
>NZ_JAELTQ010000583.1 GCF_016428905.1 Dyella sp. ASV24 | reverse complement strand
GTACAGCAGGCACAGATCGCCGACAAAACTGCCCAGCAAACCGCAGAACACGTCCAGCGCTTCCACCGCCGCCGCGTCGCTGCGCTCCAGCGCGGCCTGCGTCACTTGGCTGGGTGCTGTCTGCACCAGCGTCTGCCCGCGCAGCGCGCACAGTGCGCGATACAGGTTGAGCAGACCGGGACCCGACAGGGCGTGTTCGAAGGACACGTAGGCGCGGTCACGCGCCAGATAACGAAGAATCTCGATCTCGCGTTCATTGCCCGGCGCCAGCG
>NZ_JAELTQ010000582.1 GCF_016428905.1 Dyella sp. ASV24 | reverse complement strand
TGACGTTGCTGTCACCCTTGAAGGTGACCTTGCCGCCGTTCTTGATCGCGGCATCGTTGCCGTTGGCATCGGTGGCCGTCCAACCGCTGCTGTTCACCGTGCTGGTGAGCTGGTCGACGTTCACCGCGTCGGTGCCCGCCGTACCAGCCGTCAGGCCCGTGATCTTGCCGCTGTTACTGTCGTTGATCGTCACGCCGCCGAACTTCGGCGCGTCAGCGATCTGGATCTGCATCACGCCATTCGTGTCGACCGAGGTCTGCACGTTGCCGCCGC
>NZ_JAELTQ010000581.1 GCF_016428905.1 Dyella sp. ASV24 | reverse complement strand
CCCGCCGCGTAGGCGGCCAGGTGGCGACCACGCGACAATCAAACACCGAGGCTCTGGACCCCGGCCTGCGCCGGGGTGACGGCTAAAGATGAAACAGTGAGGCTAGATTGACCCCTCACCCCAACCCTCTCTCCCAAAAAGGGGACTACCTTCGGGTCGCCCGAAGGGGGGAGGGAGACAAAAAGCCTAACTCTCCATCCCTTCGTAATACCCCCGCATCGCCTCCAGATAAGCATCCAGATTGCGCCCCGCCACATCCCCAAACCGCTCCCCGG
>NZ_JAELTQ010000071.1 GCF_016428905.1 Dyella sp. ASV24 | reverse complement strand
CCCCCCCCCCCCCCCCCCCCCCCCCCCCCCCCCCCCCCCCCCCCCCCTTTTAGATGTGTATAAGAGACAGGCGCAGGGAAGACTGGGCGTCTTGCCAAGCCGCGCGGCACAGCCGGCGGCCCTTCCTGACGTCACCCCATCCCTGAGTATTCATTTCAAAGGGGCCAACCCTGTCTGTCCGCAGCCCTTCGGCCCGCCGTCTCGACAGACAGCCAGTCTGCCTTCGCCGTCGGTCCTGCGGCCTGCGAACAGACAGGGTTGGTGGCGGCGGCGATACTTGGTCAGCGTCGACTTATGATCGAGGTCGTGATGTCCGATACCGTCCTGCTCTGCTATTGCACCTGCCCTGACGTCGCCAGCGCGCAGAAGCTGGCCGAAGCCCTGGTGGGCGAACACCTCGCGGCTTGTGTGAACCGCATTCCCGCGGTGGCATCCACCTATCGCTGGAAAGGCGAAGTGGTCACCGACAGCGAAGAGCTGTTACTGATCAAGACCACCGCCGCGCGCTTCCCCGCACTGAAGGAACGGCTGGTCGCCCTGCATCCCTACGAACTGCCTGAGCTGATCGCCGTGCCCGTGGCCGAGGGCCATCGCCCTTATCTAGACTGGGTGCGCGACCCGGGTTGATCCCCCGCCGCACGATTGACTAGACAGTCCGCTGCGACTGTCGGTACCCGCGTCACGGGCGCGCCATCGCCGCTGGTCAGCATGCCTCCCCATCACGGGAGGCGACATGACGTACGAACTGGCTGTTTTCGATATGGCGGGCACCACGGTCCACGATCCGGACCTGGTCGTGCAGGCGCTGGGCGAGGCGCTGGCACAAGCCGGCTGTGAGGCGGCCGTGCCCGAGCTGCGCGCACTGATGGGCTATACCAAGCCTGCCGCCATCCGCACCATGCTGGCTGCGCATGACCTGCCGGCGGACGATGCTCAGGTGGCGCGTGTGCACGAGGACTTCGTGCAACGCATGCTCGCCTGCTACCGCACCCACGAAGCGGTGCGCCCCATGGCGGGCGCCGAGGACACCTTCAACTGGCTGCATGAGCGTGGCATCAAGATAGCGCTCAATACGGCGTTCTCTCAGGACATCGCCGAATGCCTGATCGAGCGCTTCGGTTGGCGTCAACGCGGCCTGATCGATGCGGCGATCTCCGCGGACCGCGTGCCCCAGGGCCGCCCCGCGCCCGACATGATTCGAGCATTGATGGCCGAATGTGGCGTCAACGATGCCTTGCGTGTGTTCAAGGTCGGCGATACCGAAGTGGACATTCGCGAAGGGCGCGCCGCTGCCTGTGGGCTGGTCGTGGCCGTCACCACCGGTGCGTACACCCGTGCCGAGCTGCTCGCGCACCATCCTGACGCCGTGCTCGACAGCCTGCAGGAGCTGCCGGCTGTGCTCGGCCGTCCCGCCTCATCCCACGTGGCCTGACGCCGGCCATGAACGTGCTTCCTTCTGCTTCCAAGCCACCCTCCCGCTGGTCATCCAGCCTCTTGCCGCTGATTGCCGGCATCGCCGCGTTCTGCGTGTACTCGTGCATGTACGCCTTCCGCAAGCCGTTCAGCGCGGCCAGCTACGAAGGCATGAGCTGGCTGGGCATCGACTACAAAATCTGGTTGGTGATCGCCCAGGTGATGGGCTATGCGCTGAGCAAGCTCTGGGGCATCCGCATGGTGCCGGAGCTGCAGCCCTCGCGGCGCGCCAGCGCCATCCTCTGGCTGATCGGGCTGTCATGGCTGGCGCTGCTGGGCTTTGCGCTCGCACCGCCTGTACCCGGCATCGTGTTCCTGTTCCTCAATGGCTTGCCACTCGGCATGGTGTGGGGCCTGGTGTTCGGCTACATCGAAGGCCGGCAGGCGACTGAGCTGATGGGCGCCATCCTTGCCTCCAGCTTTATCTTCGCCTCGGGCGTGGTCAAAGGTGTGGGCAAGGCCATGTTGCTCGCTGGCGTCAGCGATCATTGGATGCCATTCCTCACCGGACTGGTGTTCGTACCACCCCTGCTACTGTCGTTGCGCGTACTTACACGCATTCCGCCGCCCAGCGCCGAGGACATCGCTGCACGCGCACCGCGCGGCCGCATGGATCGCGAAGCACGCCGGCAGTTCGTGCGCCGCTTCCTGCCCGGTCTGTTGTTGATCGTGCCGCTGTACGTCTTGCTGACTGTGCTGCGCGACTTTCGCGAAAACTTCGATACGGAAATTTTCCGCGACCTCGGTTTCGGTCGCAGCGCCCTGGTCTTCGGTGAAGTGGATACGCCCATCGGCATCGGCGTGCTGATGCTCACCGCGTCGCTGTCGCTGGTGCGAGACAACATGCGCGCGTTCATGCTCAACCATGCGCTGATCGCCGGCGGCCTGTGTTGCGCCGCGCTGAGCACCCTGCTGTTCGCGCACCACGAGTTGCCGCCGCTGACCTGGATGACGCTGGTGGGCTTTGGGCTTTATCTCGGCTACATCCCGCTCAATGGCATGTTCTTCGAACGCATGATGGCGACTTATCGCGTCGCCGGCACCGTCTCGTTCGTGATGTACCTCGCCGATGCCTCCGGCTACCTGGGCAGCGTAGCGGTGCTACTGGTCAGGCAGTTTCTCGCCCTGCAGCTCAACTGGACGCAATTCTTTGAACGCGCCGTGCTGGTCAGCTGCCTGCTCGGCCTCGTGCTTATCGCACTCGCCGCGCGCTGGTTCTGGTGGCACGGCCGCCAGAACGGACACGCGCCGGCACCGTTGTCACCCCTGAAGATGGAAAGCAGCCGTTTATGAGTAAGTCGCAAACACGCACCGCGATCGTGGTCGGTGCAGGCATTGTCGGGCTGGCCATGGCTCGCGCGCTCGCCGAAGCCGGTTACAAAGTCACCGTGTTCGATCGCCACGAGCGTTCGGTAGGCGCGTCGGTACGCAACTTCGGCACCATCTGGCCGATCGGTGTGCCCAATGGTCCGTTGTATGCGCGCGCCCTGCGCTCCCGCGAAGTGTGGCGCGAATTCTGCGACGCCACCGGCACCTGGTCCGCGCCCAGCGGCAGCCTGATCGCGGCGTATCACGACGACGAATGGGCGGTGATGAACGAATACGTGGCGATGAACGAGGGCATTCGTCCATCCCGTACGCTCGACCCCGCTCAGGTGCGCCAGCATGCGCCCGGCGTCGTGGCGAACGGCTTGCGTGGCGCGTTGCTGAGCACAGACGAACTCGTGGTGGATCCGCGCGAAGCCATCCGCAACCTGCCTGCGTGGCTCTCGGAACGCTACGGCGTGGAGTTCCATTGGCGACAGGCCGTGACGCGCGTCGAACATCCGTGGGTGTGGAGTGGCCGCCGTCGCTATGGCGCGGACCTTATCTACGTGGCTGGCGGCACGGATTTCGAAACGCTCTATCCCGAACTGTTCGAACGCCTGGCCATCACCAAGTGCAAGCTGCAGATGCTGCGGCTGGAAGCCCAGCCCACGCCGTTCCAACTTGGCCCGGTGGTGTGCGGTGGCCTGACCATGGCCCACTACAGCGGCTTCCATGCCACGCCGAGCATCGGGCGTATGCGTGAGCGCTTGTCCGAGCAGTACGCCGATCTGATCGCGCTGGGTATCCACGTGATGGCAGCGCAGAACGGACTGGGTGAGATCACCATCGGCGACTCGCACGAATACGGTCACACGCACGAACCCTTCAATGAGAGTTCGATCAATCGCAAGATCGTCGACTATCTACGCAGCGTGCTGGATCTGCCGAGCTGGAACGTCAAGCAGAGCTGGCACGGCATCTACGCCAAGCTCACCGACGGAAAGCGCAGCGAGCTGGTGATCGAAGCGGAGCCGGGCGTCACCATCGTCAACGGCATCGGTGGCGGCGGACTGGGTATGACGCTGTCGTTCGGCCTGGCCGAGGAAGTGGTCAACGGTACGTTGCAGGCCGAGACGGTGGCGCCCATCGTCGCCACCGCGCACTGACCAACAACGCATCAACGCTCGGCAGTTGAAAGTACCAACTGCACACGTTCCGCCGCAAAACAGGTCAGCCCGTACTGCACGGGCTGATTCTGTCCGTCGACATTGAGCGATTCGACCTCCAGCACCGGCAGGTCAGGCGACTGGTCCAGCACGATGCCCGTGGCGGTACCGGCAAGACGTGCCGTCACCCGGGTGTAGCTGCGGAAGTAATCGGAGATGCCGAACTCCGCCAACGTGCGGCTCACCGAACCCGTGCGCTGGAACACCTCGCCAAGACGCGGAAAACGCGCCGCGGAAAACCATGCCTGGCCGTGGTCAAGCACACGCCCTTCCGCATAGGCAGACGATTCGACCCACCACGCCCGCTCGCCACGCGCCAGCGCCAACGATTCGGCCACGCGCTGCGGCGGCATCACCAGGGCCGTACCCAGCACCTTGTTGCCTGACGTCACGCTGAGGCTGTTCATGTTTCGGCTGAAGCTGGTGCGCCGGCCAATGGCGTAGTCGTAACACTCCTCCCGCACGCGCAGGCCGCGCCCCGGGTCGCCGTGGATCGCACCGCGTTCCTCCAGCGCATCGAGAGCACGCCGAACGGTGTGCCGGTTCACGCGCAACTGCCGCGCCAGTTCCAAGGCGGAGGGCAGCTTGGCGCCACCGCGAAGCTGGCCGCTACGGATCTGCTGCAGCACCTGCTGTTCGATCTGTCGCCATACCGGCACATCGCATGAACGATCCGGTGGCTGGAAGACGATTGCCATCATTCCTGCATTTTCCTGGCCCACACTGGTTGGCGGTGGTTGAGATCGGATAACGAGTATGGGTAAGCCAGTTTTCGGCGGGATGACATCGGCGTGCGCTGATACATGGCGCGTGGCGCGAGCGCGCCTGGTCCTGCCCGATCGGGTCGAGCTGGGCGGCGTTGACATCCGCGGAGGCCGCATCGAACGACTCTGGACCGGCGATGAGCTGCCGGACGACGCCATCGATTTCGGCAGTGATTTCCTGCTTCCCGGCCTGATCGAGCTGCATACCGACAACCTCGAAAAACACCTGTTGCCGCGCGCCGGCGCGGCCTGGCCCGCCCTGCCGGCCATGCTCGCGCACGACGCCCAACTGGTGGCCGCCGGCATCACCACCGTGCTGGATGCGCTATCGCTGGGTGACTTGGAACAAGACGGCGGTCGTATCGACACGCTGCGCAACGCCTTGGCTGCTCTCGACGAAGCACGCGACCACGACCTGCTGCGCTGCGAACACTACTTGCATCTGCGCTGCGAACTGAGCTGGCCGGGCCTGCTGGATCTGGCCGAACCACTGATGATTCGCAAGGACCTGCGCCTGCTCTCGGTGATGGATCACACGCCAGGTCAGCGCCAGTATCACGACGTACGCCAGTACCGCACATACTACGGCCGCAGCGGAATCAGCTGGAGCGATGAGGAGTTCACCGCGGTGCTCGCGGAGCGCCGCGAACAGCAACGCCAACACCGCGACCTGCAGTTGGCTGGCGTGATGCGCTTGGCGCACCGACATGGCCTGTTGGTCGCCAGCCACGACGATACCGACGTTGCTCATGTGGACGAAGCCGTCGCCGTGGGCGCGCGCATCAGCGAGTTCCCCACCACACTGGAAGCCGCACAAGCCGCCCGGGAACACGGTCTGCACATCGTCGCTGGCGCCAGCAACCTGGTACGCGGCGGCTCGCATGCCGGCAACGTCGCAGCAATCGCGCTGGCCCGTGCTGGCTGCCTGGATATTCTTTCTTCCGACTACATGCCGACCAGCCTGTTGCAGGGCGCCTTTATCCTGCATGAGCAGGCCGGCTGGACACTGCCCGAAGCAGTGGCGACCGTCACCAGCACACCCGCAGACGTGCTCGGCTTTAACGATCGTGGACGCCTTGGCGAAGGGTTGCGGGCCGATCTGCTCCGCGTGCGCATGCATCGCACACAGCCGGTAGTCCGTTCCGCATGGGTCGCCGGCGAGCAGAAACTCTAAGAGCCTGTTTACGATCTCCGCGTAACCCGCGTTGTTCTTGAGTGGTCGCCCGGCGGCGGTGCGTGGCGCAGCGCCTGCCTGGTGGGCAGGTCAAGCCGCGCGCTGTCGTTGGGCGGCCACTCAAGAACAACCCTCCGGGCCGGGTCTGTTTGCCCACAGTCCGGCGTCATCACTCAGTCGTGTACGGACGTACACTCCTTCCTTCTTCCTTGTCCTGCGCGCAAACAGATCCCGGCGCGGGCCACGCGGAGATCGTAAACAGGCTCTAAGCGCTACAGACGGCCAAACGTTTCCCACACACCCTAGCTGACGCCGCGCTGTCAATGTTGCGGCCAGCATAAACATCGTAAGTTCTATCGCCACGGACGCGCATAGACAGCGGGCAATAGTTGCCTAGTCCGAGTCATTCGCATTTCACCCGCCCTCCCTAGCCTGCGCCCATCGCAGCAATCGACCGGCCGACGCCGTCTGGCCATTTCACGTTTCGGGGAGACAGTCTTGAAGATCAATCCAATCACTTGCGCGGTGCTTGCCGCGCTTGCGGTCGCTCGTGTGTCTTATGCCGACGATGCCACGCCGCCGGCAGCGCCGCCCCCGGCGCCGACTGCGGATGCAACCGTATCGACGCTCGGCGCGATCACGGTGACGGCGCAGCATGCCAACGAAGACATGCAGGACGTGCCGATCACCATGCAGGCGTTCACCGGAACGATGCTGCAACAACTCCACGTCGATACCTTCGATGACATCATCCGTTACCTGCCCAACGTCACGTTCGCGGAGAACGGTCCGGGCCAGGGCAACATCTACATGCGCGGCCTCAGCACGGGTTTCCTCGGCAACCAGTCGAGCGCATCCATCGCGCCGTTCCCCAACGTCGCCGTCTATCTCGACGACCAGTCGATGCAGTTCCCGGCACGCAACCTCGACGTCTACATGGTGGACATGGAGCGCGTGGAAGTGCTCGAAGGCCCGCAGGGCACGCTGTTCGGCGGCGGCGCCGAAGCGGGCGCGGTTCGCTACATCACCAACAAGCCGAACCTGGACAAGGTGAGCGGTAACGTGGAGGCGAGCACCGGCGTGACCGCTGGCGGCGACCCGAACAACTCGGCGAACGCCGTGCTCAACCTGCCCATCATCCCGGGCACCTTTGCGTTGCGTGGCGTCATCTACAACGACCATCGCGGCGGCTATATCGACAACGTGCCGAGCACGTTCACGCGCAACAACAACGATGGCGGCAATTTCTACGCCAACATCAAACCGACCGGCGGCCTGTGCCCGAACGGCCAGGGCACCAGCACCGGTTACTGCGCTGTGCCCGGCAGCCCGACCGCCAACAACAACTCTGTGGCGCAGAAGGACTGGAACCCGGTCGATTATCAGGGCGCGCGCGTGTCCGCGCTCTACAAGATCGATGACGACTGGAATGTGCTGATCGCCCAGAGCTACCAAGACATGGATGCGCAAGGCCAGTCGTCGACCTACCCGATCGGTTCGGATGGCCAGACATTGAAGCCGCTGCAGATCACCGCATTCGCGCCCGCCTGGGACAAGGACCGCAACTCCAACACCGCCTGGACCTTGAACGGCAAGATCGGCGATGTCTCGATGGTGTACACCGGCGGCTACACCGATCGCCACATCAGCGAACAGCAGGACTACACCAACTACGCCCGTGCGGCGGGCGGCTGGTACTACACGTGCTCCGGCGGCTCCGGCCTCGGCGCTGGCACCAAGCCGACCTGCTACTCCCCGATTGGCTACTGGAACGATCAGGTCAAGAGCACGCACCTGAGCCATGAGTTGCGCTTCAGCACGCCGGAAGAGAATCGCCTGCGCGCCATAGGCGGCCTGTACTACGAGGACTTCCAGATCCTTGACGACATGAACTTCAACTACAAAACCATCCCGTCCTGTACGCCGCCCAACCTGACCTCGGCGCTCGCCGGCGGCGCGCCGTGCGTCGCCAACGTAGTGCCCTATCCGGGCACGGCGAAGATGGACCCGAGCATGCGCAGCGACAGCACGGCATTCGGCGAAGACGAGCAGCGTGGTTACCGGCAGATCGCTGCGTTCGGCTCGGTGTCGTACGACATCATCCCCGAAGTACTCACCGCGACGGCAGGCACGCGCTACTACCATTACTCCGAGTACCAGCGCGGTTCGCAGTACTCCACCGGCTCCAACTGTGTGAACGTGCCCAACGGCCAGTGCGTAGGTGGCGACGCCACCAGCATGACCGCTGAGAACCTCAACGCTGCGTACCACGGCTTCCGTAGCCGCGCGAACCTGGTGTGGCACGTCACGCCCGATGCGATGATCTACTACACCTTCTCGCAGGGCTTCCGCCCGGGTGCGTTCAACCGCACCACCAAGGATGTCGCCAAGGGACCGGATGGTCCGCAGTACAGCAAGCCGCTCAGCTACGCGCCGGACTCCCTCACCAATAACGAGATTGGCTTCAAGACCACGTTCTTCGACGATCGCCTGCTGCTCAACGGCTCGCTGTACCACATGAAGTGGGACAACGTGCAGATGCAGTTCTTCAACCCGCTGGTGCTCGGCAACACCACGTTCGGCGTCAACGGCCCGAACTACAAGGTGGACGGCGTGGAACTGCAGTTTGAGGGACGCGTCACCGACGGCCTGACGTTGATGGGATCGGGCTCATTCAACAAGTCCAAGCAGACCAATTCGCCGTGCCTGGTGGGCAACATCCCGAACACGCCGTCCTACGGTGCGTGCATCACCGAGGTGCTGATTGCTGGCCAGGGCGTGCAGCCATTCGCGAACCCGTTCGGCGCTTCCGGCAGCGAGCCTGCCTTCTCGCCGCGCTCGCAGTTCAACCTGCGCGCCCGCTATGACTGGACCTTCAACGGCAACTACAAGGCGTTCGCCATGGTCGGCGCCAGCCATACGGGCTCCATGTACAACCAGCCGGCCACCTACCCCAGCGGCGAGGGCGTGCTGTACCCGACCACGGTGGACTTGCGCTACCTGCAGGCGGGCTACACCACCTATGACGCCTCCGTGGGTATCGCGAAGGACGCCTGGGACCTGTCGCTCTACGGCACCAACCTGAGCAACAGCCACGCCAGCGTGTTCACCTCGTCGGCCCAGTTCATCCAGTCACAGGTGCCGCTGCGTCCGCGCGTGGTCGGCGTGAAGTTCGGCTTCAAGTTCTGACATCTTGCCGTCGCCAATCGGCCCATAGCATGGGGTGGGCACGTGCCCACCCCTTTTCCGTTGAACTGACCGATAACGCATGAACGCTGCCGTACCCGAACCGATCCAGATGACCGTCGAACAGCAGGTCCAGCACATACGCCAACTGCAGGGCACGGGAGAGCACGCGCAGGCGCTGGCATTGGCGCAAGCCCTGTTGCCTGAGGTGCCGGAGAACCGCGACGCGCTTCATCTCATCGCCAGGAGCCTGCGATACCTGGGACGGATCGATGAAGCGCTGAACACGCTGGCCGACCTCGAGCGGTGGCATCCGCATTTCAGTCGGCTCCATGAAGAGCGCGGCCATTGCCACGTCGTACAGCGCGATGCGCCGCAGGCCATCGACGCACTGCTGCGCGCGGTCAACCTCAATCCCGCGCTGCCTTCGAGCTGGAACCTGCTCGAAGGCCTTTACCGGATGACCGGCGACCACGCCAACGCGGCCACGGCGGCCTCACACGTGGCAACACTCAAGCGCCTCGCGCCCGAGGTGGTGCAGGCCACCAGTCTGCTCTCGGACGGTGAGCTGACCCAGGCGGAGCAGCTCATTCGCCCTTACTTGCAGCGCGTTGGCCACGATGTTGAAGGCATGCGTCTGCTGGCTCGCATCGCCGTCGCACGCGACGTGCTGGACGATGCCGACACGCTGCTCACCGCCGTGCTTGAAATCGCACCGGACTTTCATGCCGCCCGCTTCGACTACGCCAAGGTGCTGTTCGAGCGCCATCAATACCAGCGCGCCTGCGAGGAAATGGAGAAGCTGCTGGCCATCGATCCGCAGCACCTGGACTATCGCACACTGCATGCCAGCGCCTGCGTGGGGCTGGGTGGACACGAGCGCGCCATCGAGCTGTATCGCGCCTTGCTGCGCGAAGTACCGGGCGCGGCAGACCTGCATCTCTCCCTCGCCCATTCGCTGAAAACGCAAGGACAGCGCAGCGACGCCATCGACGCCTATCACGCCGCCATCGCGGCGAGACCGCACTTTGGCGATGCGTACTGGAGCCTGGCAAATCTCAAGACGTATCGCTTCAGCGACGACGAGATCGCCCGCATGACTGCTGGGGAAGCGGCTTCAGACACGCCCACCGTGGACCGCTATCACCTGTGTTTCGCGCTCGGCAAGGCGTTCGAGGATCGAGGCGACCATGACGCCTCCTGGCAGCACTATGCGCGAGGCAATGCTCTCAAGCGCGCAGAAAGCCGTTATCGACCGGAGATCATCGAGACCAATACGCGCCAGCAGACAGAGGTATGCACGCGAGAGTTCTTCGCCGCTCGCGCTGGCGTTGGCGAGCCCAGTCCCGATCCCATCTTCATTGTGGGTCTGCCGCGTGCGGGCTCCACGCTGCTCGAGCAGATCCTCGCCTCGCATTCCCAGGTCGATGGCACGCAGGAGCTCGCCGACATCCCCCGCATCGTGCTCGAACTGCAGGGGCGCGAGCCGGACTTCGACGATCCGCGCTATCCCGGCGTGCTCGCCGATGTGCCGGCGGAGGCTTTCCGTGAGCTGGGCGAACGATACCTGCGCGACACCCGCATCTATCGCGGCAACGCAGCCCATTTCATCGACAAGATGCCGAACAACTTCCGGCACCTTGGCCTGATCCATCTGATGTTCCCCAACGCGAAGATCATCGACGCACGGCGTGAACCCATGGCCTGTTGCTTCAGCAACCTCAAGCAGCTGTTTGCCAGCGGTCAGGAGTTCACCTACAGCATGGAAGACATCGCGCGCTACTACCGCACCTATCTGGATCTGATGGAGCACTGGGACAAGGTGCTACCCGGCCGCGTGTTGCGCGTGCATCACGAGGACGTGGTGGACGATCTGGAAGGCAACGTCCGCCGCATCCTCGATTTCTGCGGATTGCCGTTCGAAGCGTCATGCCTCAACTTCCACAAAACGGAGCGCAGCGTACGCACCGCCAGCTCGGAGCAGGTGCGCCGCCCGATCTTCCGCGATGGCCTTGACCAGTGGACGAAGTACGCGCCCTACCTGGGCCCGCTCAAGGAAATACTCGGCGATGCACTGGAGCGTTATCGCCCGGCTTGAGTTCGCCGCGCACCCACGAACACCACCAGGAACGTGACCGGCTCGCTATCACTGGCGTTGGCGCTGACCAGATGGCGTGCGCCCGCGGGCTCGAACCAGTTCTCGCCAGCCGCGTATACGCGCAGCGGCTGGCCTTCGACTTGGCTGCGCACGTGGCCTTGCAACACATAGACGTAAGCATCGCGATCATGCGAATGCGGCAACGACGATTCGCCAGGCGCATAGGTCACGCGCAAAGCCTCAAGAGACTGACCGGGCGCGCGCGTCAACGCCGCGGTCAGCAGCGACTCGTCGTGCGTCGCCATAGCCGGCATGGCGACGAAAAGCGATGCCATCCAAACGAAGATGCGAACTGGGTGCATGATCAGCGCACCGTGACCGCGGGCTGCTTCGTGGGAAGCGCGGCATCCACATCTTCGCTGCGACGAAGCACGTTGCCTTGCGCGTCCAGCACGATCACCGTGGGTACATGCATCACACGGAAACGACGGAACAACGCGCCTGAGTCATCCAGTGCCAGCGGCATAGCTATGTGGTGTTGGCGTTGATAATCGACCAGTTCTTCGCGACTGGCCCACAGCCCCGAGGCGATGCCCAGCCACTGCGCGTGATTGTCGTGGGCCAGCACATCGGCGCGTTCACGGGCTGTGCGACAACTTTGCGCTAACGCGGGACGACTCGTGGCGAGGTACGACTCGCACCACGGCGAAAGGAACAGCAGGACCGTGGGCTTCCCGGCCTTCGCGCCGAAGGCTGGCAGCGACTGGCCGTTCAACGTTTGCACGTTGAATGCAGGCACGCGGTCGCCGACGTCGTAATGCGGCTCGTCTTTCGGCACCACAGCCGAAGCTACTTGGGTTGATGAGCGGCTGCGCGCCTGCGCCAGCGCGGCATCCAACTTGTCGTTCGCCTCGTGCCCTACGTACAGGATGCGGCCGTCGCGACCGATGACCACGTGCTGAGGCGTGACGCGCAGATGAAAGGCGTCGTCCAGCGTTCCATCATCGAACACGATGGGCATGCCGAGCCCCAACTGCTTCTGCACCTTGCGTACCTCCTCGACGCTATCGTCGAAGCCCACGTCGATGGCGATCACAGCCATGTCGGGCCCGGCCTGTTCATAGGTGCGCTCGAAGTGCGGCATCTGTTCGCGGCACGGCACGCACCAGGTGGCCCAGAACTTCAGGTAGACGGCTTTCTTGCCGTAGAGCGCACCCAGGTCAATGGTTTGACCGTCGATGGTCTTGACCACCATGCGCGGCGCGGGCTGGCCGATCAGGCTGCGCCCGGCCATTTCGGCGCGTGATTGACCGGACTCGGTGGCATGCGCCACCACGCCATACACAAGCAGGCAAAGCAGGACGAAGTAGCGCACAACGGACTTCCTTGGCTGGGAGGGCTCGCATGCTCCTCCGCCGCGCCGCAGCCGGACAGATCCAGTTGGTGCGGAAACGAGGGAACCAGCGTCAGCGTGGGCGATGCTGGTGGAGCAATCGCGCCAACAAGCGTGTCGCTTCATCCATGCGCGTGGCCGGCATGCCGCCGAGGCCAAACACCAGCCCATTGGGCTTGTGCTCGCCGATGGCGTAATCGCCCAGCGCCTCGATGCGCATGTCTTTCATGGCGGCGTCCCGGACCAACTGACTTGCGTCCACTGGCCACCTCAGTTCGGCGGCGATATGCAGACCCGCGTCCGACGCCAGCGGTCGCAGGGCCTCGTCGGCATGCTGTGAGAGGCCCTCCAGCAAGGCGTCGCGGCGCTCCGCGTAGATACGCCGCATCTTGCGCACGTGTCGCGCGAGATGGCCTTCGGCGATAAACATGGCCAGCGTGTCCTGGGCGAGCAGATCACTGTGGCGATCCACCAGTTGGCGCACGGCGCCCAATGCCGCCATCGCCCAGGTCGGCGCCACGATGTAGCCCAGGCGCAGGGTCGGGAACAGACTCTTGGAAAACGTGCCGACGTAGAACACTGAGCCGTCGCGATCCAGTGTCTGCAGTGCGTCGAGTGGACGCCCGCCGTAACGGAACTCGCCGTCGTAATCATCTTCGATGATCACCGCACCCTGTTGCCGCGCGAAGTCGAGCAAGGCCACGCGCCGCGCTGGCGACATCGCCATGCCGGACGGAAATTGATGGGATGGCGTGACATAGATAACGCGGGCGTCAGGTGGAATGCGCTCCACGATGAGGCCTTCCTCATCGATCGGCACGGGCATCACGCGGGCGCCAGCCGCCTCGAAGGTCGCACGCAGCGGCGGATAGCCGGGATCTTCCACCGCCACCACCGTGCGACCCGGCGTCACCAGGATGCGCGCGAGGAGATCGAAGGCTTGTTGCGCACCGCCCGTCACCATCACGTTGGCAGCACTGCAGATCACCGCGCGCGCAAACGACACATGCCCCGCAATCGCCTCACGCAATGCCTCGCGCCCCTCGACGGCGTCGTAGACCGACATGGCGCGCGTGAGCGTACGCAAGGCCCTGGCGGACAGCTTGCGCCATGCCTCAAAGGGAAAGCGCGAGATATCGGGCATCCCTACGCGCAGGTCGTAACGCGACGGTGGCAAGGTGGCCATAGGCGCCGGAGCGATCGCTTCGCGCCAGCGCGGCTGCAACCGCGTCTCGCCGCCGATGCTCGGCGGCAACGCGCCCGCCTGCGTAGGACCGGCATGCGCCACCACGTAGCCCGCGCCTTGTCGCGCGACCACATAGCCCTCACTGAGCAAGAGGTCGTACGCCGCCACCACGGTGTTACGCGACACACCCAGGGAGGTGGCAAGGGCCCGGGTCGACGGCAGGGTCTGCCCGGTACGCAGCCGCCCATCCAGAATGGCCGCCCGCAACTGCCCATGCAGCGCCTGCAACCGGCCACGCACGGGGATATCCAGCGGGAAAGCCAGGGGGTGGTCCATGCCGGTATCCGGGTGGGTTGACTGGTCCTAAAGAATTCCCCTGATCTGGATCTTTTTCAAGACCAGTGAAACCCGGACACTGCGCCACGTCATCTCACGGAGATCCGCCATGATCGAGCTGTATTTCGCCGCCACGCCCAACGGCCTGAAGATCAAGCTGTTCCTTGAAGAGGCAGGCCTGCCCTACTTCATTACGCCGGTGAGCCTGAGCAAGGGCGAGCAGTTCAAGCCGGAGTTTCTGGCGATTTCGCCGAACAACAAGATTCCGGCCATCGTCGACCACGCACCCGCCGGCGGTGGCGCGCCGCTGGCCGTGTTCGAATCCGGCGCGATCCTGCTTTATCTGGCCGACAAGATCGGCCGATTCATCCCCAAGGACATGGCCGGCCGCATGGAAGTGCTGGAGTGGTTGTTCTGGCAGGTCTCCGGGCTGGGTCCGATGGCGGGCCAGATCGGACACTTCAATGTGTATGCGCCGGAGAAGGTGCCTTACGCCATCGACCGCTACACACGCGAGGTGGCCCGCCTCTATGGCGTGCTTGATCGCCAGCTGGCGGGGCGAGAGTTCATCGGCGGCGAATTTTCCATCGCTGACATTGCCTGCTATCCGTGGATCGTCCCGCATGAGGCGCACGGCCAGAACCTGGCGGACTTCCCGCAGCTGGAGCGCTGGTTCATCGCCATGTCGCAGCGCCCCGCCACGCTACGCACATACGAGGGCGTGGAGAACGCCTACCGGCCCAAGCAGGCGCTGACCGATGAGGAGCGCCGAGTGCTGTTCGGGCAAGGATCGAAGCCTGAAGCGTGAAGTCTGCTGACAGGTTCTGACACTATGGGCGGCTAGCCTTCCATATGTGTAGCGACTCCATCCGGGCAACTTCGTCATGAAAACCTCCGACATCACTGCACTGCTGTTGCTGGGAGCCATCTGGGGCGCCTCGTTCCTGTTCATGCGCATGGGCGCCGACGAGTTCGGCGGCATGGCGCTGGCGGGTATGCGCGCCATCGGCGCGGCGATCTGCTCGATCCCGTTGCTGACGCGTGTACGGCTGGTCGAGATGCGTACGCATTGGCGCGATATCGCCATTGTCGGCATCGCCAATTCGGCGCTGCCGTTTGTGTTGTTCTCCTTCGCGGCCAAGAGTCTGCCCGCGGGTGTCTCCGCCATTTCCGACGCCATCGCGCCGCTGCTGGTGGCGCTGTCGGGTTGGATGTTGCTGGGCGAGAAGCTGAGCCCCATACAGGCCAGCGGCCTGGTGGTGGGTTTCAGCGGTGTGGTGTGGCTGGTGGCCGGCACCGTGGGTTTCAGTGGCAGCGCACATGCCACGGGCTGGGCCATGGCCGCCTGCCTGGGCGCCAATGTCTGCTACACCTTCGGCGCGCACTACAGCCACCGCCGCCTGCGCAGTGGCGTCACGCCGCTCAGTGTTGCCACGGGCAGCCAATTGGCCGCCGCCCTGCTATTGCTGCCCTTCACGATCTGGATGTGGCCGGCCCAGACGCCAGGATGGACATCGTGGCTGGCGGTGCTGGGCCTGGCGGCCATCTGCACCTCGCTCGCCTACGTGCTGTTCTATGGGTTGATGGCCCGCGTCGGCGCCTCGCGCAGCATGGTGGTGATGTTCCTGATCCCGGTATTCGGGGTGATGTGGGGGCTGCTGTTCCTGCATGAGCCGGTGACCCTGGCGATGGCCGGCGGCTGCGTGGTGATCCTGCTGGGCGTGGCGCTCACCACGGGGCTGCTGCGCCCACGTAACCGGAGAAGCGCCTTGAACGAAGTAACCACGGAACAAGCCTGATTCCTGGCGGTCTCTTCCGAGCCAGCCTGAATTCAACGGCTGAGCCATAATCCCGATTCGCCCTGCGCCTTGGCGCGGGCTTCTCCCCAGTCGGAGCTGCAATGCGTCTGATCCATCCCGGCCGGTTGGCCGCACGCTTCCTCACCCTGCTCTGCCTGCTGCTCGTCGCCCTGCCCGCGCTGGCACAGGACGACCTTGACGGCCTGCTGCCGGTCACCGAGGCCTACAAGCTCACCGCCGATGCCTCCACACCTGGCGTAGTGAAGCTGCACTGGACCATCGCGCCCGATTACTACCTCTATCGCGGCCGCATGAAGTTCAAGCCGGGCGAGGGCGTGACGCTGGGCGACGCTCAGCTGCCCGATGGCGAGAAGCACCACGACGAGTATCTGGGCGACGTGGAGACCTACCACCACAGCGTCGACGCCACCGTGCCCTACACGGTCGCGGCCGGCACCAGCGAGCTGAAGCTCAGCGTGCAGTACCAGGGCTGTCACGAGGTGGATCCGAAGATCTGCTATCCGCCGCATACCGAGCAGTTGACTCTGCCGATCCCCGCCTCGGGAGCGCCGGCAGCCGGTGCAGCCGACTCGCTGGGCGCTGCGCTGGGCAAGCTGGGTTCAAACCGCGGTGCTGGCGATGGTGCCTCCCTGCCCGCTGAGCAGGCCTTCCATCTGGAAGCGCTCGCCAAGGACCGCCAGCACCTGCTGCTGCGCTGGACCATGCCCAAGGGCTACTACCTGTATCGCGACCAGACCGCACTCAAGCTCAAGGATGTCGACCTCTCGCTCGCCAAGCCCGAATGGCCGGCCGGCGTGGAACACGAGGACGCGCACTTCGGCAATACCACGGTGTTCTTCGACCAGGTCGAGCTTCCGGTCGCCATCGAAGGAAATACGGCCAACCTCAAGACGGTGAATCTGGAAGCCAGCTTCCAGGGCTGTCAGGACGGTGGCATCTGCTACCCGCTGATGACGCGCGCGCTGTCGATCGACCTGAGCGGAGCGGCTCCAACCAGCGGCACGGCCGCCGAGCCTGCGCCGGAGATGCCGCCCGCACGGACCAGTGAAGTCGGCCTGGGCATTGCGCTGCTGTATGCACTGCTCGGCGGACTCATCCTCAATCTGATGCCATGCGTACTGCCGGTGCTTTCGATCAAGGTGGTGTCGGTGATCGAAAGCGGCGAAAGCCCCGCGCGTCGCCGCAGCCATGCGCTGACCTACAGCGCCGGCGTTCTGACCAGTTTCGTTGTGCTCGGCGTCGCTGTGGTGGCGCTTGCCAAGGCCTGGGGCGCACAACTGCAGTATCCGCTGCTGGTCGCCGCGCTGTCGCTGGTGATGCTGACTGCCGGCTTGTGGATGTCCGGCGTCGTGCAGTTCGGTGGATCGCTGGGCAATGTCGGCAGCTCGCTGGCCAACCAGAAGGGCTGGCGCGGCGATTTCTTCGTGGGCGTACTCGCCGTGGTGGTGGCCAGCCCGTGTACCGGCCCATTCATGGGGCCTGCACTGGGTTATGCGTTCGCAGCACCAGCCACACAAGCCATGCTGGTGTTCTTCACGCTGGGACTGGGCCTGTGCCTGCCGTTCCTTGCGATCGGCTTTGTCCCGGCGTTGGCGCGTCTGCTGCCGAAGCCGGGCGCCTGGATGGAGACACTCAAGCAGGTGCTGGCCTTCCCCATGTATCTGGCGGCGGTCTGGCTGGCCTGGGTGCTCGCCAACCAACGCGGTGCGGATGCCGTCGGTCTGTTGCTGGTGGCCGCGGTGCTGCTTGCGATGACGCTGTGGTGGTTTGAAAAGAGCCGCTGGAGCGGTAGCGCCAGTCGTTCGTGGGTGATCGTGCTCGCCCTGCTCACGGCTGTGCCGCTGTATGCACTCGTCCGCCTGCCTGCGGCAGCGCACGCCAGCGCAAGCGCAGTGAGCGCGAATGGCACCGTCGCCTTCACCCCGGCGAAGCTGGCGGAGCTGCGCAAAGCCGGCACGCCGGTGTTCGTGGACATGACCGCCGACTGGTGCGTCACCTGCAAGGCCAACGAGCATGCCGTGCTCGACACCGACGCCTTCCGTGACCTGCTCAAGAAAACCGGCGCGGTCTATATGAAGGGCGATTGGACCAATGAAGATCCCGCCATCACCGCGTTCCTGCAGGAATACCACTCGCCCGGCGTGCCGCTCTATGTGGTGTTTCCCAAAGATGGCGGCAACGGCAACCGCCTCCCGACAGTGCTGACTTCTTCGCTGGTGGAAGAAGCCCTGACCAAGGCCGCAGGTACACCGGTTGCCGCCAACCCATGATGAGCCGCAGCAACTGGATCATCCTCGGCGCTGCCGTCCTGGTCGCTGCTGCTGGCGGCTGGCTGCAACACGCCAGCCAGCGCGCCCGTGTGCCCGCTGGCGTGCATGTGGCCGAAAAAGGAGAGATCGTCCCCGATCTGGCGTTGGCCGGGCTGGACGGCAAGGAGCATCGCCTGTCCGAGTACCGTGGTCGCCGCGTGCTGCTCAACTTCTGGGCAAGCTGGTGTGGACCCTGCCTGCAGGAGATGCCCGCACTGGTGCAGGCGCAGGCTAACGTCAGCGAACACGCCGACAAAAGCGGGCCGCTCATCATCGGCATTGCCATGGACGATCCCGCGCAGGTGCGCACCTTCCTGGCTGCCCATCCGGTGAACTACCCCATCCTGCTGGGCAGCCTGGACAGCCCCAGCACATCGCTTCGATTGGGGAACGTCGGCGAAGTACTGCCTTACAGCGTGCTTCTGGACGAGAACGGCCGCATGCTGTTCAGCCGACGCGGCATGCTGGACGCCGACGACCTCAAGGCCTGGGCCGCGCCAGCCGCGCCCTGACGCGGTTTTCACGGCCATACGTCGCCGCACGGTTTAACCTTGACTTCTCCTTCAAACATCGCCGAACTGCGCCGAACTGGACAACATCCGCCCGGGCGCGCACACTCCGCGCCGGACGCCGGCCCCGCCGGTGCAATCTGGATGCTGGCGTGGCGAAGGTTCTGGTCCTGCACGGACCCAATCTCAATCTGCTGGGCGTACGCGAGCCGGAGGTTTACGGCCGTGACACCCTGGCCGATATCGACGCCCTGCTGACTCAGCGCGCGCAAGCGGCGGGACACAGCCTGGAAGCGCTCCAGTCGAACGCCGAGCATGTGCTGATTGACCGCATCCATCAGGCCCGCCTGGATGGCACGGCGATCATCCTGATCAACCCGGGCGCCCTCACCCACACCAGCATCGCCCTGCGCGACGCGCTGGCGGGCGTGGCGATCCCGTTCATCGAATTGCACATGTCGAACGTGCATGCCCGCGAGGCGTTCCGTCGGCACTCCTATCTGTCGGACATCGCTGTCGGCGTGATCTGCGGCTTTGGCGCGAACAGTTACCCGTTGGCGCTGGATGCCGCCCTGAACCGGCTGGACCGCGCTGGCGCGTCCGCCTCCTGATTCCGGGCCTTGCTGCCCACGATTTTCCATTTCGGCCGCTCTGGCGGCCTCAACGAAAAGGTTTGAAACATGGACCTGCGCAAGATCAAGAAGCTCATCGACCTGCTCGAGGAATCCAACCTCGCGGAACTTGAGATCAAGGAAGGCGAAGAAGTAGTGCGCCTGTCGCGCGTGCCCAAGGGCACCGTGACCGTCGCCCCCGCCCCGGTCGCCATGCAGGCCGCCCCGGTCGCCGCCGCACCTGTCGCGGCTCCCGTCGCCGAAGCTGCCCCGGCCGACGCCGGCCTGCCCGCTGGTCACGTAGTGAAGGCGCCGATGGTCGGCACGTTCTACGCATCGTCCAGCCCGGGCGCCGCTGCGTTCGTCAAGGTCGGCCAGCAGGTCAAGGCCGGCGAAACGCTGGGCATCATCGAAGCGATGAAGATGTTCAACCAGATCGAGGCCGACGTGGCCGGCACCGTGAAGGCCATCCTGCTCGAGAATGGCCAGCCGGTGGAATTCGACCAGCCGATGTTCGTGATCGGCTAAGCCCGGCCACCCTCTATGCCCATGCTCGAAAAAGTCGTCATTGCCAACCGTGGTGAGATCGCGCTGCGTGTGCTGCGCGCCTGCCACAGCCTTGGCATCAAAACCGTGGCGGTGCACTCCACCGCCGACCGCAACCTGAAGCACGTCGGCCTGGCCGACGAGTCGATCTGCATCGGTCCCGCACCGTCAGTCGACAGCTACTTGAACATCCCGCGCATCATCGCCGCGGCGGAAATCACCGACGCCCAGGCCATCCACCCGGGTTACGGCTTCCTCTCCGAGCGCGCCGACTTCGCCGAACAGGTGGAGCAGTCGGGCTTCATCTTTATCGGCCCGACCGCGGATGTGATCCGCCTGATGGGCGACAAGGTGGAAGCCATCCGCGCCATGAAGGCCGCCGGCGTACCGTGCGTGCCCGGCTCGGGCGGCCCGCTCGGCGACAATGTGGAAGAGAACATCCGCATTGCGCGTGACATCGGCTACCCGGTGATCATCAAGGCCGCTGGCGGCGGTGGTGGTCGCGGCATGCGCGTGGTTCGCACCGAAGCACACCTCGGCAATGCCATCACCATGACCAAGCAGGAAGCGAAGGCTGCTTTCGGCAACGATCAGGTGTACATGGAGAAGTTCCTGGAGAATCCGCGCCACGTGGAAATCCAGGTGCTCGCCGACGGCCAGGGCAACGCCATCCACCTGGGCGAGCGCGACTGCTCCATGCAGCGTCGCCACCAGAAGGTGGTGGAAGAAGCACCCGCACCGGGCATCACGCCGGAACTGCGCGAGCAGATCGGCAAGGTGTGTGTGGACGCGTGCATCCGCATTGGTTATCGCGGCGCAGGCACCTTCGAATTCCTGTTCGAAGACGGCCGCTTCTACTTCATCGAGATGAACACCCGCATCCAGGTGGAACATCCGGTGACGGAGCTGATCACGGGTATCGACCTGGTGCGCGAGCAGTTGCTGATCGCCGGCGGCGAGAAGCTCTCCATCCGCCAGGAAGACATCAAGATCAACGGTCACGCGATCGAGTGCCGCATCAACGCGGAAGATCCCGATTCGTTCCTGCCTTCGCCGGGTACGGTGAAGCGTTTCGAGGCGCCGGGTGGCCCGGGTGTGCGCGTGGACACGCACCTGTACGACGGCTATCGCATCCCGCCGAACTACGACTCGATGATCGGCAAGCTGATCGTGCACGGCCCGGATCGCGAAACCGCCATTGCGCGCATGCGCCTGGCGCTAGCCGAAACGGTGATCGAGGGCGTGAAGTGCAACATCCCGTTGCAGCAGCGCATCATGGCTGACGTCGGCTTCCAGCAGGGTGGACAGAACATCCACTATCTGGAAAAGCGCATGGCCGAACAGAAGGAAAAGGCCGCCACCGGCGGCTGATGCTTGACCGGCGAGCTGCATCTGCAGCTCGCCGGCGTTGCGCTCGACGATGTCCGCACTACTCACTCTCCGCGAAGCGATCGACGCCATCACCGATGCGTTCGATGAAGGCGACGGCTGGGACCGTTACGCCTGGGTCTATATCCACGGCCACGTGACCGACCCTACTTGCCGGCTGTATCTCTCGCATGTCGCCGACGAAGACGACGCGCTGATCGCCGACCACGGCGAAGCCTTGCCGCCTTTCGCTGCGCAACACCACCTGCGCCATTTCCTGGAAGCTGCGGATTTCGCCGAAGTGCTGTTCGTGCAGCGCCGGCACCATCCCTCGTCCACACTGGATGACTTGGCTCGCGCGCTGGATCACTACCGCGAGCACAACAGCTTCCTCGGCGTTCCGCCCGAATCGCTGTAACCACTCGCGCAAGCGCGGGCGCGCCTCGCACACCGCGCCGGCCACATCGGCGACAATGCGCGCCTGAACTGCAGGAACACTCCCATGCCCTGGCTTGAACTCTCGCTCACCATCCGCGCCGAACAACAGCCCCGCGTCGAAGAGGCGCTGGATGACCTCGGCGCGTTGTCCGTCACGCTGCAAGATGCCGATGCGGAGACGCCAGACGAGCAAGCCATATTCGAACCGGGCGTAGGCGAGCTACCACTGTGGCCGACCATCACGCTCAACGCGTTGTTCGAGGCCGATACGGATCGCCGCGGCCTCGGTGAGGCCCTGGGCGACCTGCTGCCGTGGTTGGAGCCCGACCACATCCAGTTTCGCGACATCGCCGACGAGGACTGGGAACGCGCGTGGATGGACCAGTTCAAGCCGATGCCGTTCGGCCAGCGCCTGTGGATCTATCCGTGGAATATCGAGCCACCGACCGGTGAGGACATTGTCGTGGTGCGCCTCGACCCCGGCCTCGCTTTCGGCAGCGGCACGCACCCCACCACCGCGCTGTGCCTTGCATGGCTCGACAGTCTGGACCTGAAGGGCAAGAGCATCACCGATTTCGGCTGCGGCTCCGGCATCCTCGCCATCGCCGCGCTCAAGCTTGGCGCCGCCAGCGCCGTGGGCGTGGACAACGACCCGCAGGCCCTTACCGCGTCAGCGGACAATGCCGAACGCAACGAGGTCGCTGATCGCCTCGCGGTCTATCTACCGGAAGATCTTGTCGCGCCTCCCGCCGACGTATTTGTCGCCAACATCCTCGCCGGCCCGCTCGGTGAGCTGGCACCCACCTTCGCCGCTGCTGCGAAACCCGGCGCACCCTTCGCCATCTCCGGCATCCTGCAGGGCCAGGAGGACGAATTGCTGGCTCGTTATGCCGAGTGGTTCGACGAGTTGCGCGTGGAGACCTTGGAAGACTGGGTCCGCATCAGCGGGCGACGCAAAGGTGGTTGATAGAGCGGCGCTTGTTTCATAGCGCTCCGCATCACCGTAACTGAGTGACCATTCACGATCCGGCCCCATGCGCGGGTGATTTGTCGCGCGCGGTGCACTAGGCTTGCCGTCGAGCCCGATTACCACGGTCCGCATGTACGCCCAATGCCCCGACTGCCTCACCGTGTTCTCCGTGAATACGGAAACGCTTGCGCAGGCGCGCGGCGAAGTCGTGTGCGGACATTGCGATGCGATCTTCGACGCACTGGCAAGCCTCTGCGACCAGCTGCCACCGGAGCCCTTCCAACAGCTGCCACCACGCACGCCGGACTTGCCCCCACGGCTCGACCTTGCGGTCTATCGCCCCCCTGCGGAGCTTCCCGCCGTGGCGGAGGCGCCGGCGCCGCGCGACGTGCTCGACGAATTCGCCGACCTCGTGGTCGCACCGCGCTTCGCTCGCCAGCGTGAGAAAAAACGCCGCTGGCCATGGATCACGGCGTGCACGGTGCTGTTGCTCGCGCTGGCTGGGCAGCTCGCCTGGGCCAAGCGCGACACATTGATCGCTGACGACACCGCAGGCCCGCTGCTGCGCAGCGCCTGCGCCGCACTGGGCTGCCAACTGCCGCTGGTGCAGGACACCTCGCGCCTGACCATGGTGGCGCGCGACGTACAGGCCCATCCCTCTGTGCCTGGCGCATTGCTCATCACGGCCAACCTTCGCAACGACGCACCGTTCGCGCAGCCGTATCCCACCGTATCGATCACGCTCTCCGATGCCAACGGCAACCGGCTCGCCATGCGGCGCCTTCGTCCCACCGAATATCTCAGTGACAACGCCGTGCTGCAGAAAGGCATACCGTCCGGCGGCAGCGCTGCACTGATGCTTGAAGTGGAAGATCCGGGTGGCAAGGCCGTCGCTTTTGAGTTCGGTTTCGAATAGCCATCCATTCGCCCCGTTGCCGGAAAAGTGCAAGCGAGCACACGGAACGCATGGTCAGTCTCCGCACAGGCACAGGTCGTGCCATCAATGCAAGTGCATGTCCATAGGACATTTTGTATTGGAAGGCGAAATGCCCTCTTACGAACCGGGTACTTAAAATTCTCGGCACGCGAGGGTAAACTCGCTCCTTCGTCTTGTGCTGCACCCGGCGTTCCATGCGAGCCGCCGCCCGCGGTATTGCCATAAACATTGCGGTGGCCTACGTAGCCGCCGTGTCAGAACGTGAGGGGAAATGCCCGTGAACGCCGTAAGACTGCCTGCCAGCGAGTCTCCCAAAGAGACGTCGTCGCAGAGCGCCTTGAGCGAATGCGTCAGCCGCACCGTCCGCCGCTATCTCGCCGACATCGGCGATACGGAATGTGACGAGGGCCTGCACGCGCTCGTCATTCGCGAAGTCGAAGGCCCACTCCTGCGTGAAGTGCTGGCTTGGCACGACGGCAACCAGAGCCGCGCCGCCGCTGTGCTCGGCATCAACCGCGCCACCCTGCGCAAGAAGCTGGCCGCACACGGCCTGCTCTGAACGGACGCCACTCGCTCGCGCGCGAGATCGCGCGACTGGATTGAACGTCATGACCTTGTCCGATTCGATTCGTGCCGCATCGGCGGCCGACGAACCCCGCATCACGGAAGTGTGGGAAGCGGCAGTCCGCGCCACGCATGATTTCCTTGCCGAAGAAGACATCGTCTTCTTCCGCTCTTTCCTGCCGCATATCTTTGGACGGCTAAACGTGCGCGTGATCGAACGCGACGGCCAGGTCGAAGGCTTTATCGCCACCAACGGGCACCACGTCGAAGCCCTGTTCGTAAATCCATCGCTGCACGGTCAGGGCCTGGGGCGTCACCTGCTCGATCACGTGATCACCGAGGCCCCCTCGCATCCAGCCTGGACCACGGACGTGAACGAACAGAACCCCCAAGCCGCACGCTTCTATCGGCGTTATGGCTTTGTGGAGATGGGGCGCTCCGAACTGGATGGCAGCGGTCGTCCGTTCCCGCTATTGCACCTGGTACTGCGCGCCTAGGAAGTCCAAACCGCGCGTCCGGGACCGCTGGGTCTATAATTGAGGTCTTTCCCCCTAGGAAGTTGCCTCATGTCCGCCGCGTCCCCGGCACCGATTCGCCGTGCCTTGCTTAGCGTCTCCGATAAACAGGGCCTGCTCGATCTCGCCCGCCGCCTGTCCGCCAAAGGCGTGGAGCTGCTTTCCACCGGCGGCAGCGCCAAAGCCATACGCGATGCGGGTATCCCGGTAAAAGACGTGAGCGAACTCACCGGCTTTCCCGAGATCATGGACGGTCGCGTCAAGACACTGCACCCGAAAGTGCATGGTGGCCTGCTGGGACGTCGCGGCGTTGACGCCGGCGTCATGGCGGAACTGGACATCGCACCGATCGACCTGCTGGTGCTCAACCTCTATCCGTTCGAGCAGACCGTGGCCCGCGCCGACTGCACGCTGGAAGACGCCATCGAGAACATCGACATCGGCGGTCCTGCCATGCTGCGTTCTGCTGCGAAGAACTGGAACGATGTCGGCGTGCTCACCTCGCCGGATCAATACGAAGAGGCGCTGGCGGAGATCGAAGCGCACGGCGGCCTGTCGCGCGCCACGCGCTTCAAGCTTGCGGTCGCCGCGTTCAATCGCGTATCCAATTACGACGGTGCGATCAGCGACTACCTCTCCGCACTCAAGCTCAACGACGACTTCGACGCCATCGCCGGCCATGACGCGTTCCCCGCGCAAGCCAACGGCCGCTTCGTCAAAATGATGGACCTGCGCTACGGCGAGAACCCGCACCAGCAGGCCGCGTTCTACCGCGACCTGTATCCCGCGCCGGGCACGCTGGCCACGTTCCGCCAGTTGCAGGGCAAAGAGCTCTCGTTCAACAACATCGCCGACTCGGATGCTGCATGGGAATGCGTGCGCAGCTTCACCAAGCCGGCCTGCGTGATTGTGAAGCACGCCAATCCGTGCGGTGTTGCGGTGAGCCTGGACGGTATCGGCCACGCCTACGATCTGGCTTACCAGACCGACCCGACCTCCGCCTTCGGCGGCATCATTGCCTTCAACCGCATCGTTGATGCGGCAACCGCAAAAGCCATCGTCGACCGCCAGTTCGTTGAAGTGGTGTTGGCGCCGGGCTATGAAGACGACGCGCTCAAAGTCTTCGCCAAGAAAACCAACGTTCGCGTGCTGGAAATTCCGCCGCCGGCAGATGGTGATCTCACCAAGGCGCACCCGGGCAACGACTCCCGTCGCGTGGGCTCAGGCCTGCTGATCCAGACCGCCGACCTCGCGATGGTCAAGCCGGAAGATCTGAAGATCGTTACCCAGCGCGCACCGACGCCCGCCGAGATCGACGACCTGATCTTCGCGTGGAAGGTGGCCAAGTACGTCAAGAGCAACGCCATCGTCTATGCGAAGAACCGCCAGACCATCGGCGTGGGCGCAGGTCAGATGAGCCGCGTGTACAGCGCAAAGATCGCGGGCATCAAGGCTGCCGATGAGAAGCTGGAAGTGCGTGGCTCGGTGATGGCGTCGGATGCGTTCTTCCCGTTCCGCGACGGTATTGATGCGGCGGCTGCGGCGGGTATCAGCGCGGTGATCCAGCCGGGTGGCTCGATGCGCGATGCGGAGGTGATTGCTGCTGCGGACGAGCATGGTATGGCGATGGTGTTCACTGGTATTCGCCATTTCCGCCATTGATGGCGTTTGCGCCTTCTCTCCTTTTGGGGAGGGTTGGGGTGGGTGGTCAACCTTGTCTCACCGGTTGGGCGGATTCGTGAATTCTGCTTGGATTGAGTGAGCGCAACGCTGAGGGAGCGCCTCAGTTTTACTCCCTCTCCCCTTCGGGGAGAGGGTTGGGGTGAGGGGCGGGTGCTCGCCTCTCGGCTTCATCTTTGCCGTCACCCCGGCGCAGGCCGGGGTCCAGAGCCACGGTGTTTGGTTTTAGCGCTACGGCGACCTGGCCGCCTACGCGGCGGGCGTTTCGACCTCCTGCCGGAGGCCGAGTCACTTTTCTTTGCTTGCCCACGCACGCGCAGGAGCGCGTGCGAACGGCGAAGCCGGCCCGAAGGGCGGAGGGCAGGATGCCCGGAGTAAAGAAAAGTAACCCAAAGAAAGGGCACCCCCGT
>NZ_JAELTQ010000580.1 GCF_016428905.1 Dyella sp. ASV24 | reverse complement strand
GGCACCCCGTCGGAACTGGATAACTACCAGCGCACCATCCACACCTTCGATGTGGACTGGCTGCGCGGCATGTCCGTCGGCGTATTCAGCCTGCAACACGCCAACGTCGGCGAACTCGGTCCGCAGCTCGATCAGATGTTCGGGCCCAAGAGCGACACGCCGCTGGCCGGCATGGTGCGGTTCCTGCCGATCGAGCGCACCAACGCCATCGTGGTGATCAGCAACCAGCCGCAGTACCTGCAGGAAGTGGGCGACTGGATCACCAAGATCGATCGCGGCGGCGGCAACGAGCC
>NZ_JAELTQ010000579.1 GCF_016428905.1 Dyella sp. ASV24 | reverse complement strand
CCCCCCCCCCCCCCCCCCCCCCCCCCCCCCCCCCCCCCCCCCCCCCCCCCCCCCCCCCCCCCCCCCCCCCCCCCCCCCCCCCCCCCCCCCCCCCCCCCCCCCCCCCCCCCCCCCCCCCACACCACCATTCCAGCTTCGTCGGCAGCGTCAGATGTGTATAAGAGACAGGGCCTGGCCAACATCGGCGTCGTGAGTGCGGACGAGGCGGCGGCGCTCAAGCGTGAGTTGGATGTGCTGGCGGACGATTTCCGCGCTGGCCACTTTGTGCTGGACGATCGCTACGAAGACGGCCA
>NZ_JAELTQ010000578.1 GCF_016428905.1 Dyella sp. ASV24 | reverse complement strand
TGGCATTCCACAGCTTCCAGGCCTATGAGCTGGCCGGCGGGCAGGGAAAGCCCCGCCACCCTAAGGCAGCCTTACATCCGGCAACAGTTACGGTTTGGAAAGGTTGGCGGTGGGCAGCTCGATGCCTGTCTCTTATACACATCTGACGCTGCCGACGAAGCTGGAATGGTGTGGGGGGGGGGGGGGGGGGGGGGGGGGGGGGGGGGGGGGGGGGGGGGGGGGGGGGGGGGGGGGGGGGGGGGGGGGGGGGGGGGGGGGGGGGGGGGGGGGGGGGGGGGGGGGGGGGGGGGGGG
>NZ_JAELTQ010000577.1 GCF_016428905.1 Dyella sp. ASV24 | reverse complement strand
GGATAAGCCCGAACGGCTGAGGAATCGTGTGGCTTGGCCACCTCCACCTCTACACCGCGAGTACACCGGAGCGCTTCGCAACGCGCCGTGGCGCAGAGGACTTAAAGCAGGCCGCGCTACGCTTCCCCATCGCTGAGGCTAGGGAGGGAGGACGCTACGCTTTCCTGCCGCCGAGGCGAGGGAAAGGGAGCGCTACGCTTTCCCACCACTGGGGCAAGGCAAAGAGAACGCTACGCTTCCCGACCGATGGGAAGAACTCGCCACCGAACAGCATCGCCTTTCTCTTCTGTCTTG
>NZ_JAELTQ010000576.1 GCF_016428905.1 Dyella sp. ASV24 | reverse complement strand
CCCCCCCCCCCCCCCCCCCCCCCCCCCCCCCCCCCCCCCCCCCCCCCCCCCCCCCCCCCCCCCCCCCCCCCCCCCCCCCCCCCCCCCCCCCCCCCCACCCCCCCCCCCCCCCCCCCCCACACCACCATTCCAGCTTCGTCGGCAGCGTCAGATGTGTATAAGAGACAGCTCCAGACCCATGCCAGTATCGACGCACGGCGCCGGCAGCGGCGACAGCGTGCCGTCGGGCGCGCGGTCGAACTGCATGAACACAAGGTTCCAGATTTCGATGTAGCGATCGCCGTCCTCATCGGG
>NZ_JAELTQ010000575.1 GCF_016428905.1 Dyella sp. ASV24 | reverse complement strand
CCCCCCCCCCCCCCCCCCCCCCCCCCCCCCCCCCCCCCCCCCCCCCCCCCCCCCCCCCCCCCCCCCCCCCCCCCCCCCCCCCCCCCCCCCCCCCCCCCCCCCCCCCCCCCCCCCCCCCACCCCACCATTCCAGCTTCGTCGGCAGCGTCAGATGTGTATAAGAGACAGGTATAGGATGGCGCAATCGCGCGCTTGGCCGTGCTCGGCCACGTATTCGCGGATGCGTTCCACCACGAAGCGCGCTTCGTCCTGCTCGTTGTAGGCCGAGTAAAGCGCGATGCGCTCGCCTTCGCC
>NZ_JAELTQ010000574.1 GCF_016428905.1 Dyella sp. ASV24 | reverse complement strand
CCCCCCCCCCCCCCCCCCCCCCCCCCCCCCCCCCCCCCCCCCCCCCCCCCCCCCCCCCCCCCCCCCCCCCCCCCCCCCCCCCCCCCCCCCCCCCCCCCCCCCCCCCCCCCCCCCCCCCCCAACACCATTCCAGCTTCGTCGGCAGCGTCAGATGTGTATAAGAGACAGCGCCCACACCGTCGACCAGGAAGTTGGTGATGTCGAAACCGCGCGCGGTGTAATACGTGCGATCGGTCTCCACGCGCTCCACGTTGACGCCTGTGGTGGTGTCTAGCACGGCGTTGATGTTGGTGAG
>NZ_JAELTQ010000573.1 GCF_016428905.1 Dyella sp. ASV24 | reverse complement strand
CCCCCCCCCCCCCCCCCCCCCCCCCCCCCCCCCCCCCCCCCCCCCCCCCCCCCCCCCCCCCCCCCCCCCCCCCCCCCCCCCCCCCCCCCCCCCCCCCCCCCCCCCCCCCCCCCCCCCCCCACCACCATTCCAGCTTCGTCGGCAGCGTCAGATGTGTATAAGAGACAGGGTTTTAGGCGTGCGGCTTGCCAGCCGGGGGCCGAGGTACTGCGAGACGATGCGCGCCCGCGTATCCGCCGGCATTTCCATGCCCGGGTAGGTGACCGGCACAAAGCCCGGCTCGTTCTGCAAGGTC
>NZ_JAELTQ010000070.1 GCF_016428905.1 Dyella sp. ASV24 | reverse complement strand
CGAAAGGGTCTCCCGTGGCTCGGGTATTATCAGCGTCCCAAGCGGTCGCCAAAATGCGGCCGGAGCCTAGTTAAGGAGTTCCCATGTCGGTCCACCAAAGTGTCCTTGAACTGATCGGACGTACCCCGATGGTACGCGCGCAGCGCCTGGACGTTGGACCGTGCGAACTCTTTCTGAAGCTGGAGAGCGCCAATCCGGGTGGTTCCGTTAAGGACCGCATCGGCCTGTCCATGATCGAAGGCGCCGAGAAGGCCGGCAAGATCCGCCCGGGCGACACCTTGGTCGAAGGCACCGCGGGCAATACCGGTCTCGGGCTGGCGCTGGTGGCGCAGCAGAAGGGCTACCGCCTGATCCTGGTCGTACCCGACAAGATGAGTCGCGAGAAGATCTTCAACCTCAAGGCCATGGGCGCCGAGGTGGTGTTGACCCGTTCGGACGTGGCCAAAGGCCATCCGGAGTACTACCAGGACATGGCGGAGCGGATCGCGCGTGAAACGCCCGGTGCCTACTTCATCAACCAGTTCGGCAACCCCGACAACCCGCAGGCGCACATCGCCTCTACCGGCCCGGAGATCCTCGAGCAGCTCGACGGCAAAGTCGACGCCATTGTGGTGGGCTGTGGCTCGTCCGGCACGCTTAGTGGCCTGTCGAAATTCTTCGCCGAGCACTCCCCGAACACCGAGTTTGTGCTGGCCGACCCGGTCGGTTCTATCCTCGCCCAGTACATCAACGAAGGCACGCTCTCGACCAAGTCGGCGAGCTGGATGGTGGAGGGTATCGGCGAGGATTTCCTGCCTTCCATCAGCGACTTCACACGGGTGAAGAAGGCTTACGCGATTCCCGACAAGGAGAGCTTCCTTGTGGCACGCGAACTGCTGGCGAAGGAGGGCATCCTCGGAGGCTCATCCACCGGCACGCTGCTGGCCGCGGCGCTGCGTTATTGCCGTGAGCAGACGACGCCGAAGCGCGTGGTGACACTGGTTTGTGACACCGGCAACAAGTACCTGTCGAAGATGTACAACGACTACTGGATGCTCGACAACGGCTTCATCGAACGCGAGCAGCACGGTGACCTGCGTGACCTGCTGCTACGCCCGTTTGCCCAGCGTGACACCGTAGTCATTGGGCCGAACGAGCTACTGATGACGGCCTATACGCGTATGAAACTGTACGACGTATCCCAGTTGCCGGTGATGGACGGGAGCCGCTTGGTCGGCATCCTGGATGAGTCGGATGTGTTGATGCACGTGCATGCGGACGAAAGCAAATTCCGCGACTCGGTGTCCACCGCCATGATCACCAATCTGCAAATGCTGGACGTGCGTTCGCCCATCGAATCCCTGTTACCCGTGTTTGACCGGGGGCACGTAGCCATCGTGGTGGATGGCGACCAGTTCCTGGGTCTGATCACGCGGATTGATCTGCTGAACTATCTACGTCGCAAGGTGCATTGAAGCCTGGTCGATGGGGCGTTCAGCATGGACGGGAGACCATCAGGGCTCCCGATCCACGGTCGTGAAAGTTTGTTGAAATCGGTTGTCGACAAAGTCGCGGTCTCGCGACCGTCCGTGGGCCGCGCCTGTTTCAAGGAGTAACAACTCATGTGTGGAATCGTTGCCGCCGCCGCCCAGCGTGACGTGGCCCCCCTGCTCATCGCCGGCCTGAAGGCCTTGGAGTATCGCGGCTACGATTCGGCGGGCCTCGCCGTTCTCGATGGCGGTGGGATCCACCGTGTCCGCGCCAAGGGCAAGGTGCGTGAAATGGAAGGCCTCTACCTGGCCCACCCATTCCCTGGCGGTACCGGTATTGCACACACGCGTTGGGCCACGCATGGCGTGCCCAACACGGTCAATGCCCACCCGCATGTTCAGGGCAGTGTCGCGCTTGTGCACAACGGCATCATCGAGAACTACGCCTCGTTGCGTGGCGATCTCGAGGCGCGGGGTCATGTCTTCACTTCGGAAACCGATACCGAGGTCATGGCGGCGCTGATCAGCGAGCGCATGTCTTCCGGCAAGTCGCTGCTGGATGCCGTGTCTTCCGTGGTGCATGAGCTGGAGGGCGCGTATGCCATCGCCGTGGTCAGCGAAAATGAACCTGGCCGCGTAGTCGGTGCGCGTCGCGGTGCGCCACTGTTGGTTGGCGTGGGCATTGGCGAGAACTTCCTGGGATCCGATGCCCAGGCGCTTATCCAGGTCACCAACAAGATCATCTATCTGGAAGAGCACGACGTCGTCGAAATCACCCGCGACAACGTGCAGGTCTATGGGCGGGATGGTCAGCCGGTAACTCGGGCCGTGCACGAAAGCGAGCTCTCCACCGACGCCGTCGAGCGAGGTGAGTATCGCCACTACATGCAGAAGGAAATTTTCGAGCAGCCGCGCGCCGTCGCCGATACGCTGGAAGCGCGCATTGGTCCGAACGGCGTGCTACCCAATATCTTCGGCGTGGGTGGCGACGAGCTGCTAAGCAAGGTAAAGGGCCTGCATATCATTGCTTGTGGCACCAGCTACCATGCCGGCCTCGTCGCCAAGTACTGGATCGAGGAATACGCTCGACTTCCGGTGAATGTGGAGGTGGCTAGCGAGTACCGCTACCGCGAGGCCGTGGTGCCGGACGGCACCTTGTTCGTTGCCATTTCGCAATCCGGTGAAACGGCAGATACCTTGGCGGCGATGCGTGAATCGCGTCGTCGTGGTTATCTCGGCACGCTGGCGATCTGCAACGTGCCCGAGTCGTCTGTGGTCCGCGAGGCGGATCTCAAGCTGATGACGCGCGCCGGTCCTGAGATCGGTGTGGCGTCCACCAAGGCGTTCACTACGCAACTCGCAGCGCTGGGCCTGTTGTCGCTGCAGCTGGCGCACCAGCGTGGCCTTGATGCCTCGCGTTATGCGGATCTAACCGCGCAGTTGCAGCGCATGCCAGTGATGATCGAGAAGGCGCTTGAGCTGGAGCCCCGGATCATTGAGCTCGCGGAGCACCTGATCCATCGCCAGCATGCGCTGTTCCTTGGGCGTGGCGTGCAGTATCCGGTGGCGCTGGAAGGAGCGCTCAAGCTCAAGGAGATCTCCTATATCCATGCGGAGGCCTACGCGGCTGGCGAACTCAAGCACGGCCCGCTGGCGCTGGTGGATGAAGACATGCCGGTGATTGCCGTGGCGCCGAATGGCCCGCTGCTCGACAAGCTCAAGTCCAATCTGCAGGAAGTGCGCGCGCGTGGTGGCGAGCTGCTGGTCTTCGCCGATGGCGAGGCGAGCATGGATGGCAATGCATCACGCGGCGTCACTCTTCGCATGGATGGTGGCGGCGACTTCATCGCCCCCGCTGTGTTTACCGTACCGATGCAATTGCTTGCCTATCACGTAGCCGTGTTGCGCGGCACCGATGTGGATCAGCCGCGTAATCTGGCCAAGTCGGTAACGGTGGAGTAATCGGGGCAGGCATAAAAAAGCCGCGGTTCGAGCGCGGCTTTTTGTCTGAATTGCTTTCAGGATCGGCCATAAGCGTCATCGAATCGCACGATGTCGTCCTCGCCGAGGTAGCTTCCGGACTGCACCTCGATCATCTCAAGCGGCATCTTGCCGGGGTTGCGCAGACGGTGCACGCTACCCAACGGGATGTAGGTGCTCTGGTTCTCTCCGAGCAGGAAGACACGGTCGTCACACGTGACCTCTGCGGTCCCTGAAACCACGATCCAGTGTTCGGCGCGGTGATGGTGCTTCTGCAGGCTCAGCGAGGCGCCGGGTTTCACGACGATACGTTTGACCTGAAAGCGCTCGCCCGATTCGAGCGAGTCATAACTTCCCCACGGGCGACGAACCACCCGGTGGAATGAGTGCTCGGTCCGTCCGGCCGCCTTGAGTTCGTCGACCACGCGCTTGACGTCTTGAGCCGCGTCGCGGTGAGCAACGAGGGTGGCATCGGGCGTCGTGATGACGAGAAGGTCGTCCACTCCCACCGTCGCCAGCAGATGGCGCTCATGCGAACGCAGCAGGGAATTGCGGGTGTTCACAGCGATGGTGTCGCCCTCGCGAAGATTGCCGTTGGCGTCCCTCGCACCGGCGAGCCACAGCGCCGTCCATGAGCCGATGTCGCTCCAATCGCACGCGACCGGAACGACCGCGGCACGTTGGGTTTTTTCCATCACTGCATAGTCGATGGAGTCGTCTGGTACGTTGGCAAAGCTGTCGGCGTTGATGCGAACGAAGTCGAGATCCTTCCGTGCGGATGCGTGAGCTTCGCGCACTGCCTTCAGTATGTCGGGGGCGTGCTGATCCAGCTCTTCCAGGTAACGGGCAGCCTTGAACAGGAACATGCCCGAGTTCCAGTCGTAGCCGCCGTCGGCGACATAGGATTCGGCTACGGCCAAAGCAGGTTTCTCGACGAACTGTGCAACGCGGAAGGCGCCATCACCGATCGGTTCAGCCCGACGGATATAGCCGAAACCCGTTTCGGCACGGTCTGGGCGAATGCCAAAGGTAGCCAGCCAGCCCTCACGCGCCAACGGTAGAGCGAGTGCCACGCCTTCGGTGAAACTCTGGGTGTCGCCAATCAGGTGATCGGCTGGAAGGACGAGCAGAAGCGCTTCCGGGTCGCGCTCGACGGCTTGCAGCGCGCCCAGCGCAATCGCGGGTGCTGTATTGCGGCCGACCGGCTCAAGCACGATCGTTGCGCCCTGAATGCCGGACTCGAGCAATTGCTCGGCCGCCAGGAAGCGGTGGTCTTCACTGGCAACGACGATAGGCGGAGCTACGTCAGGGAGCCTCTGAGTACGCGCGATGGTCTGCTGGAACAAGGTGCCCTGACCGGTCAACGACAGAAACTGTTTTGGCAGATTCTTCCGCGAAACAGGCCAAAGCCGGGTCCCACTGCCGCCGCTGAGAATGAGTGGAATAAGCATGGTCGATTCAGTGCGTGGCAGAAGGGAGTTCATTCATGACCTCATGTAGGCCAATTCGCCAGTCAGGCAACGCAAAGTCAAAGCGCTTCTGGAAGTCGGTGTTGTCGAGTACCGAATAGGCGGGGCGCTCTGCTGGCGTAGGGAAGTCGATCGTCCCGATAGCGGCCACGGTGGGCTTGCGCTTGATCAGGTTGCGCTCCAGGGCTTCGTCGAAAATCGCTGTCGCAAAGCCATGCCACGTCGTGTCCCCGCTAGCGACAAGATGGTGTATGCCTTCCATGTTGGCGCGTTCGCTCGTGGACGTGCGATTCCATGCGTCGAGTGCAGCGAGCGTTCCCCGCACGATCAGGAGCGTGGACGTAGGGGCGCCGTGCTGATCCGCGACTACACGTAGCTCATCGCGTTCGGCACCCAGTCTCAACATGGTGCGGAGGAAGTTGTGGCCGTGCGCTGCATAGACCCATGCGGTGCGGAAGATCATGTGGTGGGCGCCGCTCGTCGCTAGAGCACGTTCACCGGCGAGCTTGCTGCGGCCGTATGCACCTATAGGAGCTGTCGCGGCATCCACTGCATAGGGTTGCCTGCTTTGCCCATCGAATACGTAATCGGTGGAGTAATGGAGCACCAAGGCACGATGGGCGGCGGCCCAGCGGGCGATAGCGTCAACGGAGGCGCCATTGATCTGTGTGGCCAGTGCCTCTTCTTGCTCCGCGCGGTCGACTGCTGTGTATGCCGCCGCGTTGATGATGACGTCTGGCTTGACTCGATCAAGCAGCGCTGCCATGTGTTCAGGGGATGACAGATCCGCGGCTTCACCCTGGCCGGCACCGTGAACGAGACCATCCCGGGTCACAGCAACGAGATCGCCACGATGGGCGAGTGTGTCTTCCTTCAAAAAGGTTTGGCCAAGCTGACCATTGGCGCCGAGCAGGGCAATCTTCAACGGCTGAACTCCGGAAGACGCGCCTGTGCAACGTCCTTGAGCAATGGGGCCTTCTCATCCTTCTCAGACAGCAATGGTTGGCTAATGGGCCAGTCAATGCCTATATCGGGGTCGTTCCAGCGTACACCGGCGTCTGCTTCACGGTCATACAGCGCCGTACACTGATACGCAAAGGTGGCGAACTCGGAAACCACGCAGAAACCATGGGCAAACCCTTCTGGAATCCAGAAGTGTCGTTTGTTATCCGCGCTGAGCATGACGCCGGCCCATCGGCCAAAGGTGGGTGATCCGCGCCGGATGTCGACGGCTACGTCGAATACTTCACCTTCAAGCACGCTTACCAGCTTGCCCTGAGGATTGGGCCACTGGTAGTGCAGCCCGCGCAGCACGCCCTTGGCGGAGCGCGAGACGTTGGACTGCACGAACGCTGCTGTAACCCCCGCCTCAGCGTATTTGGCCTTGTTATAGCTCTCGTAGAAATATCCGCGCGCATCGCCGAACACTTGAGGCTCGATGACCAAAGCGCCTGGCAATGTAGTCTCGATAACCTTCATCGAACGTGTCCCTGGGAAACGAGATTCTGCAAGTACTGGCCGTAACCTGTTTTGGCGAGCGGAGCGGCGAGACGTAGTACCTGCTCGCCATCGATCCACCCGTTGTTGTAGGCGATCTCCTCGGGGCAGCACACCTTGAGTCCTTGACGATTCTCGATGGTCTGGATGTAGTTGCCAGCTTCCATCAGCGAATCGTGAGTACCTGTATCCAGCCAGGCGAAGCCACGACCCAGCTGTTCAAGATGCAATGAGCCATCCTGCAGATAGCAACGGTTGAGATCGGTAATTTCAAGCTCGCCGCGAGCGGACGGCTTAAGCTCTGCAGCGAAGTCGCAGGCGCGTTTGTCGTAGAAGTAGAGGCCGGTCACCGCATAGCTTGACTTGGGCTTGGACGGCTTTTCCTCAAGACCGATGACGCGACCATCGCCATCAAACTCTGCGACGCCGTAGCGCTCGGGATCTCGCACCCAGTAGCCGAAAACCGTGGCGCCATGCTCGCGCGCGCTGGCGCGCTTGAGGCGTTCTGTCAGTCCGACACCGTAGAAAATGTTGTCGCCCAGGACCAGGCAACTCGGGTCGTTGGCAACGAATTCCTTGCCGATGACAAAGGCTTGGGCAAGCCCGTCCGGCGAGGGCTGCACGGCGTACTGAATGTTGATGCCCCACTGTGATCCATCGCCAAGCAGTCGCTGGAACAGCGCTTGTTCGTGCGGCGTATTGATCACGAGTATCTGGCGCACGCCTGCCAGCATCAGTGTGGCGAGCGGGTAATACACCATGGGCTTGTCATAGACCGGGAGCAATTGTTTGCTCACCGACTGCGTGATCGGATACAGCCGAGTGCCTGAACCACCCGCGAGAATGATGCCTTTCTGAGTGCTCATGTGCCCAGGCGCTCCATTCGATAGCTGCCGTCCAGTACGCGCTGGGTCCAGGCCTGGTTCTCCAGATACCAATCGACCGTTTGCGCCATACCTGATTCGAACGTCTGTGACGGTGCCCAGCCCAGTTCGCGCTGGAGCTTGCTGGCATCGATGGCGTAGCGGCGGTCGTGGCCGGGACGATCCTTCACGTAGGTGATCAGTGACTCACGCTTACGGCCGTCTGCCAGCGGAAGTCGCTGGTCAAGCAAGGTGCAAATGGTCTTTACCACGGTAATGTTCTGTTGCTCTGCATTACCGCCGACATTGTAGGTTTCACCGACCCGACCGGCAGTTAGCACGCGCGCAATAGCGCTGCAGTGATCGCCAACGTAAAGCCAGTCGCGGATATTCAGGCCGTCGCCATAGATAGGCAGTGGTTCGCCCGCTAGTGCCTTCTGAATGACCAGCGGGATGAGCTTCTCTGGAAACTGGAACGGACCATAGTTGTTGGAACAGTTCGTGGTGAGCGTCGGCAAGCCGTAGGTATGGTGGAACGCACGCACCAGATGATCAGACGCAGCCTTGGATGCCGAGTAAGGAGAGTTGGGCGCGTAAGCGGTTTCTTCCGTGAACTTGCCGTCGTCTCCCAGCGAGCCGTAGACCTCGTCGGTTGAAACGTGCAGAAAGCGGAACGCGCTCGCGGCTGATGTATCCAGCGAGCGCCAGTAGTCGCGTGCGCACTCGAGCAGACCCAGCGTCCCAACCACGTTGGTTTCCACGAACGCAGCGGGGCCATCGATCGAGCGATCGACATGCGATTCCGCCGCGAAGTTGACCACTGCGTCGGGGCGATAGTCGGTCAGGAGCTTTCCGACGAGCGCCCGATCGCCGATATCGCCCTGCACGAACACATGTCGGGGGTTGTCATGCACAGAAGCAAGCGTGTCCAGGTTGCCTGCGTAGGTCAGCTTGTCCAGGTTGATGACCTTTTTGCCTTCGGCCAGGGCCTGCAGGACAAAATTGGCGCCGATGAATCCCGCGCCACCAGTGACCAGAAGGGTAGTAAGTCCGGAGGGAGTGCTAGTCATGAAATAAGTCCATATTTCCTGGTCTGGGTGCGCCGATGGGGGCGCACATAATCGGGGAATAATGCCCGTATTCGCCGTGCCATACCAAGCTTTGGGCCGCAGCAATACACCCATGCGGTCAGTCTGGGTGCAGGGTTATGCCCGGTGACGGGGCGTCAGTCCCCCGTAACCCTGGGGCGACTGGTTTTGGTCCGAAGAGGCAGCTAAAGAGCCTGGGCGCGTATCTTGGATGACGCCGGAGAGAGGGCCTGCTCCAGAAGGCGTGTCGCATGTTCATGCAGGCCAAGGTCAAGCGCATTGGCGGCCATGAAGCGTGCGTAGAGGTCTTGGCCGAGCATTTGGCGCAGTTGCTCGAGCCTGTCATCGACGGGGGCGCATGTTGGTTCAGTGACATTTTCCCGGTCGTACGCCAGTTGCAGGCCAGGTACCAATGGCCCATAGCTTGCCTGGTAGGCGTCCACGGAGCGCTCGAATTGCTCCACGACGCCCGCCATGCCCCAGCTGTCGAGTAGAGAGCAGGCCTGGCGCAGGTCCTGTTCTGTCGCGCGTGCGTCGAGAATGTGTTTGCAGCGCCAGGACGCTGCGGACAGATGCACCACCTGATAGTCGCGAATGACGATGCTGCCGGGTTCCTCGCGCAGGGTCCAGCGAATGTAGTCGGCAAAGCCGTTGCTCTGGGCGACGTCCGAAAAGGGCTGCGCGGTGTCCTTGCGAGTGAAGTGATAAACGGAATAGGCACGCAGCAAGGGGTGGCGGATAAAAACCACTGGCAAGCTATGGGGCGCGGGGAGGGGGGGGCGCGCCAAGTGGCTGGAAATGGCCCTCAGGTGTGGGTTTGCCTCCATGAAACGGGCAAGTTGCTCCGGCGCCTGGATGTCATGGGCGTGAGTACCTTCAAATGAGCCCCACCGCTCGCCGAGGCTCCGCCTCAGGCAGGTATCGATGCTCGTCCCTGCATTCTTGAAGATGTGGTAATGGATGAGGGTGCGTGCCTTGGTCATTTCGTCAGCTTAATGAAATGTTTCAGCTTCGCGAAAGGTGTCGCGGTAGAAACTGAAACGCACTTCACAAGCAAAGGTTGGCCGCCTACAGAAAAATAATTTTTGTAAAAAAGATGTTATCAAGACAAGTGCCGCCTTTTCCCAAAGAACGAGGTTTCAGAAGCACTGGATTATGAACGCGGAAGGTTCAAGGCTCGGTTGAATCCGCGATGACAGGTAAGATACGCGTTTGCCTTGGTGGAGCAGGTCTCGCTACGTATGGCCAAATCTAAGAAGCACGACGCTCAGCAGTCCAAACTGGGTTTGGGAACGCTAGCAATCCATGCGGGTCAGCACCCGGACCCCACCACCGGGGCCATCATGACCCCCATCTATGCCACGTCCACCTACGTGCAGGAGAGCCCTGGCAAGCACAAGGGCTACGAATACTCCCGCACCCAGAACCCCACGCGCATGGCTTACGAGCGCTGCGTGGCGGCGCTTGAGGGCGGTACGGCAGGTTTTGCCTTCGGCTCGGGTCTGGCAGCGGCGGCCACGGTGTTGGATCTACTCGACTCCGGCAGCCACGTCATCGCGATGGATGACCTGTATGGCGGCAGCTACCGTTTGTTCGAACGCGTACGCAAGCGTTCCGCGGGGCTGGACTTCACCTTTATCGACCTCAATGACACCCAAGCGCTCAAGGCGGCCCTGCGTCCCAATACCCGCATGATCTGGGCGGAAACTCCGACCAATCCCATGCTCAAGTTGGTGGACCTGGGGAAGGTCGCTGATTTCGCCCGCAAGCACGGGCTGATCCTGGTGGTGGACAACACCTTCTGCTCACCAATGATCCAGCGTCCGTTCGAAAGTGGCGCTGATTTGGTGCTGCATTCGGCCACCAAATACCTCAACGGCCACTCGGACATGGTTGGCGGCATCGTCGTGGCGCGCAGCCAGGAGCTTGCCGAGCAGATGGGGTTCCTCCAGAACTCTGTGGGCGCGGTTGCCGGCCCGTTCGATTCGTTCCTTGCCATGCGCGGCCTCAAGACCTTGCACCTGCGCATGAAAGCGCACTGTGAAAGCGCTTTGATTCTTGCCCAGTGGCTCGAAAAGCACCCTGCCATCGAGCGAGTGATTTACCCGGGCCTCAAGAGTCACCCGCAGCATGCCTTGGCTCGCCGACAGATGGATGGTTTTGGGGGCATTATCAGTGTCGAAGTGAAGGGTGGTCTGCGCAAGGCGAGACGCGTGCTGGAGCGATGCGAGTTGTTCGCGTTGGCCGAGTCGCTGGGTGGCGTGGAGAGCTTGATCGAGCATCCGGCCATCATGACTCATGCCTCTGTGCCACCGGCCAATCGCAAGCGGCTTGGCATTAGCGATTCGCTCATTCGTTTGTCCGTAGGCGTCGAGAATGTCGATGACCTGCGCAACGAATTGGCTTTTGCCCTTAGTTGAGTCACTTCCTAGACACGGATCCGCAAGGAGGGGCCAGGACTGCTTCTTCATTGCATCCGATTGACGACATACGTAACGCTATTGGACGCGCATGATTTCGACGTACCGGCTGATCGATCCACTTTCGCCCTACCGGGCCCTGACTCGGCACTATCACCTGATCGTGCAGATGGCCCGTCGTGACGTCATTGGGCGTTATCGCGGATCCTTCATTGGACTGATGTGGTCATTCTTCAATCCACTGCTGATGCTCGGCGTCTACACCTTTGTCTTCAGTTTCATCTTCAAGTCCCGTTGGGCAGGGCAGGGGGGCGGACAGTTCGAGTTCGCGGTCATCCTGTTTGCGGGTCTCAACATCAACACCATGTTCCAGGAGTGCGCGACGCGTGCTCCAACGTTGATTATCGAAAACCGAAATTTCGTGAAGAAGATTGTGTTTCCCTTGGAGACGCTCTCGTGGAGCACCCTGGGATCGGCACTGTTCCATTTGCTGATCTCCACCTTTGTGCTGTTGATCTTCGGGCTGGTGGTGCGTGGCACCATGCCATGGACTATCGTTTACTTTCCATTGGTGGTCGCGGCGTTTCTGCCCTTCTTGGCTGGAATGATCTGGTTTCTTTCTTCGCTGGGTGTGTTTCTGCGGGACCTCAAGCACGCCATGGGAATCATTACGGCGATGTTGATGTTCTTGGCGCCGATCTTTTACTCCAAGGAAATGATCCCCCCGCAGTATCGACAACTGCTGTACCTCAACCCCCTTACAGAGATCGTGGAAGCGTCACGTGACGTATTGATCTGGGGGCACGCACCCAACTGGACTCTGCTGGGCGCTTACACCTTGGCTGCCTGCGCGTTTGCGTGGGTGTCATTTGTTTGGTTTGAGCGCACGCGTAAGGGGTTCGCCGATGTCCTCTAACGAACTGATGATCTCGGTGGAGTCGCTCGGTAAAAAGTACGACATCTATGCCCAGCCCGCGGACCGCCTGAAGCAGATGGTGCTGCCGCGCCTCGGTCGCGTTATGGGCAAGCATGGTCTTCGCTACCACAAGGAGTTCTGGGCACTGCGCGATGTGGGTTTCAGTATCCGTCGCGGAGAAACGGTGGGCGTCATTGGCCGCAACGGTTCGGGCAAGTCGACCCTGCTGCAGATGGTCTGCGGTACGTTGACGCCGACCGAGGGCCAGGTGCGCGCCAACGGCCGCATTGCTGCGCTCCTGGAGCTGGGCGCTGGCTTCAATCCGGAATTCACCGGCGAAGAGAATGTCTACCTTAGCGGCCTTCTCTACGGTATTCCGGAGGGCGAATTGCGTAAGCGGTTCGACTCCATCCTGGCCTTTGCCGACATCGGCGACTTTATCAACCAGCCAGTGAAGACCTACTCCAGTGGCATGTATGTGCGCTTGGCTTTCGCCATCGCGGCGCATGTTGATGCGGATGTGCTCATCATCGACGAAGCCCTAAGTGTGGGCGACGTGCGGTTCACTCAGAAGTGCATGCGTTTCCTTCGCGATTTTCAAAAGCGCGGCACACTTATGTTTGTCAGTCACGACACGGGCGCTGTGATTAATCTTTGCGACAGGGCCATCTGGCTGGACAAAGGGCGTCAGATTCTGGATGGCACAACTCGCGAAGTGGTTGAGCGCTATCTGGCCGAACAGCATGCAGCGGACCGGCTTGCAGGTGGCCAGGTCGTCACTATCAAATCAAGCGCGGCCGGTGGTGCAGTGAAGTCGTTGTCGCGACAAGAGTCCACTGTTCCGGAAGACATCATCGATACTAGGCATGCCGTGCTGAAGGAATGCGTGGGCATGAATCGGATCACGGTCTTTGCATTCGATCCCGAAAATATGGGTAATCAGTTCGGTGCGGGGCAGGCGCGCATATCCGGCGCCAAACTCGTGGGAGGAGATGGCTCCGATTCCCAGTTATTTATCGGGGGAGAGGTGGTAAGCCTCCAGATCGATGCCGAAGTAGATTCGCACGTTGAAGCCCCGATCTTCGGCTTTTATGTGAAGGACCACCTTGGCCAGCGCATCTTCGGCGACAACACGTACCTGAGTTACAGCGCTTCGCCTGTCGTAGCCAGCGCCGGTACACGCCTGCGCGCTCATTTTGAGTTCCGTATGCCGATTCTCCCCACCGGCGACTATTCGATCGACGTCGCACTCGCGTCAGGATCACAGGACGACCACACCCAGCAGCACTGGATCCATGATGCGCTGACGTTCCGTGCCAGCGAGAGCTCAATGAAGCATGGCTTGGTCGGGATCCCTATGCATTCGATCAAGATCCAGCAGCTCGAGGGTTAAGTCGTGGAATTTACCGGAGAGCGTTACGTTCCGACTCAAGCTGGTGAAATCCGGCAGGAACATTTTCATCGTTACGCATGGTGTCGCCCGTTAGTGACGGGCAAGACTGTCTTGGATATTGCCTGTGGCGAGGGTTACGGCAGTGCCATGCTTAGCCAAAGTGCTGCATTCGTAACTGGCGTAGATATCTCCGCCGAGGCGGTGACGCATGCGCGCGAAGCATACAGCGAACGCCGCGGGCTGGAATTCAGAGAGGGGAGTGCCGCGGCCATTCCCCTACCAGATCACTCGGTCGATGTCGTCGTGTCGTTTGAGACGATTGAACATCACGATCAGCACGCCGAGATGGTTGCCGAAATACGTCGCGTGCTGCGCCCCGATGGACTGCTGGTGATGTCATCGCCGAATCGTCCGATCTATTCCGACAAAGCCGGCCATCACAACGAGTTCCATGTGAAAGAGCTCGACTTTGCCGAGCTTGACGAGCTGCTACGTCTTCACTTTCCACAGATTCGTTATTACGGACAGCGCATGACCGTCGTTTCGGCGCTCATGCCGATGGATAGTGCCGATGTCAGGTCGCAGATAACGGCATTGACGGACACGGGGAACGATATCCTTCCCCGTACGTCCCAATTGGTCGACCCGGTGTACTTCATCGCCGTTGCAGCGGCTAGTGGCGTGCAATTGCCAGAGTCCAATCCGTCCGTGCTGTTGACCGAAGAAGAGGATCTTTACCTGCGTCATCGCGAAGTAGCCCAATGGGGGCAGCGCGTGAGCCATGAATTCGACCAGCTAAGCGCGATCTACGGGAAATTGGTGAAAGAGCATCAGTCCGCAGTCGGCTGGGCGCAAGGTCTTGATGCGGAGCTGGAAAAGCTGCGCGGGCTGCACGGGGCGCTAAGTGAGGAACATCAACAGGTTGCCGCATGGGCCACCTCGCTCGACAAAGAGCTTGGGGACCTGAAGAAAGAGCGTAGCGCTCTTGGGCGATTGTACGAGCAACAAGCGGGCCGAGAGGAAGTGGAAATGGCCCGCCTTTACGAGGGGTTTGGCGCACTGGCCGATACCCAGGACAAGCTTGCGACGCTCGCTGCCGAATCGAGCGATACCTTGCGATTGCGGCGCGAGCTGAAAGCGTCGGCGCTGCGCGTCGCATCATTGGAGTCGGAGCTTTCCGGCTCGCAAGCACAGGTGTCCCAGATTCTCGGCTCACATTCCTGGCGCGTCACACGGCCGTTACGCGTATTGGCGCGGTTGATTCGAGGCGATGTAGGCTTTCTCCGCGAGGCGTTTCAGCGGAGAGTCGGAGTACGCGCGCCTGCAGTCATTCAGGTGCATAAAGAAAAGACCCCTGCAGAACATGTTGCCGGCCTGTCTTTTCCAACCTTCCCTGAGCCGCTCATCAGCATCGTCATTCCGGCCTATGGGCAGCTTGCTTATACCAGTGCGTGCCTGCGCTCGATCATGGAGAACCCACCTAAGGTGCCTTACGAGGTGCTGGTGGTCGAGGACGCCTCGGGCGATCAGGCGATCAAGCACCTCGGCTCAGTGCCAGGCCTTCGTTATGAGGAGAACCCTCAGAATCTCGGCTTTGTCCGCTCGTGCAATCGTGCGTCGACACTGATCAAGGGTGAGTTTCTCTATCTCTTGAATAATGACACGCAGGTCACGCCAGACTGGCTCGACGCCATGCTCGACGTGTTTTCGCGGTTTACTGATTGCGGCATGGTGGGTTCGAAGCTGGTCTACCCCGATGGCCGCATGCAGGAGGCCGGCGGTATCATTTGGCGAGATGGTAGTGCATGGAACTACGGTCGACTCGATGACCCCTCTCGCAGCATCTATAACTATGTTCGAGAAACCGATTACTGCTCCGGCGCGTCGCTTCTTATCCGCAACGCTCTGTTCCAGGAGCTAGGGCGCTTTGACGAAATCTACGTGCCAGCTTATTGCGAGGACTCCGATCTCGCCTTCAAAGTGCGAGCGCACGGTTTAAAGCTCTATTTCCAGCCGAAGTCCGTGGTTATCCACTTTGAAGGCATCTCCCACGGTACCGACGTGCAGTCGGGTATCAAGGCCTATCAAGTGGAGAACCAGAAGAAGTTCTTCCATAAGTGGCAGGCAACGCTGCAAGAAAATCACTTTCCCAACGCTGAGCACGTTGAGATGGCTCGCGGTCGCACGGGCAAGACGCCAACCGTATTGGTCATCGATCACTACATCCCGCAGCCAGACCGGGATGCAGGGTCGCGCACGATGTGGCAATTCATGAAGACGTTGAAGGATCAAGGCGTTGACGTGAAGTTCTGGCCGGAAAACCTCTGGTATGACGCCCCCTACGGTGAACGCCTCCAGCAGCTTGGCGTTGAAGTGATCTATGGGGCGGAGTACAGGAACGGTTTCGCCACGTGGATTCGGGAGAATGGCGAGAGCATAGATTGCGTGATTGCGAGCCGTCCGCATGTTGTCGGCCCGTTCTTGGAGCCTATCCGCCGTTACAGCAAGGCCAAGATCCTTTACTACGGTCACGATATTCATCATCTGCGCATCAGCGAACAGCTGCGGCTGCAAGCGACGCCGGAACTGCTCAAGGAGCAGGAGCGCTTCGTTGCACTCGAGGAATCGGCATGGTCAAAGGTAGACACCATCTATTACCCGGCGAATGGGGAGACGGAGTATGTGCAGCAGTGGTTGAAGAGCAACAAGCTCACAACACCTGCCCGTACGGTGCCGGCCTACGCTTTCGAGTCGTTCCCTGAGCAGCCGGAGCGTACGCTGGGCGAGCGCAAGGATTTGGTGTTCGTAGCTGGTTTTGCTCATGCACCCAACGTGGATGGCGCGAAATGGTTGGTGCAGGAAATCTTCCCCCGCATTCGTCAGCAAGTACCCGGCATTCATCTTTACCTGATCGGGTCAAATCCCACCGAAGAGGTCAAGGCGCTCGCTCGCGAGGACATTACTGTCACCGGTTTCGTGAGTGACGATGAGCTCGAACACTTCTACACGCATGCCAAGGTTGCGGTGGCTCCCCTGCGCTTTGGTGGCGGGCTCAAGGGTAAAGTCATCGAGGCATTGCGGTATGGCGTGCCGTGCGTGACCACATCTGCAGGAGCCCAGGGGCTTGATGGCACCGCGCATTTCCTTGCCGCCAGTGACGACGCAGAGCTTTTTGCGGATCACGTGGTGACTTTGCTGAGCGATGATCTTCGTTGGGTTCAAATGTCTCGCGACTCGCAACAGTTCGTTAAAGAGCGCTTTTCCGAGAAGGCGCTCTGGGATGTCTTGTCGCTTGATCTCCAGTGGCCCGCCGGGAAGACGGTTGCATCCCTTCAAGGGGCGACAGGCACCAACGTTTGATGTCGAGCCACATCATGACTATTTCGAGTGATTCACGAGTGGCGGGTATGGCCGGGCTTGTCTCCAACGAGATTGCATCCGGCGCATTGAGAGGTCGCTCGCTCGTTTTCTTTCAACATAACAAGATCGGCCTGCTGGCTTGCTACCAGGTTCGTTGCCGCACTGCCAAGGAGGCCTCATGACTACACGCGCCCGCGCCCCACTTCGCCTAGGACTGGCGGGTGGCGGTACCGATGTGTCGCCTTACTGTGATGTCTATGGCGGGAACGTCATGAACGTCACGATTGACCGCTATGCCTACGCTCTCGTGGGCCCCTCTGCCGACAATCGCCTACGCTTCAATGCACTCGATGTAGGTATTCGAGAGGACTTCGACCCGTCGAAGGACACCGTGACCGTTGATGGTGGCCTGCAGTTACTGAAGGGGGTTTACTCCCGCGTTTCTCGCGATTTCCTGCACGGTGAGCAGCCTCCGCTTTGCGTGCAGACGTTCTCGGACGCCCCCCCAGGGTCTGGCCTTGGGTCATCGTCTACGATGGTTGTTGCCCTGTTGCAGGCATTTGTTGAGCACTTTTCGTTGCCGCTAGGCGAGTACGAGGTCGCGCATCTCGCCTATGACATCGAGCGCAAGGACCTCAAGCTGGCCGGCGGAAAGCAGGACCAGTATGCCGCGACCTTTGGTGGCTTCAATTTCATGGAGTTTTACGGCAACGATCGCGTGATCGTTAACCCGCTTCGCGTGAAAGATTGGGTGTGGGCTGAGCTGGAGGCGTCGCTGGTGTTGTATTTCACGGGGGTTTCCCGTGCGTCGGCAGATATCATCGATCAGCAATCACGCAATGTTGGCGAGAAGAACCAGTCGTCGATCGATGCGATGCACCGACTGAAACAGGAGGCCGTGCAGATGAAGGAGTGCGTCCTCAAAGGGGACCTCCGTGGTCTGGCGGCAACACTGCAGGCTGGCTGGGAAGCCAAGAAGAACACGGCGACGAGCGTCAGTAACCCGCTCATCGACCGGATGGAGAAGCTCGCCTTCCAGAATGGAGCGACGGCAGCCAAAGTTTCCGGCGCCGGTGGCGGCGGATTTATGATGTTCCTCTGCGCACCGGATCAGCGCATTGGGTTGACGCGCGCTCTGCTCGATCAGGGTGGTAGCGTTTTGGATTTCCACTTCACTCAGCAGGGGGCGACCTCGTGGCGAGTCATCTGATCGAAAAAATCGAAGCCGAATTCGGCAAGACCGTAGCGTTGTTGCAGGACATGTCGCGTGACAGCGCCCTGCATGAGCTCATCCTCAAAGCTGTCCAGTTGTCGGTTGAAGCGCTCAATCAGGGCAACAAGCTGCTGTTCGCTGGCAATGGCGGTAGCGCGGCAGACGCGCAGCACTGGGCTGGCGAGCTAGTCAGTCGTTTCTACTTCGACCGGCCGGGCCTTCCCGCTATCGCGTTGACTACGGACACCAGCATCCTGACCGCGATCGGCAACGACTACGGTTACGACTATGTCTTTGCACGCCAGGTAGAAGCGCTGGGGCGCGAGGGTGACGTGCTCTATGCCATTTCGACATCGGGTAACTCCAAGAACATCCTGCGCGCCATCCAGGCAGCAAAGGCAGCCGGCATTCGCGTGATCGGCTTCACCGGCCAGGGTGGTGGTGCTATGGCCGACTTGTGCGATGTCTGCTTCCGTATGCCCTCGGGTGAAACGCCGAAGGTGCAGGAAGGGCACGAGTTTGTTGGTCACCTGATCTGCGGCTTGATCGAGCACGAGATCTTTGCGCATGCCAAGGGCTGAAGAAGCCATCGTCCTAGTTGGTGGGCTGGGCACGCGACTTCGCGATGTTGTTCCCGATCTGCCCAAGCCGCTCGCGCCTGTGTGCGGGCGGCCCTTCCTTGCTTATGTGCTCGATCACCTAGCTGCCTGTGGCATCCGTCGCACGATTCTCGCGACGGGCTACATGGCCGAGAAGATCGAGGCAGCGATCGGTTCTGTCTGGAAGGGCATGACAATAGTTTACTCGCTTGAAAAAGAGCGGTTAGGGACAGGTGGAGCCATTCGGCTTGCTTCGCGCATGTTGCAGGGTGAGAGCGTGCATATCGCCAATGGGGACACGTTCCTTCGTTTTGACCTACGCGCAATGGAGGCGAGCGTCAGCAATAGTGGATGTCCTTTAGGTGTTGCGCTTGCTCACGTACCCGACCTGAGCCGATACGGCGCCGTCATGCTGGAAGGTAGCCGACTGCAGGCATTTTGCGAGAAGGGCGCGCAAGGCGCGGGGTACATCAATGCAGGTAGCTATTTCCTGTCGGAGAGCGCTTTGGGGGCGCTACCTGACATGGAAGCCTATTCCTTCGAGGAGTTAGTGCTGTTCCCGGAAACGGCGAAAGGGAACGTCGCTGGTTATACGAACACAGCCGATTTCATCGACATTGGTGTTCCCGCGGACTATGAATTGGCGCAGCGTTTGTTCGTTTCAAAGGATCGATACACCTTATGAGGCCAGAGCCTGGGTGTTTTCTTCCTATCAAACCCGATTGCACGAGCAGCCTGGGTAGAAAGGCGCTTTTTCTGGATCGGGATGGCGTGATCAATGTGAATCACGGCTATGTGCACACGCCAGAAGAAACTGAGTGGATTTCTCCGGTCTTTGATCTCTGCCGAGCTGCACAGACTGCCGGATACGTGCTTGTTGTCGTAACCAACCAGGCGGGTATCGCGCGGGGCTATTACTCGGAGCGAGAGTTTCTTGACTACACTAAATGGGTACATCAGCAATTTGAACTTCGCGGTATTAGGCTTGAGGCAACTTATTACTGTCCGCATCACGCAGAAGCGGGCGTAGGGCAGTACCGGGTTAAGTGCAATTGCAGAAAGCCTCGTCCTGGAATGATTCTCCAGGCGGCCAAGGACCTTTGCTTGGATCTTGGTCAGAGCGTGCTGGTTGGTGACATGGAGACCGATCTCGCCGCAGCTGTGGCGGCACAGGTGGGCTCTCACTTTCTGGTGGACCGCGCATGGCCAGAGCTAATCCGCTTGTTTGAAGTGGCTGATCGGTAAATCAACAATCTTGGTGGAACTAAAGATCAGCCTTATCCGTTTGGGCGAACAGGCAGGTCGACAGGTCGCGGCAGTGGCTTGATATCGCAGCGGTGCAGGTTTGCGTTGAACCGGGGTGCGTGAGCCGTGGGAACCTCTGGGCTTCGTCGCTGGTTATCTCAGATGCTGCATGGTCCGAAGCGGACACATAAAACCGGTTCGACCGATTGATATCCGGGGCGTGGTTAAGCGCTGCAACAATCACTTTCGGCGAGCATTGCTATGCTGGCGTCAACGACCTAAAAAAGCATCCAGGAGGATATCCCGGATGCTTTTTTGCTTAGGGTGCGTTCGGCGGGAGATGGGCCGTCAGCATATGAAAAGCTGTACGTCCGTCTCGTTGTAGATAGTCCCGCTTGTTAACGCTATCCGCACCTGCGTCAAGTAGTGCTTGCTTGTAACTAGCCTCATCCTTGTCATCCCAATAGGCAAGGCGTATTTCGTTACGATCCGGGAAGCCCTTGCGTTCAGCATCAATTGCCCCCTTAGAAACGTCCACGACGTATGGGATGCGGTTCTCTGTAAGCACGTTGAAGGATGCAAAGAACCCCCAGTCTGGGAAGGCGTAGATCGCGTTGTGTCCGTCCGCCAGAGCCTCTTCTGCCATTAATGTCATGGCGCTGGACGACTTTCCTACGCCACCAGTGCGATTCAACTCACGGAAGAAGACATTCTGCTGATGAACATTGGGCAGGATGATTGCGGCTGCAAATAGTGCGAGCAGTGCGTGGCGCGCTAGGTTTCGGTGATGGTTCGGCACCTGCTTGAGCAGCCGCGCAAAAAGGATCGCTGTCATCAAGTAGATGAAAGGGACGAGAACAGAGAAATGATGGCCCCAAAGCCTTCGGCCAAAGAAGGCGGCGACACAGAAGTAGGAGACCGGAAGCAGAGCAAACATCAGATCCAGCGAGATCTGCCTTTTGCTCAACAGGTCCTTGGCCAGCAGTACGAGTGCGATGGCTGTTGTACCGATCAACAGGTAAAACTTGAGCATCCCCCAGGGCGAGTGAGTGGCGTCGCCTAGGATCATCAACTCATTTTCACCATTGGAAAGCGACAACCGCGTCATGTCGATCGCATGGTGGATATTGACGATAAAACTACCCGTTTCGTCAATGGGGTGCAGCGCGCTCAAGCCGGAGCGAATTTGTTCGATGAACTGGGTGAAACTTCCTGCCGCTCGCCACATCTTGGCGTAACCAACGACATAGGGAAGGCAGCCAACACAGACTCCGGTGATCCAGATGAGCACACCTTTCTTCTTACTGGCGGCTTGCTTGATAACAAGCAGAATCATGGCCGGGAAGAAAAAGCCGAGAACGAAATACCCATAGCTCGCGAGGCCCGCAAATACACCGGACATCAAGATGCCTGTGTTTCCGGCTTTTATATTCTCCTGGCGGGGAACTAGGAATAACAGGGACACAAAAGTCCAAGCTAGCCCTCCGAGAATGATGAAATTCTGCGTCCTGAATGAGGCAATGAACGCCAGCTCCGACGCCACCATGACGCCATAGGCCAGAGATATCCAATAGGAGCGCGACAGCCGCTCAATAATCTTGGTAGAGGCCGCGACAATGATCGCGCCGAAGACCATCTGGGCCAGTCGGATGGTTGTGACGCTGCTTCCAAAGAACGCAAGGAAGGGAAGCGCGAGATAAAAATTCTGTACGCCGTAGTAGTAACCAGCCAAGACTGGGAACTTGTCGTTTCCGGGCAGCAGGAATCGGAAGTTGTTTATCTCGGGATTCAACACGTGAGCCGCGAGATAGTCCGGATTTACTGCGTCAAGGTATAGGCCGGGAAGGCCGATGCTTCGCATGCCGAACAACAAAAACACGATGGCCGCAATGAGCCAACTCCCGGTGTGGTACTTCTGCCAAATTGAGTTCATTGGCTTTTCGCGCCCCTTGCTTGGTGGAGGATGGTCGACTCGCGCATTTCTCGTGAGGGGCTCAGTCGAAAAAAGCGTTCGCCATCAGCAAACGCGACTTTAGCTTGATTCTGGACAGATCCCGGAACAGCTTTTTGGGTGCGTAGTCAAAAATCATTATAGCGTTCAGCAACATGGGATATGTAAGCAAGGTTCGTGCATCGCAACGGCTACACTCACGGCGGCAGGTCCAAAGAGAATTAAAACGACGCGGCGCATCGTCGTTTTCTGCACTCTACCGGTCTTGAGACGGTGCCAGTACCTTGGTCGCAATCAGTGCCAGTTCTCTCCTGGCTCCTGAGGACCGCGCTCGCAACTTACTGGACTCCTGTCTCTCAGCCATGCTCAATCCGGATTGGACATTACATGGTGGTTTCGCGTCGCACCGAACCCGCCTAGCTTAGGAAGTCATGTCGGTTTACGGTTGCTGACGACCGATAGGGTGGTACTCGAAACCGAGTTCGCTCATGGCGTTGGGCTGGTAGAGATTTCGACCATCAAATACTACCGGGGACTTCAGTCGAGCCTTGAGTTGTGCAAAATCAGGTGACCGGAATTCTTTCCATTCAGTGACGATTATCAAGGCATCGGCACCCATTGCGGCTTGATCGGATGAGTTGACAAGGGTCAAACCGGGCGTGTTGTGGAAGATGCGGTTAGCTTCGTTGAGAGCTACCGGGTCATAAGCGGATACGGTTGCGCCTCGAGCGAGCAGCTCGGCGATAAGCACGCGACTGGCAGCCTCACGCATGTCGTCGGTGTTGGGCTTGAATGCCAGGCCCCATACCGCGAAATGCTTACCGGTGAGATCGTCGCCAAAGCGCGCGCAGATTTTTTGCGTCAATACGCGCTTCTGCGCATCGTTGGCTTCTTCCACAGCCTTCAGTACCTTCAGGCCATGCCCAGCATCCTGACCGGACTTGATCAAGGCTTTTACATCTTTGGGAAAGCATGAGCCGCCATAGCCACAACCGGCATAGAGGAAGTGATAGCCAATGCGCGGATCGGATCCGATGCCCTGGCGTACGAGTTCGATGTCCGCGCCCAGCTTTTCGGCGAGCAGAGCAAGTTCGTTCATGAACGAAATGCGCGTGGCCAGCATGGCGTTGGCCGCGTACTTGGTTAGCTCGGCCGAGCGGACGTCCATAATGACGAGCTTGTCGTGGTTGCGCTGGAACGGGGCATACAGCGATTTCATCAGCCGGATACCACGTTCGTCGTTAGCGCCAACTACGATGCGATCGGGCTTCATGAAGTCCTCAACGGCTGAGCCTTCTTTGAGAAACTCCGGGTTGGAGACGACAGAGAAGTCAATCTGTTCGCCTCGTTTGGCGAGCTCATCGGCGATGGCTGCGTGAACCTTGTCTGCCGTGCCAACCGGTACGGTACTCTTGTCGATGACCAGCTTGTAGTCGGTCATAAGCCGGCCGATGCTACGCGCGGCTTCGAGGACGTACTGCAGATCGGCCGAGCCGTCCTCGTCGGGGGGCGTGCCCACCGCGATGAACTGGGCCGTACCGTAGGCGACGGCGTGCTCGATGTCCGTGGTGAAGTGCAAGCGGCCGGCGGCCACATTGGACGCGATGACCTTGTCGAGGCCCGGCTCGTGGATGGGGATGCCGCCTTCCTGAAGAATGCGGATCTTCTCAGGATTGACGTCCAGGCAGAGAACGTCGTTACCCATCTCGGCGAGGCAGGCGCCAGTCACCAAGCCTACATATCCGGTTCCAACAACGGTGATCTTCATCGGTACATTTACCTGTGCGCCTCGGTGGGCGCTTTTCGGGGTTGCCTCAGGAAAAGCAGCGCAACTCAATGAGGTGCGGAAGCCATGGCGAGCGGCGATATTTTGCGAGGTTTGGACATGTGCAGCACTCAGGCGTTATCGGCCTGGAGTGCGCGCCATCGCTGGGCATCGGGCTTCGGTGAGTTTTTTCGTTCATGCAGTGAGAGCGAGAGCTGTCATTGCTGACAGCGGTAACTGACATCGGTAGTGCTGTTGCGAAATGGATCGGTCAACGCGTCGGAATATTTGCCCATCAGTAGACGATGCTTGGGCAACAAGTGGTTACGAAAGAATCGGCTAACGGTGGCCAATCTGCGCCCTTTGTCGGTGAGCAGTACGCAGCCATCATGGATCTCGATTGTTCCAGACTCCAACTGTTCCGTCAGGCGTACGTCCACGAGATGATGCTCCTTGACGTATTCCTTGGTGAACACGTCCTGGAATGCATCTTCTCGAATGCCACCTCCACGTTGCTCCAGCTTCTCCAGGATGTAGAAGGAAAGTGAGCGATCAAGCACGGTAGGAACCGAGATGGCATAGCCATACCCTAGCAGCAGCCAGATCACCATCAGCTGCAGCTTCTCCACCGGACCAAGTACACGGAACCAGGGAAGCAACCACAACAACACGCTACAGAGCGCTGTCGCAATGACGCCATCGAGGATAGCGCTGTAGAAGACGACGTTGACCCGCAGATAGAGCGAATGAACGACGTAGGTCGCCAGCAGTACTATTACGAAGACCACAGAGATCGCGCAGATACGGCTGACCTTTATCGCTTGAATACCCAATGCTTTCCTCCGAAATAACTGCACACCATCTGTAGGAGTGTGCCGATCAGGAAGCCCACGCGATAGTCGTAGTGGGCCAGATCGGTCCAGGCAAACAGTACGGCGGCTTGCATTAGTGCCAACACTGCATAGAGAAGCCAGAATCGCGCCAATTGGTGCCAGGCGGATTCGGACCCTCCGGGGAAGACAAAATAGCGGCTGCCCAAAAATGAGGCCGTGATGCCCAGGACCGCGGCAATAAAATTCGCTATGCCCGCCGACGGGACATGTGCCAAGTGAATGCAGGCGTTTAGGACTGCATAACTGACGCAGGTTGCTGCGAGTCCGTTGATTACATAGCGGACAGGCTGGTGTCGCAGCAGATTACTGATCGCGATGGCCATGGGCTGTCGCGAATACTTGGTCGATCAACAGTCGATAGTCCAGCGGCAGCACAGTACTGTTCCGTGTGATGCCGGTGAGCATAAGTGTCATGAGCGTAATAGCGCCGGTTTGCAGGAACACAAGCACCAACAGGCCAAGGCTTACCGAAAACCAACCCGGGGTCGCATAACCCATGGTCTTCAGGGCTACAGCTGCAGAGACGCCGAGCAACGAGAGGAGGGCCACGGCTGCGCATGCGATGCCCACGCGAACTAACACGTCCTCTGCAAAAATCATCAGCCCCTTGAAGCCGTGCAGCGCCAGGCCGACAAAGTTCATCTTGCTCTTGCCCGCATAGCGGGGGCCTCGGTCTAGGGCACGGGTGCGCCAGCGCAGACGGGAAACGAGTACGGTGCCAGCGACGTGCGTAGCCAGTTCACCCATAGAAGAGAGTCGGCGTACCGCTGCTCCGTTCATGGCCATGAAGTTACCGAAGCTGATCTTGCGCCCGGTCAGCAGGCTGAATAGCCACTTGTAAACCACATAGAACGTCTTGAAACGCAGTGTTTCAACGCGGCTCTTGCGCTGTGCTACTACGACGTCGGCCTCGGAATTGTCGAGCTCGTCTAGCAGGCTGGCGATGGTTTCCGGCAGATCTTCACCATCGGAATCCATGACTACGACGCGATCAATGTCATGGAAATTTTCGGCGACGTAGGACAGGCCCACTGCTATGGCTCGCTGGTGTCCAACGTTGCGTTTGAGGCGGACTAAAGTACCGTGCACATTGGCATCATTCATGCCCTGCAGCGTGAGCGGCTGTCGCACCGAGCCATCATCGACCGCCACAACATGAATCTCCTTGCCGCAGGACTTGGCCAGCTCGGAGAAAAGGATAGATGACGCCTCTGTGTCTTCGAACACTGGCGTGACGACGATGAGTTTAGGGTGACGCATGCGCTATCAAGCCCCAAGACGTTTGCGGAAATAGGCGATCGTCTCTTTGAGGCCATCGTCGAGCGATACCTTGGGGGTCCAGTCCAGCTTTGTCTTAGCCTGCGTAATGTCCGGCTGGCGCTGCTTAGGATCGTCGCTGGGCAGCGGCATGTGAGTGATTTTGGATTTGCCGCCGACCAGTTGAATGACTTTTTCGGCGAGTTCAAGCATGGTGAACTCACCCGGGTTGCCGATGTTGATGGGGCCAGTAATGTCCACGGCGCTGTCCATCAGGCGGCGCATGCCTTCGATCAGATCATCCACGTAGCAAAAGCTGCGGGTCTGGGTGCCTTCGCCATAGATCGTAATAGGCTCGCCCTTTAGTGCCTGTACGATGAAGTTGCTGACCACGCGGCCGTCGTTGGGGTGCATTCGCGGGCCGTAGGTGTTGAAGATACGCATGACCTTGATTTCGAGCTGGTGCTGGCGCCAGTAATCAAAGAACAGCGTTTCTGCACAGCGCTTGCCTTCGTCATAGCAGCTTCGGATGCCAATGGGATTGGTGCGGCCCCAATAAGACTCCGGTTGCGGATGCACTTCAGGGTCGCCATAGACTTCGGATGTCGATGCCTGGAGGATGCGTGCACGCGTCCGCTTGGCTAAGCCAAGCATATTGATGGCGCCATGGACGCTCGTCTTGGTGGTTTGTACCGGGTCGTGCTGGTAATGCACTGGCGATGCCGGACAGGCCAAGTTGTAGATCTGCTTTACCTCGACGTAGAGCGGGAACGTCACGTCATGTCGTACGAGCTCGAATGACGGATGCCCGATCAGATGCCGGATATTGTCCTTCGAGCCGGTAAAGAAGTTATCCACACAGAGAACATCGTGCCCTGCCTCGATGAGGCGATCGCACAGGTGGGAACCTAGAAATCCCGCGCCGCCGGTTACCAAAATCTGGCTCAAATTCTTCTCCGTGAATATCAAGGTTCTCACAATCGGCCCACCGAATTGATCGAAAAAGGCAAGCCTTTGGTCAATTCGGTCAGATGTCCCGTCACATCAAGAGCGATGTGTGCCCTGATGCTTTCGCAAGGATCCCCGGAACCGGTCCCTTTTGAAACGCAGCATTTTACTCGAGAATCCCGTGCTTATGCATTGCTCTGGCGGCTGGGGCGGAACCCCGGCTAACCCGCCCTGCGAGGGTGGGGCGCACGTTATCGCTATTGAGCTTCCCTTGGGACGTTGTTAAGCGCCGAGGCAGGCCGAAGCACTCTAGGCCGGCTATGGGTGTGAAGAGACACGGCGTCCTAGGCTCCAAAGCTGCGGAGGGCTGGTGCCTGCCTCACCCTCGGAGTATTAGGGGGGTATCTTTGCGGAGAGCTGGCAACTATCCGGTTTGAGTCAGCTTTTTCCGTTCCTGACGCAGCTCCTCGTCGAGTCCCAGCGCCCAACGGGTGCGTTGCAGCGATTCGTCTTGAAAATAGTAGGAGCGTGCGGACTCGAAAGCTGCGATGTACAGCAAGGGGGCTTCCTGCAGTAGGCGAGCATTGGCCTCTGTGGGCTCGTAGAAGCGGTCGCTGGTGAACTGCTGCTGGCTCTGTGAGGGCCGAAACTCTGCCAGGAAGGCGAATGATTTTCCTGGCAGCGGGACAATAGCGAAGCCGAGTGGCTCGAAAATGTGGCGCAAGCCGGTGAGGCCATAAGAGACGATAT
>NZ_JAELTQ010000572.1 GCF_016428905.1 Dyella sp. ASV24 | reverse complement strand
CCCCCCCCCCCCCCCCCCCCCCCCCCCCCCCCCCCCCCCCCCCCCCCCCCCCCCCCCCCCCCCCCCCCCCCCCCCCCCCCCCCCCCCCCCCCCCCCCCCCCACCCCCCCCCCCCCCCCCCCCCCACCATTCCAGCTTCGTCGGCAGCGTCAGATGTGTATAAGAGACAGATCCCAAGGTGAAGAACAACCCCGCAGCGCGTGTGTTTGCCGATGATCGTGCGGCGTTTGGCAGTCCAGACAAGTTCCCGTACGTGGCCACCACCTATCGCCTCACCGAGCACTTCCACTACTGGAC
>NZ_JAELTQ010000571.1 GCF_016428905.1 Dyella sp. ASV24 | reverse complement strand
CCCCCCCCCCCCCCCCCCCCCCCCCCCCCCCCCCCCCCCCCCCCCCCCCCCCCCCCCCCCCCCCCCCCCCCCCCCCCCCCCCCCCCCCCCCCCCCCCCTTTTCAAGCAGAAGACGGCATACGCGATGCCTGTCCTGTCTCGTGGGCTCGGAGATGTGTATAAGAGACAGGCCTGGTACTGGTGGAGCCGCTTTCGGGCAAAGGCGTTTACCTATAAAGATAGGTACGGGTCTACGGTGCAGGATGAGCCATTGAAGGCCGCCTTGAAGGGGATATACGGGGCGATTCTCTTCAGTG
>NZ_JAELTQ010000570.1 GCF_016428905.1 Dyella sp. ASV24 | reverse complement strand
CCCCCCCCCCCCCCCCCCCCCCCCCCCCCCCCCCCCCCCCCCCCCCCCCCCCCCCCCCCCCCCCCCCCCCCCCCCCCCCCCCCCCCCCCCCCCCCCCCCCCCCCCCCCCCCCCCCCCCCCCTCCACCATTCCAGCTTCGTCGGCAGCGTCAGATGTGTATAAGAGACAGGTTTCAGCTCGTCGTTGATCGTGGTGCGGCTGCCTTGCTGTATGGCGGCATAGATCAGGTCGACGGTGAGTTCGTGCGGGTGTTTACCGCTGGCCACCAGATTGGCGGCTGCTTCGCGGGTGCGTTG
>NZ_JAELTQ010000569.1 GCF_016428905.1 Dyella sp. ASV24 | reverse complement strand
CCCCCCCCCCCCCCCCCCCCCCCCCCCCCCCCCCCCCCCCCCCCCCCCCCCCCCCCCCCCCCCCCCCCCCCCCCCCCCCCCCCCCCCCCCCCCCCCCCCCCCCCCCCCCCCCCCCCCCACCCACACCATTCCAGCTTCGTCGGCAGCGTCAGATGTGTATAAGAGACAGGCCCTTGGGAGGATCCATGCCGAACTGCAGTTGCCCGTAACCGAGCTGGACTTTCCAGTCGCCGAGATCGAGTGTCTGCTCGTGTGCATCCGTGGGTTCTGCTGCGCCCCACAGCTTGCCGGCCAGC
>NZ_JAELTQ010000568.1 GCF_016428905.1 Dyella sp. ASV24 | reverse complement strand
CCCCCCCCCCCCCCCCCCCCCCCCCCCCCCCCCCCCCCCCCCCCCCCCCCCCCCCCCCCCCCCCCCCCCCCCCCCCCCCCCCCCCCCCCCCCCCCCCCCCCCCCCCCCCCCCCCCCCCACACCACCACCATTCCAGCTTCGTCGGCAGCGTCAGATGTGTATAAGAGACAGGCGTAACCCAGCTGCAGTGCCCAGGCCAGCGCCACCTGCGCCACCGTCGCCTGATGCTTCTGGGCGATCTGCCCAAGCACCGGATCCTTCAGCACCTTGCCGTAGGCCAGGGTCATGTAGGACGTA
>NZ_JAELTQ010000567.1 GCF_016428905.1 Dyella sp. ASV24 | reverse complement strand
GGCCCAGAAGGGCCAATCGCCGAAGGTCCCTTCCTGCCCGGCATGCCCGCTGGTCAGCGTGAGCCATTGGATGTCATAGGCGTAGTAGATGTTGTTGAGGAAGGGAAAGTCGACGCCTGGCCGCACCTGTCTCTTATACACATCTGACGCTGCCGACGAAGCTGGAATGGTGGGGGGGGGGGGGGGGGGGGGGGGGGGGGGTGGGGGGGGGGGGGGGGGGGGGGGGGGGGGGGGGGGGGGGGGGGGGGGGGGGGGGGGGGGGGGGGGGGGGGGGGGGGGGGGGGGGGGGGGGGGGGGG
>NZ_JAELTQ010000566.1 GCF_016428905.1 Dyella sp. ASV24 | reverse complement strand
CCCCCCCCCCCCCCCCCCCCCCCCCCCCCCCCCCCCCCCCCCCCCCCCCCCCCCCCCCCCCCCCCCCCCCCCCCCCCCCCCCCCCCCCCCCCCCCCACCCCCCCCCCCCCCCCCCCCCACACCACCACCATTCCAGCTTCGTCGGCAGCGTCAGATGTGTATAAGAGACAGCTACCGCGCCCTGCGCGAGGGCGACACGTGCGCGGTAATCGCTGTCGTCGATGCACGCGAGCACGTCGCCGGCGTTGACGTCCTGATTGTCCTGCACCCGCACCTCGGCCAGATAACCACTCACGCG
>NZ_JAELTQ010000006.1 GCF_016428905.1 Dyella sp. ASV24 | reverse complement strand
CCCCCCCCCCCCCCCCCCCCCCCCCCCCCCCCCCCCCCCCCCCCCCCCCCCCTTTTTAGATGTGTATAAGAGACAGGCAGGCGGCCGATGCGGATCAGGGTCGGCCCCTGTGCGTGGCGTCCGACGGCACGCCGGTAGGTGGCCACGTGACCGCGACGGCCGTCACCGGGGCGGAATCCAAGCTCACGGCGTACCTCTGGCAGTGGGCGGCGGGCACGCCGCGGATGGTAGTGGTGACGTACGATTGAATGAGCGACAGGGATAGTCGATCAAAGGTAAGGACACCGAGATGATCACAGCGATAGCCCACGTCTTGCTGGCCGCAGCAGTCCTATCCGCTCCGGTGTACCACGATGCGCCGGAGTTCAGGGTTGCTGAGCGCGAGCGGTCTGCAGCACCCACTCAAGCAAACGAGTCCAAGCCTGGCACCCAGGGCCAGTCGCGCTGTCGTGCTTTCTCCGCGGCGCGGCACCATCGCGAAGATGTGAATCGCGATGCGTCAGCAGCTCGGAAGGCGGGCGTCGATAGCGGACACTGCGATTGAATCGGGGCAGCTGAGCACAGCGGTGAAAGTGCGTCGAACTTTGGAAGCCCGCCGCTTTGTAGATCCTGGAAGCGATTCCACGACCTACCGGAGCACTCCATGGCCGACGGCTCTTTCGCATCGAGCAGCGCACTCAGGACCCAAGTTCGCCGTGCCCTGAAGCCGGACACGCAGAGCGGGTTCCTGGATTTCGGTCAGGAGCTCGTCGTCGATCTGTTCGCCGGTGGCGGCGGTGCGTCACTCGGATTGAAGGCCGCGTATCGCGACCCGGACATCGCGGTGAACCACAATCCGATTGCGGTAGCAGTGCACCGCGCCAATCATCCGAACACGAAGCACTTCACGTGTGACGTCTTCGAAGTGGACCCCCTGGTTGCTACAGGTGGACGCCCAGTAGCCGTATTGTGGGCCTCGCCTGACTGCAGATCGTTTTCCCGTGCAAAGGGCTCGGCTCCACGAAGCAAGCGAGTCCGTGCGTTGGCATGGGTCGTCATCAAGTGGGCGAAGGCGTGCAAGCCGCGCATCATCCACTTGGAGAACGTGGTCGAGTTCCAGGACTGGGGCAAATTGAACCGGGATGGGAGTCCGTCGAAGGAGCACAAGGGCAAGACCTTCAAGCGCTGGGTGAAGCAGCTCGAGAACCTCGGGTATGTCGTTGAGTACCGCGAGATAGTCGCTGCCGATTTCGACACGCCCACCATCCGAAAGCGTCTTTACCTGATCGCGCGCTGTGATGGCGCACCCATTGTCTGGCCCGAAGCAACCCACTCGAAGGCAGGGGCCGCCGCACAGCGCTGGCGCCCAGCGCACGAGTGCATCGACTTTTCCATTCCGGCGAAGAGCATCTTTGGCCGGAAGAAGGAACTGGCTCACAACAGCCGTCGGCGTGTCGCCAAGGGTGTTTGGAGGTTCATCCTCAACACGCCGAACCCGTTTATCGTTCCCCTCCGAGGGACAAGCAGCGCGCACACGTCCACGCATTCCACGCGAGAGCCGCTCTCCACGATCACCGGCGGTGGAACTCACCACGCACTCGCGCAACCCGTGGTGGTTCCTATGGCGAATGTGGGGGGCGGTGGACTGAGTCGCGCGTACATCGCGAAGTGGCGGTTCGACTCAGCAGGCTCCGACTTGCACAGTCCTCTGCCCACCGTGACGGCTGGCGGAGACATGGCGCGACCCGCAGGTGCGGCCCACGCCATGGGCCTGGTCGAAGCTCGGTTTGCTCCCGAGCCCGTCGAAGCGTGCTACCTGGCACAAGCGAGCGGTGGACCGCAGGGCAACCAGAGCGTGGGGCACTCGCTGCGATCCCCTGTGAGCACGATCACCGGTACCGGTAGCCATCAGCAGCTGGTGACCGCGTGCCTGGTGAAGTACTACGGTGAGGGCGGTCAGTGGCAGGCCATGCACGACGCCATGCACACGGTTCCCACGAAGGATCGGATGGGATTGGTCAGCGTTGTGCAGGTTCCTTCCGACCTCCTTGCACCGGAGCACCGGGAGCGCGCGCGCTTATGTGCGGAGCTGCTGCACGAGTTCCTGCCGGAGCAGTTTCCGACCGCTGCCGACATGATCATCGTCGGCGACCACGTGCTTGTGGACATCACGCTTCGAATGCTGGTGCCTCGCGAGCTTGCCGCGGCCAACGGGTTTCCTGTCGACAGCTACATCCTTGATCGTGGTCTCTTCGAGAACCCCGATACCGGTGAGCTCTACTGGAAGGCCATCAGCAAGACTGACCAAGTGAAGCTGATCGGTAACAGCGTGTGCTGGAAGGTGGCGAAGGCCTTGGCCCAGGCCAACACCGTGGATCTGCGCGCGCTCTACGACCGCATGGCCGCATAGCGGCGCGGCCATCAACAGCTATTGTTGGTGAAGCTGTGGATAAGTGCCAATGTGTCCCGCAGCGGCGCGGGCCGGGACGGAGTGGCGACATTTTGATCACTCTTCGCCCGTAGCAGGGCCAAACCGGTCCGCACGGGACGCCAACGTCTGGAAACACCGCGATGACATGGCGGCGTTTCCCCATTCGGCCACCGGCCACGGGTCATACCGTGGCCAGGTCGCAATGGAGAGCGCAATGAGCCTTACACCCATCTACAGGCCGGGCAGGGAGCTTCTGGTCGCGGACCCGTCTGGCAGCCAGTTCGCACTGGCCGAAATCCGCGTCATCGGCTGGCACGGCAAGTGCCGCTCCATCCTCCGCTACAGCGTTGGATTCCGCGCGCGCAGTGTCGAGCAGAAGGTAGTGGACATCAGGAAGGTGCCCGAGCTGCGCGGGATCACCGATGGCATGCCCTATCGCACGAGGGAGCGGCTGCAGCACATCGCCAGCGCGGTATTGGAAGCCGTGGGGCGCGGCAAAGACGCGATAACCAGCATGGCGCAGGTGGGCGATCCCCTCGACGAGGCCGAGCGGCTACCCGCGCTGGCTGGCCAGGGCGGAGTGACGTCCCAGGGTGAGCAAGAACAGTGGATTCTCGCGCGGATGCCAGCTGCTCCGGTCATGCTTTCGATGGAGAGCCCGTGATGGGCACACTCATGGGCGAAATGCCGTTTCGCTTCACCGCTGGCGACGCGCGTCTGGTGGCCAGCGCGTCGATTGCCGCAAGTAGCGCAGTGCTGCCCCTCGCGCTCGGCGCGGCTGTGGCCCTGGTGGGAGTCACCTGGGGTGTTATCGAGCTTCGGCGCCGTCGGCGCGCGGACCAGGTAGCGGGGGCTATCCATCAGGTCGAGCACTTCATAGGCGGCCGCCGCTATGACGGTGCACAGTCATTGGTCGCGGCAACCCGCATGGTTGACGTGACCTGGAGCCGACGGCAGGTGCTGGAGCAGCTTTGCCGTGACGTATCTGGCGAGTGGTATGTGATCACCGTGGTGGTGGACATCCTCGGCGGCGCGCGCGTGAACGATTTGCTCCCGCTCACCTCCGAGATGGCCGCGGAGTGGCTCAAGCCATACCCCCATGCCTATGAGCACTTCTTCGGTCGGCGCGCGCCGCGCTAAGTCCTGGCACGGCTACTCTTCGACCGCCTACCATCCGACATCGTGTCCTGTGTCGACATTGGAACCACATGTTCAAGATCAAAGCCAAGGCCCTGCTGCCCTTTCTCCTGGGCCTCCTCGCCATCGGCGCGGTGACCGCGTATCAGGTCGATAACTCGATGAAGCATCCCGTCTTCGTCAAGTTGCAGGACAGCGCCTGCAAGGAAATTCACGACGCGAAGCCATTGGATGGAAAGCCGACGGCGCCGGCCCCGTGCAGCTTTCAGGCTTACATGTTCCGCTCCGAGATCGGGTGGGTAGGGTATGGCTACAGCCCCAACATCAAAGATCAGTGCGTGATGTTCGCCTACGAGATCGTGGATACCGACTCGTTCAAGGTCGATATGGACGCACCGAGGGTCGACGCGCTCCCGGCGAAGTGCCAAGCGGAATGGGCCCAGTTCCATCCGAAGATCGGGTTGTTCTGATGCGTTGGTGATGGACGCGGCGCGAAATCGCGTCGATGTTGGACCCACGCAATCCGGCCCAGAGGATGGACTGACCTACACGACGGGATCAGTCCATGTCCTCGTTCCTAACGACTTTCTCATTCCTTCTCGAACTGGTCCTCGCATCCACGGCCTGGTATCGCGCCACGACGGTCCGGGTTGCGCCCAACGGCCTGCCGCGGGCGATCTGGTTCGTACTGCTGGTCCTATTCGCCGCGCCGTTGGGCAGCGGTGTTGCCGAGCTGGTGGCGTCGTCGTGGGGCGAGAAGCTCGCACTCGCAGCTTTCAGTTGGCACGAGCACCCGCATAAGGCACTTGTCGCGATCGCCTCCTGCGCGGCCGTCGGCATCGCGTTCGCTGTCGGCGTGTCTGAGATTGCCGACCGCGCCGGTGAGGCGCTCCAACGCTTGTACAACTCGCGGCACCGCAACCGTCGCAAGCCGCGCAGACCCGCACTGTTCCGGGCGCTTTGGCGCACGGCCCACGTCGAAACCGTTGGCGAAGTGAATCTCTCACAGATGCCGCCGGCACCCTCTGAGCCGAAAGGGTGAGCTGCAAAGCCGTTGTTTTGCCGCTCCAGTGGGAGCGCCACAACCTAACGTGCCGTGATCTTCATGGGTGGGGTTTGCATGAAATCTGAGATGAGGCGCTGGCGGGGCGAGCGCGGTCTGCTGATCGCCGCGGCTGTTGGAGACCTTCTGTGGCGCACAGCCGCACCCGCGCAGGCCCAGTGGCAACTCGCAGTACTGGTCTTGCTTTTGGCCTGGGGCCTCACGCTCATCCTGCTCGGCCCGCCGGCAACGAAGGCGTTGGAGAAGAGCATGCCGGTCGACGCTGTGCCTAGCGAGGTTCATCGCTTGCTCGAGCTGGATGTAATCGCGCTCAACGATGCAGTGGCCACGGAGATCATGGGCTGGCACCTCACTGAGCCCAGCGGCCGGCGCATCTGGTGCGCGGCACGCGGGAAGCCGGTGCAGATGATGGTCTACGGGAAACTGGCAACGATCTGCCGAGTGCCCTTCGTTGCGCGAGTAAACAACCCGACGGACTGGGCATTCCAGCCGGCGACCGACTTCCACGCGCTCGGCATCGATTGGCGTGCGGTGGTGACAGCCAGGCTTCGCGAGCTGGGTATTGACGACGACTTTAAAGGCGTCCGCAGCGGACACGAGTTCTGCCGGGCCGCAATCCAGGCGAATCGCCTGCGCCGGGGACAGCCATGACAAAGGGAGATTGAAGATGTCGATGCAGGGACAGGCCTTGAGTGACATGGGCCCGCTTCATGTCGCGCTTAACAGCATTCGTCCGTCAGACCGAGCCGAGCACGGAGAAGGGGAGGCCGGCGTCGAGATCGAAATGGCAACTGCGCGCGGCCGCCGCGTGTTCCTCACGCTACCGATCACCAAGGTCCCGACGTTCATGTCGCGGATCAGTGGTGCCGCCGCCGGCGCTGTGGGCGGAATCGTTCGGGAGCATTCGTTTCCGTCGCCTCTGCCATCGGTCCAGCAGCCACACCTGGGCATGAGCGCGGAGGAATCCGCAGAAGTCGTCGCCGATCTCCAGTGGCTGGACCGTCAACTGGGTGAGAACTTCGCGTGCCTGCCCAACTCACCCGCCCGCAAGCTCATCGAGCGACTCATTGCCAAGGTGCAGGTGCACAGCGAGAGCGCTGTCGGCGGTGCCCGTGCCCCGACGGCCTGGACGCAGACCGGCTACGCGGTCATCGCCGGCTCGAATGACCTGCGCTCGGCGCCGACGCTTCGAGGCTTTCACGTCGCCGAGTGGGAAGCCGCCATGGCAGGCAACGCGTTGCGCAAGGTCAACCAGGACGATGGGGTGACCGTCGCTGTCGTGCCGGCGCGCGTGCAGTTCATGACTGGGGAGCGCACGTTCGCCAAACGCAGGGGCGGGAAAACGTAAGCCGATAAGCGGCCTGTTTCCGCGCTCGCTCATCTGAGGCTCCCAGTTAGGCTGATCTCTGACATAACGGATGTGCCGTCGAGTCAGGACTGAAGCCACACAGGGAGAACGAAGAGAGATGGAAGATCAGCAGCAGTTCCGCAATGAGTTCATCGAGATCCTGCAGCAGCGCACCGGTTGGAGTGAAGGTCACTGCGTGGAGGTCTTTGACGCTGGCGGGCACGACGAGTCCGCGTCGGCACGCGACGCGGTGGAGGACTACCTGGCCGAGACCGCAGGTGAGCTTGACGAAGAGGACCAGGGCTAAACGGGAAACCAGCCTTCCCAATGAGGGCGTTTCCCCGGTCCAAGCAAGGGCCTGGGGCCTAGCATTTACTTCGTGGGGCAACCCACGGCTCCTCTTATACGGAATGACAGGAGCACGGTGGACGGTTCGGGTAGACCGGAAACCTTTGACCAGCTGTGCCGGTGTTCTCACCCCCCTGAAGGGCACCGGCACGGCGGTCACTTTGTACCAGCGGTCAGAAGGTTGAGCACGCATCACCCGCCCTGCCGGTTCCTCGGGTCGGGTGAGCCCCCTAGCGGCGTGCTTAACCTTGTGATCGCTTCGATCTAGCGCTTGTTGTCAGACGGTTGAGCACGCCGCGAAGCATGTCCCTCCCCTGTGACATGTGGTTCCCATCGCCCCCCTGAGTGGCGTGTTCAACCTTGTGACAACAGGCTCCTTCCATCGCTTCCCTCGCGGAGACCGCAATGAAATCGACCCTTTCGGCATCCTCGCCGCTCACGCGCAAGCCCAGCCAGCCGCACAGTGCGCGCTTGGTGGCGCGGTCCTCGGCCTTCGGCATTCTCGTGGGCCTGGCCGTCATCGTTGGCCAGCTTCTGTGGCAGCGCCTGATGCCTTCCGCGAGCGGTGCGAATATGGATTCGCTGAGCTTCACCGCACTGCCGATGGCGACTGGTCTGGCGGCCGTTGCCGCTGGCGTCATCGCGTACCTCGACGCTCGCTGGCCCAGCAAGACGCTCGGTTTCCTAGGTGGAATGCAGCGCTACGCCATCATCGGCATGGTCGTGCTTCTGGTGTTCATCCTCACCCGCTAATCGCGGGCTGCCGAAGGAAGCTGATGTTTGCGTACGTCAGTGCAGCGAGATGATGAACCTGTCGAGAGCCAGCAGCTCTCATAACAGTGGGTCTGCGCTATGACCATCTTCATCACTCTCGTTGTCCTGTTCCTTGCCTTCCGCAAGGCGGCACCGGCACACGTTGCGGCGCGTCCGCAAGCGGTGCGGAAGGTGGCGGTGAAGGAAGGCGGGCCCAACATCAGTGGCCTGTGGATCGAGCTGGGCCGCAAGTGCAACGGCGAGTTGGACCTGCCGGACGGAACCCTGACCTTTTGATGTAGAGGCCGCCCACGCGGCCTCTACTCATTTCTGCGCCCAGCGTACCGAGGAATCGCGCGTGAGCATGACTGAGCTAACAACCCGCTGCCCCATCGCCAAGGTGACGAACGAAACCTTCGTCGAACGTGTCGTGGTCGGTGGCGAGCGTCGCCGGGAAGAGTTCCAGCGCGAGATCACCTGGCTGCTGAAGTCGGAGTCCCAGATCTACTACATGCACGGCGGGAAAGTGATCAAAGAGGGCACCACGTACATCGACAGCACAGGATTCCTCAGTTCAATGAACGGTCCAAGGACCAGAGGGGCCTGCGAGGTCTTCAAGATCGATCGCGAGTCCTCACTGGAATTGATCGTGATGACACGGGTCATCCACGCACCCGTGCGCGAGAGCGACGACACGAAGGCGTACAATGCCGGGCTGTCGGTCAACGACTTCAAGAAGTACCTGATCGTGCCGCACACCTGGTGCCGCGAAGAGTTAATCAACGATCACTGGACACCATTGTCCCTGCAGGACGAGATCGTGCACGAGGAGATGACCTGGTCCTCGAAGTGGACCGACGCAGAGAGCATCGCGCACCGGGCGGCCTTCCGTGCGCGTTGCGAGCAACGGCTGGTGCCCCAAGCGGTCTGACGACAGCCGAATCAAAGGAAGGAAGCAGGCCATGACCGATAGTGCGTCAATCAGCAACCGCGACATCCCCGACTTCGTGGAGGCGTTTCCTGGCAACCCTTCGTCATCACCCTCAGGTGACGCGGAAAGCGACCTGATTCCTCGCGGTCCCATCGTGATCGGCGGCATGCAGCTGGCCACGATTCGTGCTGCCGTCGCTTGGTACGCGCAGAGCGGCTTCGGTGACCGGGACCAACGGCCTGCGGACATCCATGCACTCGCGACCTTCAATGGATCGGTTAGCGACTCGCTCGACGAAGCTGGGCTCGCGTTGCTCGAGTGCGCGCTCGACGACGCAGCGGCAATCGTTGTCCTGCCGGGTGCAGACATCGACGAAGACGGCGCGGGCTAGCGTGGCACGCGCGGTCTAGGTGCTCCGATGTTTGTACGTGTCCGACGGCAGGTACAACTGAATCTCCGAAGACGCCGAGCGATCTATGCATCCCTATCACTTCACTCGCAGCAACTGCATGCCGCTTGCGGACGAACCAGTGATGCGCGTCGGCGTACCCCATTCGCGCGGACGGCTCGCTGCCACGGTTGCCGAAGGTCACCCCGTTATGGTCTCCGCGTCCGCGTTCTGGGATCGACAGAAGCAGCGCTTCACTGACGCGTGGGGGCCTCTATCGTGCGCAGATGTTGCCCTCGACAGCGCTGGCTTCACTGCCGTGCGCAACTGGCAGGAGAAGGGACAGCAGCCGGGCATGGCGTCCGTCTATCCCTGGACGGTGGAGCAGTACGTCGATCTGGCAGAGGATCTCAACCCGTCGTGGTTCAGTGCGCCAGACCGTTGTTGCGAACGGGAGGTGGCTGAGGATGCGGAAGCGCGCCGCATGCGGATCAGCACAACCGCGGTGCTCCTTGAGGAGACACTGCGATGCGTAGCGGAGCGCTGGGCCGCTGGTCCGACGACGCTGCGTCCGTGCACTCCTATCGTCCAGGGTTGGACCGTGGACGATTACCGGCGGAGTCTGGACCTCACGATGGAAGTGTGGTGCAAGTTCAACGTGCTGTTCGACCCGCCGGCGCTGATTGGCATCGGCTCGGTCTGCCGGCGCGATCTCAACGATCCGAAGCACGGTGTCTTCTCCATTCTCGAAGGCCTGATTCCTCATTTGCCATCGCGTGCTCGTCTTCACCTCTTCGGAGTAAAGGGGACGGCCTGTGCCCGTCTGTTCGAGTATCCCGAAGTTGCCAGCGTTGACTCGATGGCCTGGGACGTTGCCGCACGCCACCGGGCGCACCGCGAGGGTCGAAGCAACACGGTCGCCAGTCGACTCGATGCGGTGTCATCGTGGATGGCGAATCACGACGAGGGCATCAGCGTTCGCCAGCGGCGCCTGGCGCTTTAGCGCAACCCGCATCTTCTTTGCGTTCGCCGTCTGCCGCCGATGCTGACAGTCACAACCACCTCAGAGATCCAACCCATGCGCCGCACCCTGATCGCTTCCGCCTCCCTTCTTGCTGCTCTTGCGTCCTCTTCGGCGCTGGCCAGCTCGCTGCGCGTGGAGGTATCGCGGGACTCGAAGGCAGTTGCGACGACCACCAAGCCTGTGCGGGTAGGGGAGAGCGTGCTGGTGGATCTCACGAAGCCGTTTGCGGCAGTTGCGCGTTGCGCTGCTCGTGGCGAACAGCAGGCGACGCTCGACGGTGTCGGGCACAGCGGATTGAAGGTCACCGTCACACCGGGGAGCTCGAACGGCAGGTTCCTCACCACGGCGGTAAAGGTGGAGAACGGCGAGCTGGTCGAGCTGCTACCGATGCGTGCTGGTCCGGTGCAGACGCAGAAGGTTTCTGCGGCAGAGCCGTGCTCAGGTCAGACGCCGGCCATGTTGAAGTGGGACGCGTCCGCAGCATTCGAGCTGGCGCCCGGTCAGCCTCAGCAGTTCACCGTGGGGCCGGTGACCATCACCCTGACCTTGGTCGGATCGGCTCCCGAGGCGGCAGCGGTGGCCCAGCCGCAGTGGCTGGCGCTCTAAGCGACGCCACCCGGGAAAGGGCGCGGGGCAACTCGGCCGTTTCGGCGGTCGAGGGAGGTGCGCCGGGCCTACCGTGCCATGGTGGCCGCAGGCAGGCGAACGTCTCCTGGCAAGGGCTGCACGAGACACATACTTTGGAACCCGCCATGCCCGAACCCTCCAAGCCCCAAGGTCCTACCGTCATCCTGATCCCCGGTCTCTTGCGGACAGCCTCCTCGCTTTCCGTTTTGGCCGAGCGCTTGGTGTTCTGCGGCTATCGAGTGGCGCGCTTCGACTACAGCAGGACGGAGCGACCCGGGGACATTGAGCTACGACTTCAACGGGCGATCCTCGACCTGGATGCCGGGGTTCACCTCATCGGACATAGCTACGGCGGTCTCATCGCAGTGGGTGCGTGCCAGAGGCAGGAAGTCGCGCGGCGCATCAAGGGAGTCCTCTGCCTCGGCACGCCCCTGCGTGGAAGCAAGACCGCCCAGCGCATACGGGCGCACCGCGCGGGCAAGGCGCTGCTCGATGTCGCCGGTGGCTATGTGAGCATGCCCCTCCCATATCCGCGCGTCCCCGCCGAGGTGGTAATGATTGCGGGCGAGAGGAACAGAGGGCCTGGACTGCTGCTCGGGCCGCTTGGCGCGCGCAACGACGGAACAGTTGATGTAGCCGAGACGGCGTGGCCCGGGCTGAAGGAGCACATTCGCCTGCCCGTTTCCCACGGTGAGCTGCTGCGAGACAAGCTCGTCGCGACCCATGCAGTCGCGTACTTGCGCACGGGCTCGTTGCTTGGACTGGCGGCGGTTGCCGGCGAGCAAGACGAACAGTCGCGAGCCGCTTAGCAGTGTCTCGTCGTGACCGGACACATCCTCGCAGTGAGGTGCGTTTGCGCTGCCGACGCGCGCAGATTTGCGTTCAAGTTTGGCGGCGGGTGGTGCGGTCTACGTTGGTGACACCGACGCACTGAGGAATCACCATGCACTTTCGCACCTCCCGCACCGCCTTGCTTCGCGTACTCAACGCCGTGTCCGGTGCAGCGCAGCGCAACGCGACCATGCCGATCCTGCAGAACGTGCTGGTCGAACTGAAGGGCCAAGCCGTTCGTCTGACGGCAACCGATACCGAGATCGAGATTCGCAGCATCGGCGAAGTGACCGATGGCAAGGAGGACGGCAATATCACCGTCCCGGCCAAGAAGCTCATGGACATCGTGCGCGCGCTTCCCGACGGCAATGATCTGACGTTCAAGGTAGACAAAGAGAAGGTGATCCTCACGTCGGGCCGTGGGCGCTATACCTTTGCCACCCTTCCCGCGACTGAATTCCCGACCACGCCCAAGATTGGTGATGTCGTGAAGATCGAGGCCTCGGGTAAGGAGCTGCGCCGCCTGATGAACCGCGTCAGCATCGCTATGGCGAGCGGCGACGTGCGCACCTACCTCAACGGAATGCTGCTGGAAGTTCGCGGTAATCGCCTGCGCTGCGTGGCCAGCGACGGACATCGCATGGCCATCGCCGAGATGACGTTGGATAAGCCTGCCGCAAAGGACTACACGGCCATCGTCCCCCGTAAGGGCGTCGGTGAAATCATCGGCGTGTTGCCTGAGGACGACACGTCCGTGACTTTGGAAGCGGCCACGAACCATCTGCGCGTGGTGGTGAACGGCACCACTGTCTGCGCTCGCCTCATCGCCGGCACCTTCCCCAACTATGAAGCAGTCGTTCCGGCCGTCTATCCTGGCGACTTGGTTGTGGAAACCTCAGTTCTGCGTGAGTCCGTGCGCCGCGCGTCTCTGCTTGCGAATTCCAAGTTCCATGGCCTACGTCTCGTTATCAAGGGCGACACCGTGCGCTTGCACGCCTCGCACGAGTCGCAGGGTGACGCCTACGAGGAAGTGGGCGTCAAGACGAACCTGAGCGACATCGAGTTCGGCGTGAACTACCAATACCTGCAGGCGGCTCTCGAAGCCATCGACGGCGACGAAGTGCGCATCCAGCTTCGGGATGCAACGACGAGCCTGCTGCTGACCGGCGCGGGCGACACCAGCGTCCGCCACATCGTGATGCCGCTACGCATCTAAGGAGTCGAAAGGCATGTTGAAGGAAGAACGCAAGACCGGCGCTCGCGTCGCCGCCGGTCGTAAGGTTGGGCTTTGGATGGCAGGGGCAGTGGGTGTTGGCGCGCTCGTGTTGGCAATCGCCTACCCGCTGGGCCTGCGCGACTACCTTGCTAACCGCTCGGCCGACGCGCAGTTAACCGAGGCGATGGACGCAATCCCCGAGGGGTCGGACCCCTGGGAAGCGTTCCTGACGATGCAGCGCACTGAGCAGGAAGTCCTGAAGGGAACCGGCGCAAAGCGGCCGAAGTCCCAGGCTGCAGTTACCGCAAAGGAAGCGAAGTGGCTCTCGACCGCGCTCAGCGAGGGTAACGAGGTGGCCATCGTGACCGTCGTGGTTGACTCAAGCCCGGTTGCTATCTTCCGGCCAGAGCGGTTCCGTATCGACCACGCTTTGTGGACGGAGCGGGTGCTCACGGCGGCTGATGCAGCAGCTAGGAGGGAGGGCGGAGCCACGGTGGCCGACAAGTGGATGCTTCGCGCGGCCGGACAGCTCTATGCCGAAGGCAAGGTGCGGCAACGTGATGTCGCGCGCGCCGTGACCTTTTTCGCGCGCGCGTGGGAGGCGGGAGACTCACTGTCGGCGCTGGATGCAGCTCGCCTTTTGCGCGAGCAAGGGAACAAGGTCGACGCGTACGTGTGGGCGCTACGTTGCACGGGCCCCTGCCGTCCCGGGGACTTCGACCTCGCGAAGTTTCAGGAAGGGCTCACGCCGCTGGAGATTGCGCGCGCACAGCACGACGCGCTGCCGCCAATCGTGGATCACCGCAACGACGCCCCGGGAGGCTGATCGTGGATACATTCGACCGCAACCTGCAACTCGGCGACAACCCCGACCAATCGGTGCTGCCTGGCTTCACGGTGGAGGAGGTGGCGCACTACACGGCACCTCGTGCACCGGTGTCCCTTGACGACATGGGAATCCAGTCGCTGGAGACGTTGGGCGAGATCATCAACCAGATTCGCTACCTGGCCACCGCGCGCGCGCCGCAGGCTTTGGCGCAGATCGAGATTCTTGCCGGCGCGATGTGCAAGACGCCACGACTCCTGGCCGATGGGGCTCAGTTCGGTACCGCAGGCACCATCGAGCTGGAACTCGCCGCCGGCCGCCGCGCGCTGGCGATTGGTGTTGGCCACGCCACGCCCGCTTTCATTCGGGCGCATGAGGCCTTTGTCCGCGACGCACAGGATGGCCACGAGTAAACCCTGAGCCCGAGGGATGCTGGGCAGACCACGATCAGAGGAGATCGAAAGCGTGGGAGAGATCCGAGGAACCGTGCGGCTTGCTGCCGTAACAAAGGAAGACTTGGCCGTCGCGGAGGACCTGCTGGACGTGCTCCGCCACCTGGGGCGAGATCTGGTGCCGCCGGCGGAAGGCGAAACATCGAGCACAACGCTGATCGACTTTGACGATAACGACCAGCTCCAGCTCATCGTGACGCGCCTGCAGAGCTTCGGCGAGGACCGCCGTGGCGCGCTGGAGCGCGTGATCATGGGGATGTCGCTGCTCGTTGCTAACGAGGTGCTGGATCCCGACGCGACGACACTGGAGCTGCATCCCAGTTTGGTCGACGGGACTGATGTGGCTACGCGCCTCTCGGCCATCCTCGTACGCGCTGGCCACGAGGGTGGAGGCAGCGTCGATGCGCTGCTTGGCCGTGTCGACGCAATGTGCCTTGGCGACCTTGATGTCATCAACATGCAGAGCAAGGCACTCGCGGCGCTCAAGTCCCAACTGGACCGTGCGCGCAACGCTGCAGAAGTCTTCGGCGCCGACGGTGCGCGAGCCGGCTTCGAGCAGTGGGTGCTGGAAGAGTTCGCCAGCGGCGATCAGGTGCACGCGGCGGAGCTGCTGGAACGGAGCGGCATCGAGTACGCCGATCAAGAGATCGACACGGCGAGGGATGCCTGGGTGCGCGCGTGCGAGCGCGTTCTCGATGTCTTCGAGAGTGCGGAGGACAGCCAACCTGGCGTTGGTGACCAGGCCGTTGATGCAGTGACCATCGATGGCTAGACCGCCGGTCATCAGTTGTCGCGTCTTCGGCGGACGTAGCCCCAAGACGGGGAAGCGCGTCTGGTCGCGACATCGCTGGTCAGGCGGTGCATGGGGCATCGGGCAATGCGAGTTCTGCGGACGTACGCTCGAAGAGGTCCAGCGAAAAACCGACACGACGCCGGGCACCTCTAGCGCCAAATCTGGTTGAAGTTTGCCGGCGATCCCGGCGGGCGACCATTACGTCGTTCCCGCCGGAGATCGCCATGTTCGAACACCTCTACCAAACCGCCGACCTTGTCCAACGCGAGTTCGATCGCGCTGCTGGTGCGTATCGCGTGCTGCTTGCGCAGGCGAACGAGGCCCGCGAGTGCAGTTGGGATCGGCTGCCGGTTCAGCTCGCGCCGTTCAACGCGACCTTCTATCAGCTCGAGCAGGCGTGGACGAAGATCGGCCGCGGTTGTGTCTCGGCCATGATTGACCTGGTCGCAACGGCGCTCGGCGGCGGTACCGCGCTGGAGCTTCCCGAGGCGAAGGACCTGCTCAGCGGCTTCTTCGACGAAGAGGGGTTGCCGGCGGATAACTTCTCCTGCCGCGCGATGCTGGATGCCCTGCTGGCGCTCTACGCCCCAGACGCTGGCCAGCTGCGCCTGCAGCAGATCGCTGATCGCTTCGTGAGTGCGTTTCGCCTGCGGGCCGATGAGGTGCCGGCCACTCGCGGTGGCGCTGTTGTGCTGGATCTCTCGATGTACCTGGACTCGATCTCGCTCAAGCACAGCCACCGGCAGGAATACAGCAACCACGAAGACCTATCGAGGGCCGCTCGCGCCCTGGCCGAAGTGCTCGGCGAGCTCGACGCCGACCTCGCCCACCAGGCGGCCACCCACGCAACGCACGTGGCCACGGTTGGGCGCATGAATCAGTGGAAGCCGGTCCGTGACCTCTACGGCCCCATCGGCCCGGTGGGCATCAAGGCCTACAAGGGCAAGGTCGAGTTTTTGGTGCCCCAGGCACTGGCCCAGCGCCTCAATGTCTTCCTGAGTCAGCACGCGACCAAGCTGCTCCGCCAGTCCGTGTAAGGTTTTTCATACAGACCGGTTAGCGTAGGCAAACCGCAAGAACGCGCGTAAAATCACAAGAAATTGCCGATCGGAAGGATCCAGTCAGGTAAGGCTGGGTCCACGTGTTGATGAATATTGCAGCTCAGACCAGCCCCTTTCCCCTCCCTGTACTCATTGCGGCGCTGACTGCATCGCTTGTTGGTGCGCTTCTCATGCACCACAGCGAGGCATTTGTCGTGAAGGCATGGAGTTCCTATGCAGCGACCAGCTGCACGGAGGGAGGCGAGAGCGGCAGCCTCGTATGCGACGACGGCTATGTGTACGCCTCGAGCGCCAACGCAGTGCCCAGCGACTATGTGCGGCATCACCCAGACGTAGAGCGCCAAGCTCGACTCGCCGAAATCGAACGACTCGCCATTCTCCTCGAGATCAATACCCACTAACGCGACACGATTTGGACCCCTCCCTATCGGGGCTTACGGTTGAGTCGTGGCAGGAAGCCGCCCCCGTGCAGGGGTAACTCAGGAAGGGTCTAGGAGGCGCTACCGCAAGGATCGCGGTTCGCTGGTGTCGTTGCCGTCAGGATGCGGCTCGCCATCAGCGCGAATGGAATCGGCGCGGGTGTCCAAGGAGGGCGGCAAGGAAAACAACCCGCATTGGCTAGGAAGCCGGTGCGGGTTTTTTGTTGCCTGGTCGCGGCACATTCGCGGCCATCTTTGCGCCTGCTTGTCGCGCCATACGTTGGGGGGCTCCGCGATCTGAGATCCGCCCATGTACCGCACTGAAGAACTGTTGCCCGCTGTCGATCCGCGATTCTCTGACCTGCTGCGCCGGGCCGACGACCTGGACAAAGACTGGGAACACATCGAGGGCATGGTCTACGACCTTCAGCACGCGTTGGACAATTCGACGGCGGCCCAGGCCGCGAGCTACTCGCCCATGAGCAGGACTGATGGCCTCAGCGAAGGTCGCCGCAACCTCACCCGTCGGACGGTCGAGATCGTGGCCAAGCGCCTTTCGGTCGCTGGCGTGGCGCTCAAGATCGACGCCGAGCCAATCGTTGAGTACTTCTTCGGATTCCGGCAACGCTGGCAAGAAAACGAACGGCCGGCGTTCTCGTGCCGCGCCGTCGTCTTGCGCACGTTGGAGCTTTACCAGGATCAGGCGGACGCGCTGGTGAGGAAGCAGGCGGCGCTGAGCTTCGCCCATGCCTTCGCCCTGCGGCATCAGCGCAACGAAGAGATGAAAGGGTGCGCGCTCCTGGAGATCAGCGCCGGTGTCGATCCGTACTGGAGTCCCGCGCGCTTTACCACGAGCACCAAGGATCGGCTCAGGACGGCGCTGCGCAGCCTTGGGGCCGTATTTGCGCTGACAGAACTGGCCCAGGCTGATGCCAGTCCACTGGCGGAAGCAGAGGCGCTCATCTCGCAGCTTGAGGCAGCGAACTGGGTCCCGGAGCGTTCGTTTCGAGGGCGCGCGTACGGCGTGGAGGTTCGGCTCTTCCAAAGCCGCATTAAGTTCCTGGTGCCGCGCTCCACGGTAGGCCGCCTAAACGCATTCATCAGCCTGCACGCGCCGGAATACTTCGACGTCAACCGCGGCTGAGCCCCTTACGCGGAAACGCGTAGCGGCATTCGGGGCGTTTCCCCGCGCCGATGCGGGAACAGAGCCCGAAACTGTCTCGATACCGCCCCATCGTTGGGGGCACGGAGCACGCATGGACGACGTACTGAAGGACAGCCTGGCAGCGCGCAAGGCGATTCCTGACCTCGGACACCACTGGCCGGACACCCGGCTGAAGGCGCTTGGCGTTGAAGTTCAAGCGCAGTACCCGGAGCTCGCTGGGTGGCCGCCGTATCTGGCAGCCGAGGCGCAGCTTCATTACGCGAGCCGGTTCCCTGGTAACCCCGCTGTGGTCGGCGTCCGGTCGGTCGACTTCCTCACCTTCCTGCGGGCGGCGATCGCTGGCCACGCGGCCCGCCATTAAGAGGCGACACGCATGACCTCAGACGACATGAAGGCAAATCGCCTCGCAATGATTCGCGCGGCCGCCGGCGAGAAGCCGCCCGCGCCCCTGCGTCGAACTGGCACTGGAAAGGCGCGCGGCCCAGCCGTCGTGATTCCGCCGCGCTTCTCCACCCGCCATCGGGCGCTGAGCAACACCAACTTCTCAGTGATCCAAGACGGCGGCCGCTGAGCCGTTCGCACTGCCGCTATGGAGGCGCGATGTACCCCAAGAACCTAATTCTCTATCGCTTCTCGAACGCCGTGTCCGACGATCTGCAGCGGCTTAGCGAGGTCGCGCCTGAGAACGCCTTGCGCGAACTCGGCCCGCTGGAGACAAGCGCAAGTGGCTTCGTCAGTCCCGCTCGCGGTGGTGACTTGCTCCATCAAGTGAACGGCAATCCATTGCTGGCCATTGGCACGGATTCCCGTCTGCTGCCGACACCGATCCTCAACCGCGAGGTCGACAAGAAAGTCCTGAAGCTCGAAGCGGCAGAAGGCCGAACGATCGGCGGGCGCGAGCGGCGTCGGCTTCGTGACCAGGTGCGCGATGAGCTGCTGCCCTCCGTGCTGATCAACCACAGTCGGACCTTCGCGTGGATGGATCGTGGGCGTGGCTTCGCCTGCATTGACACTGCTGGAAAGAAGTCGGCGGAGGAAGTGCTGAAAAAAGTCCGCGAGGCGCTCGGTTCATTCCCCGCCGTGCCACTGGCGCCAACCAACCCCGTCCGCGTGCTTCTGACGAGCTGGCTTGCCGGCGCGGAACTGCCCGCCGACTTCACCCTGGGTGACGAATGCGAGCTGCGTGACCCGGCGACCACAACGGGCGCGGTGTGGAAAGGCCGAAGGGCGACTCTCGACTCGGAGGAGGTGCGCGAGCATCTCCGCGCGGGCAAGCAGGTCTCCCAGCTTGGCCTTTGCTTCAAGGCGCGCATCGAGTTCGTGATCGACGAGAACCTAGTACTGCGCAAGATTCGCTTCACTGAAGTGGCTCTCGGCGATCTCGACAACACGTCCGCAGGCGATGCTGTGTCCGAGCTGGACGCTCAGTTCGCATTGTTCCAGGGCGAAATCGGTGAGCTGCTTGACGCGCTGGACACCATTTTCGGACTCCCTCGCCCAACCGAGGGCGAAGTTGTCGACGAGGCTATCCGCCGGCGCGAAAACGGTGAACTTCCGTTCGCACCTTCGAGCACGGACGACGACCTGGAAGGTGCGAAAGAAGATGCGCGCCGCGCGCTGCTTCAGGGTAAGCACGTGTCGATCTCCGGCCTCCAGCGCGTCTTGCGCATTGGCTACAACCGCGCCGCGCGGCTGATCAAAGCACTGGAACATGAGGGGTTCGTCACCCCGCCCGACTCTGCAGGCCGCCGACAACTCGCTGGCGCGCCGGCGCATCACTGAACTGCCCCGAGAGGACCGAAGCAATGAAGATCCGCAATTCGGCAATGCTGCTGGCGTGTGTGCTGGCCATGGTTGGCTGCAAGCAGGAGCCGCGCATTGTCCAGTTGGGCAACCAGTCGCTGAAAGACGCCATCGACACAGCAGTGGCGCATGCGCCGAAAGGGCGGGCGACCGAGCTGAAGCACGTGCGCGACCAGTTCGTCGAGGCATACATCGAGCATCCGCGCGCTGAGCTGCCGGACGCGCAGGCCGTTGCCGGCATGACGCTGACGCAGTTCGAGCGCTTCACCACATCGACTCTCAAGGGAAGCCCGGAGCCGCTGAAGCCGCCGGCAGATCCTCCGAGCACCGTGCATCCGTCGCTGAACTCAGGCTACTTCGCGAGCCTGAAGCTCGACAAGGAGCTGCTGGAGAACACACGCGAGGCATCGCGCGACAAGGGTCTCTATACGGTCGACCAGTTCGATTGGCCGCGGCCCGCGTTCGTGCCGCCACCGGACGGCGCCTACGTGATCGACGATCACGCGACGTTCGCCGTGAACTTTGTGAACCGGACAACCTTTGACGTCTATGGCCCGGTGTATCACCTGACCATCAGCGAACCGGAGAGCGGTGACATCCTGTTCGATGACGATCTGAAGATGGATGACAAGACGGCCATTCCGCCGGACACGCCGGTCTTGCTGACGTACACCTGTTGCAACATCGCCACGGATCCGCTTCTCAATCAGCGCATGAAGAAGCTGCCGCCGAACGCGAAGTTCGAGTGGCACCTCGTGTCCGTCATGGACTACACACGGCGCAACATGCTCGATACCACGCAGTTCTCTGATGCGCGTTACGAGCGCCTGAAGCAGGTGACCAAGTGCATCGACGACATGGACAAGCGCTTGGAAACCTGGACCCCTGAAACCGCTGCGGAGGGCTGTCATGAGTAAGTGGAAAGCGTGGACCAAGCAGGACTCCTACTTTGGCGCAGGCCTCGCCGCGTGCATCGCGATGTGGGCGATTCCGTCCAGCGTGCCCTATGCCATTCGGCTGCTGTGTGGGTTTGCAGCGGGTGTCGTGCTGCTGTGCTGGTTCTTGCGCCGGCACGCGCGCGGCGCTGGCATGAGCGCGGCGCCGAGCTCGAAGCGCGAGACGCCGCGATCGCTGCTGGCTAGTGTCGCCGGGCGCGCGCTGTTGTGCGTGCTCCTCATCTTTGAGCTGGTCGTGGTCAGCCACGCCTTCGGTCTGATGCTTTGGAGCTGGCTTGTGCCCGGGCGCTCTGGGCCCTCGCACGTCGGGTCCACGCGCGGCGCGCGCGCTTTGAAGTGGGTTGGACGGCTGTTGGCCACAGCGCAGGTCGCGCTCGTCGCGTTCGGCGCGTACTCAACGTTCAGCGCCGGCGAACCCGCGCCGTTCAGCATCGAGGCGTTCGGCGCGCAGGCATTCGGTCTCGTCGCCGCAGTTCTCATTGACCCCATCTGTCGTCGACGATTCCCTATCGACGGCGCTCGCCGCCTGACGGAATACGCGACTGTCGCGTTGCCTCTCCGACCGGTTGCGAAGCGCTGAGGAACCTATGGATACCGCTCAACAACGTTCTTGCCTCTCCTGTCATTGGCACTTGGACCTCGGCGCAACAGCGCTGAACGGTGGGTTCCGTCATGCGTGCACCGAAGCGCAGGTCCTGAATGCCGCGCATACCGGCGCCGATGCTGGGGCGTTTGAACCTGTTTCGTGCGACCAGGCCCGCAAGTTCGAGGCTGTTGCCTGCGGCCCGCGCGGTGCCTGCTGGACGCCGAGGTCGCAACCGAAGGAGCAGGTGGCGTGAGTGCCCGCGCATTGAACCTGGCCGCTGTGGCCGTGCTTCTTCTGGCGGCATGCCAGGGCCCCGGTCCCGAAGGCGGCGCGACGCGGCTCGTCGTCAACAGCAATGCGGATTCGTGCTCGGCTCGCGCCGGCGCGCGCGCCCTCTGCCCGGACGGCTTCAAGGTCAGCAGCGGTGGCTATCGGCTCGACTCGTGGGACCAGCGCGCGCGCGGTGGCCGAGTTGAACCGGTGGTCAATGAAGAGGACGGGAACGGCTGGCACGTGATGGGCCCCGGACCGGTGGGTACGGCGTGCTTCACGGCGTTTGCTGTGTGCGAGCGATGACGATGCAGAACAACGGAAGAGGAGAGCAGGATGGAACGTCCAGCACCAACGTTTGAACGAAGCTTTCTCTTACAGCGAACCCGCAGCGCCTCACGGCGCTTCGAAGGCGTGCTGGCAATGGCACGCAGACTGACGGAAGACCCCGAGAAGGGTGCGCGCCAGGCTCGACAGTACTGCAAGCCGTGTTACTACGAGGAGCGCCTGGCGGGGCAGGCGATCACGGAGCAGCCATGTGCTTGCTGCAGCAAACCCCAAACGTATGCCAGCACCCTGACCGACGTACTGTGCTTGGAGTGCGCGCGGGAGCATGAGTTGTGCAAGAGGTGCGGGGCAGACATCGAGATCCGCATTGACCGCAAGGTCTGGCCCGTGTAGGGCTGCAGGTGCGGCACCGCTCGGAAATCAATGAAGGGCCAGCTTACGCTGGCCTTTTTTCCGGGCCGGCAGCGGATCATCCCACTGGGGGCCGAGACCGGTGCGCGCGGTGCATTCGGTTCAGGCCTTGCCTTCGTAGTAGCGTACAGGTTATCGGTGTCCATCTACTCGCTCGAGGCGCGCAGGTAAGACCGAATCAACGCCAGGTGCGAGTTGGTTTCGACCAGCTGCGCGGCCACCTGGGGGCAGCAATCGCCCATTTTGCGGTTGGTCTCCGCGGCGAAGGCAGTGCCGCACGAGGCGACGGCGAGGGCCAGGAGGAGCAGGGTACGACCTTCAGAGTTGACTGACGCGCTGTGCACAAACCGAACTTTACGGACATAGGTCGGCGCGCACTATCCTAGGACGCCCCAACGGGAGGCGGATATCGAGCAGCGGAGCTGAGTAACCGTGTCGAAGAGCCGAGTCGTCATGCAAGAGGGGCACCGCCCCCTAAACGCCCAGGCCGCGAAAGTGATGCGACCGGGGGTTACATATGAGCCGTCGCGGTACATGCCAACGGAGAATCGTGACCAGCGAGCCGCTCCGGCAGTGCGACATCCCGACGCGGTGAAGAAGCACCTCAGGCCCCTGATCGGGTTTAGCTACGCTCGCGTAACAATTATTGGGCTATCGGCCGATGACGAGGGCCAGTGGGTGGTGCGCTGCCGTTGCGGTTTATTTGGGTTCCGCTCATTCAGCGAGATCGCGAACCTCAAAAATGATCAGGACTCATGCAATCGTTGCTATGCCGAGATGAAAATCCTTCGCAAGGAGATGGAGCGACGCCTCGGACGCGCCGTGCATCCTAGCGAGGTGCCGGGTGCGTGCAGTCAGCGTCGTCCACTACCCGCGGGAGTGATCTTGTCGAAGCAGCAAAGGAAGCAGATGCGCGCGAATGAGCTCCGAGCCGCCGAGCTGCAAAGAGAGATTGCGGCTCACAATGAAGCTGCCAAACATCGCAGTCGCCGAGTCTTCGAAGCCCCGGAGCAGGCAACCTCGACAATGGCTCTCGCTTTTGCCAGGGCTAAGAGCTGAATACGCGCCAGTGATCCGGTGTTGTTTTCGACTCATGGACCCAACAAAAAGGGGCTTGCAGCGATGCAAGCCCCAATTGCTTTGGCCAGACGTCGCGTGGCAACGATCAGCTGCGCGTGACCCACTGGACTGGCTGGGTGTTGATGATGCGGCTGCACACCTGGCCATTGCGCGCGGCGCCTTCGGTGTAGGCCTTGCCTTCGTAGTAGCACATGTTCTTGGTGTCCATCTGCTCGCTCGAGGCGCGCAGGTCAGACTGGATCAACGCGAGGTGCGAGTTGGTCTCGACCAGCTGCGCGGCCACCTCGGGGCAGCAATCGTCCATTTTGTGGTTGGCCTCCGCGGCGAAGGCAGTGCCGCACGAGGCGACGGCGAGGGCCAGGAGGAGCAGGGAACGACCTTTCATCTTCAGTCCTTTGAGTTGTGGACGGTTGGTTGCCAGCTTCAAGATGCCGGGGATGGGAGGGTGGGCTGGCTCCACGACGCCGCGTTCGCATCACGCTGTCGAAGAAGGTCAGCATGCTTGATCGCTTCATCCGCGATGCCGCCCGCAATCTGAGCGGCCCTCTGGACGCTGTACTCGTTGTGGTCGGCCGTTGTGCGGACGACGTACGGGAGTGGTGCTGATGGCTGCGTGGTGTATGCCGACGTGCTCGTAATGGCGAACTTCGGGTACATGTGCTCGACGGAGCCGTGGAAGGACAGGTGAGGGGTCTTGTCGCTAAACGACACCTCGATCGTTGTGGTGCAGCGGAGAAGGCAGTCCGTGGAAGCGCGGATCTCCGCGATGGACCGGCTCTGTAGCAGCGCGCCGTATTCCTCCGGCAGTTGGAGGAACGTTGACGTGAGCATGATGTCCTTCTCCCCGAACTGTGGTTCACGGGTCGTTGCGAACAAGAACCCGGAGAGACCGATCACGCCTAGCACACCGAGTACAACAGCGATGCGCCGGCGGCGGAGCCTGGACTTGATATTCACGTTGATCACGGCGACTTCGCCGGTGCTGCCTGCTGCGCGGCCGCAGCACGTGCCGTGGCCTTGTCGCTGCCGGCCAGCTTGCTGACCATGGCGGCCGGCGGGAGGAAGCCTCCGAGCTGGCGACCGGTCTGATCGAAGATCGCGGGCGTGCCCTCGATGCCGAGCTTATCGCCCAGGTCGTACATCTTCTCGACCTCGCCTGCGCGCGCGCAGTTGGTCGACGGGACCTGCTGGCCAGCGATGGCGAGCTCGTAGGCCTTGGCGCGATCGCTGGAACACCAGACCGACTTCATCTTGGCGAGCTCGGGCGATTCGAGGCCGCCGCGCGGGAACGGCACGTATTCGATGCGAATGCCGGCGTCGAGGTAGCCTTTGAGGCTTTTGTGCAGGAGCTGGCAGTAGTGGCAGCTCGTGTCGGTGAAGATGGTCACCGTGTACTTCGGATCCTTGGGCGAGAAGACGATCTTGTCCTCGGCCGGGATATTGCGCAGAAGATCCTTGCGAGCTTCGCCGAGCGCTTCATCCGTGAGATTTCGATGCGTCACGGTGTCCAGGAGCACCCCGTATAGGAGGTACCGGCCGTCGTCGGTCACGTACACAACGGTGGAGTCGGCGACCACGCGCTTGAGGCCCTGGATGGGCATCTGGTCGATCGAGCGAACGACAGCGTTCGGATTGATATCGCGAACGGTCTGGCGAATGGCAGGGTTGTCCGCTGGGATCGGCGCGCTGGTCGTGCCCGGACCGTTGCTCGCCACCTGCTGCGAGACAAGGCGCGCGGCGATCTGCTGCGGCTGGGCGGCGGCGCTCTGCGCGAAGGCGGCACTGCAGCTCAGCGTGAGCGCGCCGACGGTTGCCAGCGCCAGGCTGATGCGACGCGAGCGGAAGGGGCGGGGGAGGAGAGTCATGTGCCGTCCTTGCATGGGAGTTAGGAAGCGCCACCACCACGGTCGACGCGTGACAAAAGCATAGGAAGCGCCCGTCACTGCCAAGCGTGGAAACCCCCCGAAAAGGAGCCGGGGTTTCCCGGGTCGGCAGCGCAACGCGGCCGGTACCGTGTGCACTCCCACATGGACCCGTGCCCCTCATGAAGCCCAGTCGCGTTGTTGCCTGGACCCTCGTTCTTCTGGTTCACCTGACGCTTGCTCTCTACGTCACGTTGCCCTCGCCACCGACGCGGCCGGAGTTCACGCCGCCTGGAGCAGCGAGGGTCTCGATGGTCGCGGTGTCGGTAATCCCGGCGCGTGTGAAGGACGCGGAACCTGAGGTTCGTCCAGAGCCGCGCAAGGCGCGCGAGGAGCCGCGCATTGCCGAGGTGCGGAAGGATCCGCCGAAGCCAAAGCAGTCGAACACGCCGACCATCCGCATCGCTTCGCGCCCGCAGGACCTGGTCGCCTCACCGTTGCATCGCCCAGAGGTTGCACCGAAGGAGATCGCCTCCTACCGCGTCACAGACATGCCGGACTTTCCACTGGCTGCGTGGGACGAGGGGAAGCAAGGTTGGGTCGTCTTGATAGTCCTGGTGGGGATTGATGGCGCGCCGGAGGGGGTAAGCGTCATCCGCAGCGTGTCGCCGGAGATCGATGCCGCGGCCATCGCCGCCGTGGCGAAGTGGAAGTTCGAGCCAGGCTTGATCGGGGGACGTCCCGTACAGTCGTGGATATCGGTGCCGATTGGGTTCTTCAAGGGACGCCTCTCCAAAGGCACCGTAGGCAGGCGCTAGCCGCGGACATCACGGCCGCAGATCGGCACCGTGTCGCGATGCGTCTCACTGAGTGATGAGTCGCAGAACATGAGACAAAGTGAGGCGAAGTTTTCGGCGCGAATTCTCGGTGCTTGATAAAAGCACCACTAGGTCGAGAGCCGACACATGTACGCCGATCGCTTTGCCCCCTATTCCGCGACGAACATCCACTATGCGAAGCGCGCCCAGGTTCCGGGTTTCCGGGCCGACGTGGTGCGCGATGGCGTGGTCGTCGCCAAGATCAGCATTCCCGACAACGACGCCGCGGTCGAGCACGAGTTCACCTCGGTAGCGCATCGCTTTCGTTTCGAGCAGCATCTCGCGAGCCTGGCGCCGGCGTTCTTCCCCGAGAAGCTCGCCGACGAGGACACGATGCGCGCTTGCTTCCTGCTCGACTTGGTCGACGCGGAACAAGCGGACACCCAGCTGCAGCAGATGTGCCAGAGCCACACGGTTTTCAGGCTGAAGGGTGATGTCGAAGACCACTGGCGCGAGCTCGATGAGCCGTACTCGCCGGCGCTGGCCAAGGCTATCCGCAGCGAGTACCAGTCCGGTCTCGACATGATCGCAAACGAGATCTACGGCACGTCCTCCACGGGGGTGGGTCATGCATAACCAGACCTCGCAGTCCTTGGGACTCGACGCAGGCCTCGAGCAATTGGCCGGCGCGCACGCTGAATTGCTGGCCACGGTGGATCCCGGACAGGCACTCCGCCTGGCCCGCGACATCCGGGCGAGTGCTACGTGGGTGGTGACGCGTGTGGCCACTGAAGTACTCGCCTCGCGCTATCCGGGTATCAGGAAGGTGGGGCGCGCCAATCGGGACCTCTTTGTGATCGAGACGACCGAGGCGGGCGAGATCTACTGGCCGCGTCTCGTGACGACCGAAGAGTTGATCCGCCGCAACCGTGGCGTGCTGGGGCTCGGCCTGACCAGCCTGGCGCGCAGCGTGGTGCCGGCGCTGCTGTCTGCACTCGGTGTTTCGCCCACGCCTGTGGACGATCGCGAGCTGCAGGTCGTGATTACCGACCTCACGGATCTCCTGGACGACCTGGCCCTTCCGATAAGTGGCGAGGTTCCGGTCATGCCTTCGATCCCGGAAACGAAGGTCGCCAATCGGGGGCTTTCCGAGATGCGACGCCCGGCCGCCGACCTACAGTAGTCGCCGCCGGATAGCCCGGGCGCCGAGGAACGGCGCGCCGGCGGACGAGGCGATAGAGCGCCGCACATGGACGTGTGCAAAGGATTGCATGCTCGAGGGGAACACGGACCGACCCCTCGGGTGCCACCACAGGAGTTTTCAATGAGGAGCAAGAGCGCCATTCGCTTGAGCGCCATTGGGATCGCACTGATGGTGGCCTCAGTCGGGCGAGCCCAATCGGTCCCAAGCACTGTGCGGGTCATTGATGGATCGGGGCAAAAGATCGTCTCCAATGGGGTTCTTGTCGCCTCGGTGCCGAAGACCCTAAGGCTGACAACGCCGCCGGCCGAGCAAGTCCCGACGGAGCCGAGACCGAAAGTGGTCCCGGGCATCACCTTCCTCACCAAGAAGCCCCCGGCCAAGCCGAGGCCGTTCCCAGAGGATGACCCCCAGACTCGGATGTGCGTGGAGAAGGCCTCGACCATCTTCCACGTGGAGACCATGCCGCTTTACGTCATTCTCGACGTCGAAGGCGGTACCGTCGGCGAGAACTCCAAGCTAAACAAGGATCTCTCGTACGACATCGGAAAGGCCCAGATCAATTCTCAGCATCTGGGTAAGCTCGCAGCGCGGGGAATCGACGAAGCGACGCTACGGAACAATCTCTGCGTCAACATCTTCGTCCAGGCATGGCTATACAAGGATGGGAGGAGTCGGAGCAAGACCATGGCTGAAGCGATCGCGCTCTACCATTCGCCGACACCAGAAGTGCAAGCCGTGTACCTGCAGTTAATCGAACACGCCATCGAGCGCCGACAGGCGCGGATGGCCCAGCAATCCTCGGAGAAGATTTGATCATGGCCTATAAGCGTTCTGACATCTTGAGCCACCTGGCCATCATCCAGCACCACATTCCGCAGGCAATGTCGGTGACCACCGACATTGTCGGCAACGTCGTGAGCCAGTCCCAGAACTCGCTGACGATCCAACGCACGACTGGCGCAAAGAATCTGCGCTTGGACCTCACGCCGCATGCCATGCACGAAGGCCGCGCTATCGAGCGCCTCGTCGCTGCAACCAGCCTCAACAAAGCTGCGGCGGAGGAGATCTACTGGGCCGGACGGGAGCTGTTCAAGCTCAACCCGCGCGGCTCCTGGTGCGCAAGCACCACCGATGCCCCCGCAAAGGATTTCGGCACCCCGGAGTCCGTGACGGACCTGCACCCCTATGTGCGCGAATGTCTCGCGCGTCTGAGTCGCATGGTTCCGGCGGCTGATCTGATGATCTGCGACTCGTCGACCAAGAAGGGTCAGGACGGACGCCCTCGCAAGCGCCAATGGATCCGGTTCACGAAGGGTGACAAGTACGAGCTGGCTGCCATCGACACGGCTTCGATCTCGGCGCACGTCGCTGACGGGTTCGTGCCGCGCCCGAGCGAGTTCCTGCAGGCCAACCAGTTGCGCATGGCTGCATGGGCCAAGCAGCTGGAAGTGAGCCTGGACGATCTGCCGGAGATCTTGCACGTGGCCGGCTTTGCCGCGGTGCAACTGGGCTTCGAAGAAGTCGCTCTGCAGCGAGCCTAACCATCAACCGATGTTCGCCGTAAGGCCGCAGGAGGCCGGCCTTCAGGGGAAGAGATGACGAAGTCCGAGTTAGTAGAAAAGATCCACGCAGCAACAGGAATGAGCCGTTGCGCCGCTATGAAGGTGGTCAACGCGATGACGAGGATCATCACGCAACACGTCGCTGAGGGTGAGTCGGTCCAGATCTCCGGCTTTGGGCAGTTCCAGGCCAAGGCATGGCCCGCCCGTTCCGGGAAGGATCCGCGCACGCGCGAACCCGTATGGCTCCCGGAAACGAAAGTGCCAGCGTTCAAGCCCAGCGCACAATTCAAATCGGCCGTGCGCCTTGGCTACGCGGTCACGGGGGACGAGGATGGCTAATCGAGCGGGACACCGGCAGGCCTGGGCAGATTTCCTGCGCGAGTCGCATGGCACGTGCACGGCCGCGCGCGCGCCTCAGCCGGCAGTAAAGGCCGTTCGCCCGACGGCGGGTCCGCAGCGCTTACGCAGTCGTGCCACCGCTTCGTCGCTGCTTGCGAACCTCTTGAGCGCGACACGCGAGGACGCCGAGATCCCCGAGATCCAGGTTGTCGACGTTTTGGTGGTGGGCAAGCCGCGTATGACCCAACGCGATCGCTGGCAGAAGCGTCCTGCCGTGCTTCGGTACCGCGCCTTCTGCGACGAGCTGCGATTGCGCCGCGTTCGAGTCCCGAACCGGTCTGGGGCGATCTGCATCCTCCCGATGCCGCCGTCCTGGTCCGAGAAGACCAAGGCCGCCATGAACGGCTTGCCGCACCTGCAGAAGCCCGACAAGGACAACATCGAGAAGGCCATCGCGGACGCATTGAAGGCCAACGACCAGACGATCTGGGACGGCGCCGCGTGCAAGTACTGGGGCTATGCACCCAGGTTGATCATCGTGCGTAGGGACGCCGCCTCAACGTGGGTAGTGCCCGATAGATGCGATCCCGCGTGGTTGCCGGCGAAATGACGTGCCCACCGAACGCGATGCTGACCTTCTTTGCGCAACTGCGGTGCCGGGCAAGCTGACGTTCGGTGCCATCCCGAGACCCATGCCGTGAACGCAGAGCTTCGAACCCGACCCGTCGACAAAGCCGTGATGTACACAGCACTGCAGCAGGGCTACACGCCGTTGCAGGCACGCGTGATCGCTGGCCGAGTAGCAGGTGTCCAGGATGTGGCGGGTTTGATCAATCCGGCGGTGAAGTCGCTTGATCCGCCGGACCTGTTGCCTGACATCGACATCGCCGCGAAGGTGCTCGCGGACGCGGTGATGTGTCCCGACACGACAATCGTCGGTCTCACCGATCACGACTGCGATGGATCAACCAGCGGTAGCGTTTTTCGCTTAGCGATGATCGACTACTTCGGTGTTCCTGCTCACCGCGTCGTCAACATGCAGTCCCACCGCATGCGCGAAGGCTATGGCGTGAGTGAATCTGTGGTCGAGCGACTGCTGGAACGAGTCAAGTTGCCGTGTGTTGTGTGCACCGGAGACCAAGGCTCGGGGGATGAGCCGCGGATTGCGCAACTGAAGGCGGCAGGGATTCCTGTTGTGGTGACCGATCACCACGGGGTTGAAGGCAAAGGGCCGCCGTCTGCCGCTGCTTGCGTCAACCCAGCCCGTGAGGACAGCATTTTCCAAGACAAATTGATTGCCGGCGTCCACGTCATGTTTCTGGTGATGTGTGCAGTTCGGCGAGAGCTGATCGCACGCGGCGCACTTCCGCAGAGCGCGCCATCGCTCGCCCCGCTCCTGGCGTGGAGTTGCATAGGAACGACTGCTGACGCTGTATCGCTCGGCAAATCTCGGAACAACCGCGCCATCATTCGTCATGGCCTTCACCTCATGAATTCATCTGCGCGCGCGCCGTGGATTGCGGCAAAGCGCGTGCAGGGCAACGACGGTCCTTTTAAGACGAAGGACTTGTCCCACTTCTTATGTGCCATGGTGAATGCGCGCGGCCGCATGGGGGACGCAATCGCGTCTATCGATTTCCTCGTATCCAACGATCAGGCGCAAGCGGACTATCTTGCTGAGCTGCTCAAGGCCGAGAACGAGTCGCGCAAGCTCGTGGAGCGCGAGATGACGAAGGTCGCGCGCGAGATCGCAGAGGTCCAAGCAGAAGCGGGTGTTCCCGCTATCGTCGTCCACCTCGCCGACGGGCACAGCGGGGTGCACGGCATCACCGCCTCGCGCCTTGTCGAAGCCTTCGGCCGTCCAGTGTGCTGCCTCTCGCCCAAGCAGGGGCATCCCGGCCTGGTAACCGGATCGCTGCGGACCATCGAAGGTGTACACGTGCGCAGCGCTCTCGCTGAGGTGGACCGTGCTGAGCCAGGCTGCCTTCTCGGATGGGGTGGTCATGCCGGCGCTGGAGGCCTTCAGATGCAGGAGGCCAACATCGAGCGATTCCACGAAGCCTTCTGTCGCGCGGTGCTGAAGCAGCGGGACACCACGAACGCACAGCCGGTGGTTTGGTCGGATGGCTCCTTGGGGCGCCCGCCAACACTTGATGTCATCGCTGAGCTTGATGCGCTTGAACCCTATGGGCGTGAGTTCGAGTCGCCGAGCTTCACGGACGCGTTCCGCGTGCTGAGCGTCAAGCCGGTGGGAGACGGGTCCCACTTGAAGTTGGAGCTCGTCGATCAAGACGGCGTCGCTCAGCGCGGCATCTGGTTTCGGGCGATGGAGCCGGGGCACGAAGCGCCCGTCGCCGTGGGACAGCACATTGAGGCCACGTATCAGGTGGCCGCCAACACTTTTCGTGGGCGCACGTACGTCGACCTTCAGGTCGCACACGCCCGCGTGATCGCCTAAAGGACGGAGAGAGAGATGAGCAAGGGAAAGAAGCGGAAAGGGGCTGTCAAGTCACCTGCGGAGGCAGTGCCTGCGCCGACCCGCAATCGCGGTTGGATGCTCGTCGGTGCAGGGTTGGTGGCGGTGGCTGCGTGCGCCGCTATTGCGCTCTGGCCAAGCCCGGCGCCGGTAGCAGTGAGCAGCGCGGCGCCCGAGCGCCCGATTCGCGACACACCGTGGCCAGCGGAACACACGGACGTGCAGGTCGACTTGGCGAGCGGTTTGCGCCTGGCGTCGCCGGCGGTTATCGAGTCTAGCGAGCGGGACATCGACGCATCCGTGTCGAGGGCCGACCTTGACCAACCGGGTTTGTCCATCCGGATTGATGGCTCCTCTGTGGATACCATGGTCGACTCCATCAACCAGATCACCGCTGCCCTGCCGGAGACGCAGTCGAAGGCATTTCAGAAGGCTGTGCGGCTGATCATGGTGGCAAACCTGCCCATCGAGCAGATGCGCGCGCAGCACATTCTTCCCGAGACGGTGCCGCAAGAGAAATTGATCGCGGGGGCTCGCCGAGATCTCTCAGGTCGAAATGCACTGGAGGTTCTCCAGATCGCCCAGGCGAAGCTTGAGCGCTACCGTGCCCAGCAGAGTCAGTATGCCGCCGGCGAGATGCCAGCTGGTGCGGGCGGTGGGCAGTAATCGAGAAGGACCGTGAGCAGCTCGTGGGGCATCATGGCCGAGCTGCGGGTCCTAGTCGGACCGGATAGCATAAAATCTATTATACAATTTATGCTATCCGCGTCCGGCTCGTAACGTACGGAATTGATTGGGTTTACAGAGGAGCACCGAACGCGCCGACGAACGTCGACCGGTCGAAGTTCCCCGTCCAGATTCCTCGGCGCTTGAACTTGGCGTCCGACTCCTGCGGTGTGTAGGCCCGCGTGTAGTTCGAATCAGCAATCGCCCACCCGTTGCGCACCAGGTCGCCGGCCACATCCAGCGGGCCTACGAAGCACTGCGCGACCATCCGGCCGGCGTTGTCGTTGCCCTTGTCGAAACAGGCGACTTCGTGCAGGCCGAGGAACTGGCGGAGAGCGGTAAGCGACTCGGTCCCGCACGACCAGGAGACCTGGCCGGTCACGCACGGCACCTGGCTCTGGGGCACGGCAACTCCCCACAAGACGACGGTGCGCCCCTGCAGCTGGAAGCTGTTCGCCGACACCACTGCCGGTAGGCCAACGATGGCGCCGCGCTTGGCGTTCTCTCTCGTCTGCTTGTCCGTGGGGTCAACAGGTGCCGGTGGGGCGACCTGGCGCGTCACCGCCGAGCCGCCGCTGCTGGTCGACGAGCTGCGGGTGGCAGGCTGTACCACATCCTTGAGGGCACGACCCACGGCATTCGTGTCGTCGATACGGTCAAGCATGTGTTCGTCGGCCGCTACGGTGCCGTCGCCCGAGGGCAAGCCGTCATGCTTCGTCCATTGCTGGAACATCACGAAGCCAAAGACGGCAGTGCCCGCTAGCGCGAACGCGGTGAAAAGGCCCCGGTTCTGGGGCTTCGACTTCTTTGCCATTTCGTCCTTTCCTGTGACCAAGTGAAGAAAGGGTAGACGCGGAGGCTCCACGGCAAATGGCGAAACGGCGCGTTCTTTCGGGGGGTTTTTCTGTGGTCGTCGTTTGACTATTGCTGCATTATCGGTTCAGGAAAAGGCAAGCCGAGGCGAGCCTTTTCCGCGTCAAAACGGAAGCTCACCAAAGGAAGACAGGTATGTCCCGGACCAGCCGTGCAACGAACAAGAACGGCGAAACCAAGCGAGGGGAAAGTCGCCTGCCGATACCCAGCCCTGCCGAGGCGTACTACCTCGCCCAGGTGATGGATTCGCGCGAAGTGGCGACTCGCCTTGTCGGGCTCCTGCCGACCGACGGCCCGGAGACCGACTCGCATCGCCACATCCGCCGCGAGATCGAGCGCCTGCATACCCGGTCGGGCACTGCCTGGGACTCGTTTCTCCTGCAGGCCTGTTCCAATCCTGCCGAGCGCTCCGCACTAGATGCCATGGGCATGCCGGATCAGGTGGAGATCAGTGCAGACGATGGCATGCCAGTGGCGGTGTGGAACGACCTTGAGGAGGGTGCCGCTGGGATGTGGAACAACGGGCTGACGATCGCGGTCGCCGCTGGCGCCACGACCTTCACTCCGACCGTGCCCTTTCGCGAAGTCCGAACGGCTTCGCTTCCTGAAGGCACGGCGTTCATCCGAATCACGGATCACCGGCATGCGGCAACTGCCGCTATCGAGAACGTCCTCGCGGCGATGACGGTCGATATCGACACGCATGTGCGCAACTGCCCCCCGAACACCGCGTGGCGCCGTCTGGCCCACTTGGTTGGGTTCTACAACAAGGCGGTCCGCCTGACCGCCAAGTCGTTGGGCGAGGACGAGTACCGCGACTGGGAGCGTCGAGCGCCCAAGTCGGTGCAGATCGAAGTGATGGCGCAGGCGGTGGTTGCCGGCGCGTGGACCGCGCGGGCGCAGCAGATCGTGGCGCTGCAGCTGGTCGCCCAGCTCTTGGCCAACACGATGTCCGAATGCGAGCGGGCAGACCTGGAAGGCGGTGAGGAGGCATGGGTACCGGCCACTTTGGATGCCATGGACCGGTCCACCCGAGTGATCGCCGACATGATGCGCGGCTACAACATGGTGCTGATGGCCTGCAACGGGAAGAAGTCGCCGAACTTCGAGCCGATGACCATCGCCCGTCCGCTGCCCCGCGGCTTGCCGCTGCTTGCCGTCATCCCGAAGTCGGACGCCGTTACGCCGATCAGTCGGTAACGGCTCCCTTGATCACCACGCGCCGGAGCAAGTCCACGCGCACCCGCCTTGACTGCCGGCGGCCCGTCATCACCGTGATGATGTGGCCGCCGCGCTCTGCAGCATCGACCGTTGCCCGACGCTGAGCCGCTCTCCCGCGCGCTTGGATCCTCTCCGCACTTTCCCCAGTCCCAATGAGCGGCACCAGGAAGAGACGAGAGAGATCCTCCAGCTCGCCAGATCGGCGGGCGTCTGTGGCCAGCAGCGTGCGCCCGCCAAGGGTGATCTTCTGGGTGTAGGGGTCGAATCCCGTGATGTGCCACGGCGCCGCCGGTTCGGTCTCCAAGCGCTTGCGCGCGTCCGCGACCTGATCCTGTACTTCTTCAACGCGCTGGCGGATCTCGCGCGCCGCGGCGCTCAGGAGTTCACCCCACGCCCCGAGCGCGGCAAATCCGCCGAGTGCGTCGTCCGGTAGCGACAACGCGATAGCGAAGGTCGGATAGTCGGCGATTCCCAAGAGTTCGTTGGCCACTGTCGGGTGCCCAGCAAGCGAAAGGCCGTCTGGCACGAAGTCGCTCGACCGGATGCCGATGACGACCTTTGGCCCTTCCTCCTGGATGACTCGCACGCCGGGGAGCCCGGCGCGGGTCAGCAGGTGGCGGATATCTGCGCTGGAGAGTTGCTCAAGCATGGCCATAGATTACCCATGCGCAGGCTCCCGCCCAAGCCAGGGGCTGCTCAGCGAAAGGCGGGGTCGCCGGCGTTGTCACCCTCACGCTCGTCGAGCCAGCGCTCGTAGGGCATCACTTGGTCGAGCTGGAACCGTGCCAGATCCGCCAAGCGGCCTATGTGGTAGCTGCCCTCCCCAGTGCGGAGGGTTTCCACGGGGATCATGTCGTAGTTGACCGGGTCGGCGCTGTACGCCTTCTCGCCATTGTGCAAGACCGGCACAGCCTCTTCGCTGCCCATCCGCGCGAGATCGTCATCGGACATCGACTGCTTCTCGCCCTCGTCGATCATCTTCATGAGTTGCGTGTCGGACACCACTACAACGAACTCGGCTTCGCCGTGCCCGTCGAGGAACAGTAGACCGGTGGGCTCTGGCACGAGGTACATCTCGACGGGCTCGATGTTCAAGGACTTGATGATGGTCTCCATTGCCTCGCGGTCCCAGAGCACTCGGTAGTCCTCACGAGACAGCGCATGACTCACAGTCGAGAAGGCGCGAGCGAAGTACCGCCACTGCAGGTCAGCGATCGTCTTCATCAGAACGTCGGGCGCGTTGGAGTCGGACTTCTCTATGTAGCGATCGATCAGACCGTCGTTGAAGGCCTTGATCACCGTCGCCTTATCCGCCTGGCCAGTCAGCAGCACGCGGCCAATGTTGGCGGTGCCGCAGGTCTGTAGGAAATTGAGGCCGGTCATTTCAGGCATCGCATAGTCGGCGACCAGGACGGACGGCATGGCGAATCGGCGCTCGTCGTACATGATGCGCTTGATCATGGCCACATCGAGAACGAGCTCGTTGTCCGTGCCGTGCGCGTCCTTGCGGTGGTGGACTAGGCCCGCGAGCGCCGCCGGACCACCACGGGCGCTGTCGATGGCGTCGAGCGCGTCGCCTGCGGACGCGAAGCCCTCAACGAACACATCAGGTTCGAGGTGCGGACGCATGACGCGCAGGTACGTCTCGTGGTCGTCCACGTGGATGACGCGTGTCGGGAAGAAGAATGGCGGGACGGGGCTAGGTAGGTTACGGAGCACCGGTGTCGGCCTTGTTTGAGGTTGGGAAAGTGATGTCAAAGCGGGTGAAGATCCCGCTCTTGGAGGAGCACTTGATCTGCCCGCCCATCTGGGCCACGGCCTCCTGGCAGTAAGCGAGACCAATCCCCAAAGCGGTTTCTGGTCGTTCCTTACCGGACACGAAGCGATGGAAAATCCGAGGCAACAGCTCCGGAGAGATGCCTTGGCCCGTGTCGAAGATGGTGATGCGGCCGACGCCGGCATTGGGCCGGTCGACCTGGATATGCACGAGCGCTTCCTGCTTGCGCGCGGTGTAGTGAAGCGCGTTCTTCACGAGGTTGAAGATAACGTTCGTGAGCGCTGGCGCTGATCCGGTGAAGACGAAGGTGTCCTTGACGGCCACACGCACGCGATCGCGCTCTGTGGCGGATCCATAAGGGTACCGGTTCAGCGCAGCCTCGACCGTCGCGCCGGCGTCTACTTCCGTGTCCTTCCCGCGCTCGGCAAATTGCGCCGCGGCGAGCAACATCTCGATGGTCACCATCGCGTGCTCCGCCTCGTTGGCCACCGTATCGGCCATGTCGCGGATGACACCAAACGTGCTCGATCGCATCTTTGGCTTGATGAGGCCGGCCTTGACCGCCGCCTCGTACCCGCCCAGTAGCTCCGGGAGGTGTTTGGCCAGGCCGGTACCGGCCAGCCGGATGGACGCGAGCGGCGTGCGCATTTCGTGGGCGATGGTCGCGCTCGTCGCGCGTAGGCTGTCGCCGCGGGAGTGCTCAGCAATAGATCGGCTCAAGTTACACACGATGGCTGTGATCAAAGCGAACCCCCAGACCATGAAGAGTGGTCCGAGCGGATGCATGGGTACGTCGGGGTGGCCGCCGAGGAACCAGCAGAGCCCCGCAAGGAACCAGCCGATCAGAAGGGCGTAAATGCTCACCCGCACTTCAAACAGAAGGAAGACCAGAAAGGTAGATGTGAGCTGAGTCATCACCCACACCGTGGTCATGCCGTTCATCAGCATCATGTAGGTGGTGAAGAGGGGCAGGCTGACGATGATGCAAGGCAGCCAGTAAAGGGGCAGCAGGTCGCGCAAGCGCGGCGGCAGGTAGCCTGCCAGAAGGAGCGGGAGACTCAGGACGGCCACGACCAGGCGCCATCCGAGGTTCTCGTAGGGCTGCGGGAAGACGTAGCCCCAGATCAGGTAGAAGAGGGGGAAGGAGGCAACAGTCACCGCGCCGAGAAGCGGCATTCTCCGCTCGGCGAATCGGGCGCTGTGACGCAGGGTCGCGTTCAAGCGCATGAGAGCGCCATGAACCCGCGCCTTCAATCCTTCCAACACCAGCAGCTCCCTTGGCGGCCATCGGCGATCCTGGCGGGCCAGGACCCGCCGCGGCGTCCATTGTCGCCAAAACCGGCCGAACTTTGCCCGCCGGGCCCCGGATTCATGATCTGAGGGATGAACGAGACCGCCCCGCACCCCTCCGACTGGTACGCCCCGCTGCGGGACGTGCGCTCCCTCGGCTCCATGGCCCGCCGCCCGGGCTCCCTGGCCGGCCTGCACCTGGCCCGGCAGGAGCACCTGTCCCAGTTCTTCACCCCGGACAACGTCGCTGCCTTCATGTGGCGCCTCGCCCAGCCCGCGATGGCGGCTGCCCTGGAGCGGGCGCCGGGTAGCCGGGTGGCTGTGTTCGACAACTCGGTCGGCTCCGGACGGTTGCTCCAGTTCGCCGACCCCGAGCGGCACGTCATTGGCGGCGCCGACATTCACGCGCCCACCGTCGAGCAGCTGGTCGACCGGGCGACCTCCGCGGGCTTCGAGATGGAGCTGCGGACGCTTGCCCTTGAGGATCAGCGGGCCTCTGGTTGGGGGGTGGGTCTCATCAACCCGCCGTTTTCGGTACATCTGGAGTCGCCTTTGCTGGTTGGCGGCGAGACGACGTGCGCCGGCCGCTTTGGCCCGCATACGTCCGCCATTAGCCACGCCTACGCCCTCGAGCGAGCCCTTGACGCGTGTGATCTGGTGATTGCCCTGCTGCCCACCTCGTTCGCCGCCACCCTCAAGGGGCACGCGGCGTTCGGGGAGAAGCTCAAAGCGATATATCGGCTGGGTGGTTCAGTTTTTAAGTCCGAGACCGCCGTTGTTGACGTTTCGGTCGCTGTCTTCGGTGCCGGCCCGGCGCTGCCCGTGATGATGGACCTGGTTTCCCTGGACGCCGATCTGCCTCCGCTCCCGATCCGCTGCTCAAACACCCATGAACGGCCGCCCGAGCTGCGATCCATCCGTGTAAATCCGTCGGAGCCGGTGATCACCCTCGCCCCGACTGGCACTGACGCTGTACGCCTGACCCACAGCGGCCGAAAGCTGCAGCTGCATTTCCGCTGCGGTCTGGTCCAGGCGAAGGTGATGAACAGCCTGCTCCGATCCGTCCTGCCGCCTCGTTTGCCGGAGGAGGGCCGCTACCCAGTGGGCGTGAAATATGCCGGGCAGGGTGTCTTTGACCTTGAGCTCGTCCTTGCCCAGCCTGATCCGCTGGCGGCGTGGGGAGATATCCTCGAGGCAGTCCGCGCCGCCGGCGGCCGGCCACTCCCCGACCCGGGCATTTTGGGGTACCTGCGCCGCCGTCGCCGACTCTACGACCGCGCGGCTACCCCTCTGGGCCGTGTGGCGCTGATCCATGGGCCGGGCGCCAGTGGCAACCTGACCGCGACCCCGAAGGAAGCCATTCAATGTAACCCCGCTCGCTGGGGCTCCGGTCTTTTCCTGCCGGGACAGGAGGTCAGCTTCGCCTATGAGGGCGGCGTCTACACGGCCACGCACCCGACCTCCGGCGAGGTGCTCTCGCTCGAGGAGAGCGCCTTCTTGCGCAGCTTCCGGATGCTGAGCGAGGTCTCCTCTGGTCCGCAGTGGACGACGATTCACGACAGCCGCGAGATCAAGTACCCGGAGCTGGCCAAGCAGATCCGCTTGCGCCTGGAGCGGACGGGTGGCGCGGCGGTGGCGAGCTGGACCTATCAGCAGGCCGACGTCGTTGAAATGCTGGTGGCCCGTTCGGGCATCGTGGCCTTTCAGATGGGCCTGGGTAAGACGCGCGCGGCGATCGCGCTTTGCCTCGCGGGCGGCAAGCGCAATCTGATCTGCGTTGAGGCTCACCTCATCGACGAGATCCTGACCGAGCTGCGCGCGGTCGGCGTGCCGGCGGACGAGTACCAGGTGATCCGGTCACCGGAGGACTGTGCAAACCTGCGCCGAATTAACCTGATCTCGTATTCGCGCCTGCGGATGCCGATCAGTGATGCGCACGCCCGCCGCACCTATGCAAGCTTGCTGCGCCGTCGCATCGCGACGATGGTTTGCGACGAGGCGCACCTGTTGCGCAATCGCTTCTCGGCGCAGACGCGCGCGGTCTACATGGTCAGCCCCAAGCGTCGCTACGGCATGACCGGGACGCCCATCGCGAACATGCCGCGCGACCTCCTTCCCCAGTTGCAGTGGGTCGGCGGCGACGGTACGGCGATCCAGCCGTTCGGCTTCTATCGCCCCTACCTCACGCCTGATCTCCTGCATTCGATGCACTCGGCGCGACGCGGCACGGATGTCTTTCGTGATGAGCACGTGGTCACCGAGTGGGTTACCGCGCAATTTGAGGAGGATTTCACTGGCGGCAAGCGCGAGGTTCCGAAGCTGGCCAACCTCGCCGCCCTCCGAGCTTGGACCGCGCCTTTCATCAAGCGTCGCATTGCGCAGGAACCGGAGGTGTCGTCGTACATCAGAACGCCGGCCTACGATGTGCTTCACCACGAACTGAGCTGGGATGACAACCATCTCGGCTACTGGCTGACGATCGCTGATGACTTTGCCGCCTGGTATCGCGACATGCGCGCCAGGTCGGGGGACAGCGGCAAGCAAATCAACCTGGTGGCGCTGCTCGCGCGCATCGGCGCTGTGCTGATGGCCGGCAACTATCCGCAGTACGGCATCAAGGGGTTCCCGACGTACGGTCAGATGACCAGCAAGCAGCGCTTCACCGTGGAGCGCGCCGTGTCGTGTGCACAGGACGGTCACAAGACGATGGTGTTCGTGGAGAACCCAGGGCTTGCCGAGTGCTTGGCCCGCTCGATCAATCAACAGGGTGCGCTGGCCCGGGCGTTCCACGGAAAGATGTCGATCACGGAACGCAATCAGCTGCTGGCCAAGGGTTTCAGGCGTGGCCCAGTGGAAGTGTTGGTGTGCACCTATGGCGTGGTGCAGACGGGGCTGAATATCCCCGAGGCATCCCGAGGCATCTTCGGCTCCCGTGCCTGGACCACAAAGACCGAAATGCAGGCGCGCTACCGCATGCTCCGTCCGCAGCAGACGCAGCGTTGCCAGTTCGAAACGCTGGAACTGCCGGGGAGCCTCGATACCTATCAGGCAATGATGCTGGCCTTTAAGCAGGACGCCTCGGGTGCGGCGGTCGATTACCTCACGCCTGAACTCGACGATGCCGAGTTCCTTCACTTGGACACCGTCGTTGAACGCTTTGTCGAAGGCCTGGCCGCGCGCCGCGGGCTTAAGTCTCACGACCTCAGGGAGAAGTTGAAGCATGCAGCATAAGAAGAACACAGGTCGCGTCGTCCTGGGCGAGGACACTGCCACCTTTTACCGCCACGGTGTGTCGTCTCCCGACGTGGCGAAGATTCTCGGTCGCGAGACGACACAAGAAGCGGAGACGATCTATCTGGATCGCCGGGTTCACTTCGATGATGGCGCGGAATTCAGTGACGGGTGGATTGCGGCGGGTGCGTTCGTCACGCAGTTGACGCGGCCCTTGCAGAATCTCGCTCAACTATGAGAATCGCACCGCCGGGCCATTGTTGGGTCACTTCCCAGCAACATGGTGCCCGCGAATGCTCTCTGTCCGCCTCGAAAATACCAGCAACGGCAGCTTCAAGTTCTACGGCCTTTCGATAGCGACCGTCGCCGGTGGCCACGAAGTCAAAACCGAATACGGGCGCATCGGTGGTTCATCCAATCACGGGTCGGCAGGCATCTTCGCCAGCCACGCTGACGCGGTGCGCGAGCTTGAGAAGGTAGCCAAAAGCAAGGTCCGCAAGGGGTACGTGGAGACCGAGCGCACGGACGCGGCCGGTGTGGCCACCACGATTCCGAAGCCCGCCGCTTCGATGCAAGACCTGATCTTTCAGATTGACCTGCAACTGCTCGCACCGTCGTCGGTGGACTCAGAAGCGCTGATCGCCGATCCGGCTTACATGATGCAGGAGAAGCACGACGGCGAGCGCTGCCCGATTGGCTTCTGGCCGGGGGAAGTCCTCGCCGCCAATAAGAAGGGCAAGCAGCGCATCGTCCCAACAAAGGCAGTCGAGCTATCCAAGGTCTTCAACTTCACGGGTGAGACCGTCATCGACTGTGAGGTGGTCGGAGAGACCATCTACGTTTTCGACCTCCTCAAGTTCCAGGGCGAGGACATTCGCCAGCTTCCATTCCGCTCGCGCTACGCGAAGCTGGAACAGTGGATTCGGGAGGTTGGGGACTATCTGGTGCTAAGCCACGCGACGACGTTCACCGCGTCCAAGCGCCGAACCTACGAAGCGCTCAAGGCGGGCGGTGCCGAAGGCGTGGTGTTCAAGCGGGGTTCTGCTGCCTACATCGCCGGCATCAGCAAGTCCGATGGCGACGCGCTCAAGGTGAAGTTCGTCGAGTCTGCCACCGTGCGCGTGTGCAGCGTCCATCCGACTAAGCGCAGCGTGGGCATCGAAGTCCATGACGGGCAGACCTGGATCGACATCGGCAACGTAACCATTCCGCCGAACCACCAGGTGCCCGCAGTCGGTGCGCTTGTCGAGGTGATCTATCTCTACCTCGCGAGACAGGGGGGATCGCTGTACCAGCCCGTCTACAAGGGCGAGCGCGATGACGTGTCCGTTGACGACTGCACGCTCGCGCAAATCAAGATCAAGGGCGAGGCGCGCCAAGCCGCCTGATCGGCTCCGCAGTTTTGCTTGCATCTTTTTTCCGGGCTTCGGCGCGGTGAAATCAAAACACTTCCAACGGAGCTTGCCATGTCCTTTCTCAACTCTCTCAAGCCGCTGCTCAAGGGGCAGTCGGAGGTCACGATCACGCTGAAGCCGACCGACAAGGGCTTCAGCCTCCTCGTCATTCCGAAGCTGGCCGACATGCAGGCGGAGACGAACGACGACGAACTCGCTCACCTGCAAGCAGTGCTCGCGCTGCCCTTTGTCATCACCGCGCCCCAGGACGCCGACCTCGACGATCAGATGGCCTCCGCCATCGCGCTGTACGACGCAGAGCGTCAACCGGCGCTGACGGCCATCGAGGCATATCGCCAGAAGGTTGCCGAAGCCAAGGAGGCAGCAGCGAAGGCAGCGGCGGAAGCGAAGAACAAGCCCAAGCCGGGTGTGAAGCCCGCCAAAGCCTCGACACCCGCCAAGACCACCGCAGCGGCACCGGCACCTGCCGCACCGCCGGCAGCGGACTTGTTCAGTGTCGCGGCCGACGCGGCGGCGACGGCACCGGCTGCGGCGGACGCGACCAGCAACGAATCGTCCAGCAACAAAGAAAGCTCCGAGGCCGATCCGGCTGAAACCGCGACGGAGTCGTTGGACGAAAGCACCGATCAGGACACCGAGGAGGAGACCGAAGAATGAACACCGCCATCGACCCCACGCTCTCCCAAATTCAGCGCCTGCCGCGCCGATTCCGTCTCCCGACCGGCACGACGTTGGAGGACATTGACCCGAGCATGTCGCCTGAGCAGGTGCTGGCCGCGTTCGTCCCGAACTATCCCTACCTCGCGAACGCCACGCTCGGCGAGCCGAGCGAGGAAGCTGGTGCGCTCGTCTACTCGATCCGCAAGCCCACGGTGCAGACCAAGGGCGCACCGGGCAGCCGCGAGAAGAAGCGCGTGGCGGACACCATTGCGCGCCTAAGCAACTGGGCGGGTACGCCGCAGGAGGTATCCCGAACCTCCGCATGGAAGGCGGTGTTCGACCGTTGCCGTCACATCGCCGAGGAAGCCCCTTCGCCCGTCAAGTCCGCCTATCTGCCCTTGGTGTAAATCATGCTCTTGTCGATCCCCCGCCTCGACGCAGGCGCATACGTTCACACGCTGCGCATGTCCTCGGAAGTCCTCAGTGGCGTCTCAGACAACGCTCGCGCGACGGCTGCACGCACGGTCATCAAGGCCCTGCACGCGGGCGTGGTCAAGCCGAGTGACGTGGACCGCGCCCTACGTCAGCGGGGCAATCGACTGTTCGCACTCATGGCCGCGCACGCAACCCTGCCCGAGGTTCCCGCGCTGCCGCGCAAGGCGCTAAAGGCGACGAAGGACGTTAGGGTACTCACGCAGCAGGTCGTGGACGGGCTCGCGGCATGGCTGCGCGCGTTCCACCTGTCGGGTGACTTGACGGCGGAGGAGGTGACCGAAGCCGTTGAGTCCGGCGCGGACCAGAACCTGGCCGAATGTGCCATGCGAGGTTGGACGAGGTTCTTCGAGCGCACTTGCACGGAAGCCGCTATTCCTCATCCCGAGAAGGTCTATAGCTGCTACGACGTGCTGCCCGCGCCGTTGCACCGAGCTTTCGCGTGCATGAAGGACAGCTATGCCATCGACGGGGCGTTCAGCAATAGCGAGGGCGACGTGGGCGACGGCATCGTGGTGTTGATGGATGACACGCCTTTCGTTGGGTTCCCGGTGAATCCTGCGACTGAACCGGCTCTCTACGCCGAGGTGCATCGCCTGTGGGACCACATTTCCGCAGGCGGGCATGGTCTGACAATGATGGAGACTCAGCACGCCGCCAATTACGTTCTTGGCTCGATGGACGAAGGTCTGAGCGACCTTGAGCAAAAGGTGACGTGGGAGGGAAGCGAGCCGTCGTATGACGCCGACGCTTTGGAGGGCCTGACCGACTGCTGGGGATGGGGTGGCCCTGACGACATCGACCGGGACAATCTGCGTGAAATCCTGAAGTTTCGCCGCGCAGCCAGAAAGGCCGCTGACCGAGCGGCTGATGCCAACCGAAAGCCTCTGCCGAAGCGAGGGGCGGGCGCGCGATTGCTGAAGGGGTTGAACGCCGTTGCGGAAGCCGTGCACGCGACGGAGCGCACGCGCATCGACCGGGTGATACGCGACCACGCGGACGGCATGGCGTTCTACGCCACGATCACCCCAACGCAATGCGCACTGGACGAACTCTATGAACACGCGATGCAGGGGCATGGCGAGGAAGCCCATGCGGTTCACCTCGCGCCGAGCAGCATGAAGAAACCGAGCGAACTTTTGGCTGTGGCGAAGGCGGCAATTATCAGTGCGTCAGCCGCAATTGCCGCCATCAGCTACCTCGTGGAGTTTGAATATGCCCAAGGCCCTCGTATCGACCGCATCTGAGGAACAGTTCAAGAACTGCGCCGCCAAGTCCATCGCAACAAAGCTCGCGCTGCTCTTTCACTGCCGCCCCCACACCAACACCCTGGAGCTGGTTACGTCGCACACCGTGACCGACGTGAGCGGTGCTCCGATCATTGGACCAGGCAGCCCGCTGACCCGCGCTGATGAGGCCGAAGTCATCAAGCTTCTCCTGTCCCGTCTGGACGAGATCACAGAAGCGACGGTGTTCCCCGACTACCTGCTTTACAAAGACCCCTACAACCTCGTCTGGTGGTGGCCATCCACCCAGCGCGCGATGCACGTCCGCGACCCCGAGGGGAACCCGAAGACCCTCAACGTGGTCTGGCCGAATCTCGTGTTCAAGGTCGTCGAGCGCACTCTCTACATCGCTTCGTTCGCCGGGGATGGTGCGACGCGTCCCACCGGCGAGACGGAGCTGATGCAGTCGGCCCTACCGAACATCTACGCCGATGGGCGAGTGTGCACGGGCGACGCGGTTCTGCCACTCGGCTGCACGCTGGCGGACATGGAACAGTGGGAGGCGGTGATCTTCGACACCGCCTTCACCCATTCGAACAATCGCCACGCGCTGCAAGCGGACAAGCAGGGTGTCACGCAGGACGTGTGCGACTTCTGGGCGAAGCTTGACGGTGTGAATCAGCCGTTCCCTGAAGATCGACCCGCACCGTTGGGCGTGCGCCTGAAAGACTGGCTGGTCGGCAAGCCCTCGGATCACCACTGAGGGCCGCGCCATGACGACTGATAAGCGCGACGACGTGCTCGTCGCAGTGTGTCCTCCCATTCCGATTCCGCGATTCGGGTCGCTGGACGACCTGGCAGTCGGTCGCAAGCGATTCCTCTTGGCGGCGGACGGAGTGTATCTGGAGGTTCGCAGCGAGGCGCTCCACGCCCGTCTGCGCATATCGGCAGTGGCGCTTCCCTATGGGCCGACTGAGGAGTTCTTGCGCCCAACCGGCGGTCCGTTGGATGTCTCGTGGCTTGGCCAGCTTGCGAACATCGCTCTGCGCGACGGCACGCAGGAGGTGGCTGCGGGCGTGGTGCGGGGGGCGAATGGTTGGACGCTTGTGCAACCGCCCGTGCTCTCAGCTAGCGGAAGCCATGTGCGCTACATGGACGTGTTCGACGACAAGTCGCTCCTGATCGACATGCACAGCCACGGCGCGCACGCCGAGTATTTCTCCGCCACCGACGACCTGTCCGATCTGAGCCGTGAGGGTCCGTACATTGCGGTCGTTCTTGGGCGCTGCGAATCACGTGAGACGCTCAAATCGTGCATTCGGTTTGTATGCCCTCCCTATCTGATTCCTCTTTCGTCAGGCGATCTGACGCGCCTCGGAGTGCTCTGATGTCGAACGTGTTTCCAGCGCCCACGTCTTTGATTGGCAGCGAGCGCACCCGTGTCACCGTGGTAGGTCTGGGTGGCACTGGTAGCCACTTTGCGGAAGGGCTGGCGCGCCTTCAGCACACGCTCATGGCGCTCGGGCATCCGGGGTTTGACGTGACGCTGATGGATGGCGACACCGTGGGGCGCGCGAACGTGGGGCGTCAGCGCTTCTACGAGGCGGACATAGGTGCATCCAAGGTCATGTGCTTGGTCCAGCGCATCAACCAAGCGTATGGCTTCGCGTGGAAACCGGAGCATCGCTTCTTCGCTCCGAACGAGTTGCGCACCACGTACCGCGTGCCGGACCTTCTCGTGACCTGTACGGACAAGGCGGCCGTGCGCGCCGCCATCGGCCAGATGGGTACGAAGGCGGGGAAAGGGTTGCTCTGGCTCGACTTCGGCAACGGCCCGAAAACCGGGCAGGTGATGCTGGGGCACCTTGGCGACTGCGAAGCGCCGTTGCGCTTGCCCAACGTGTTCGACCTCTACCCCGAGCTGGCCAGCATGGAGCAGGTGGACAGCGAGGAGCCGTCGTGCTCAATGGAGGAGGCGATTACCCGGCAGGAGTTCCCCATCAACCAGCAGGTGGCCATGCTGGGAATCTCAATGCTGTGGACGCTGATCCGGCACGGTCAGCTCGACCATCACGGCTACCACGTCGAAACGCACCCGGCGGTCATCACGCGGCCGATGAAGATCGACCCGGAGGCATGGGCCTTCTATGGCTACCAGCCGAAGCCGAAGAAGGGAAGAAAGAAGGATTGAGGGCTGACAACCCGCGCGGCTGTCGGCTCGCGACGGGAAACCCCCGTTTAAGGACGGGGAGTTTTGGGCATGGATGACGAGGGGCGGCGGAGATACTGCCGTCGCCTCCGGACTAGGTAGAGGAGAGAGGAATGTCAGTGAGCGTCACGGTAATTCGCGCGGGTCTCCCCAAGACCTGCACCACCCAGGCCGAGTTTGCGTCGGCGCTGGGCATCGCCTGCACGGCAGACAACGGGCTCGGCGTGCCGCGCGCGTCACTCGACGACGTGGACGTGGAAGCCATCGCTTCTGCTGCAGGGTTTCGTGTAACCGATGAGCCGTATGGCACGGACTACACGCTGCGACCCGATGTCCAGCGTCAGCCGGCCGCTAGGGCCGCGTAGTTTCGATTCGAATTTTGCGCGGTGGTTTGATACCGCACGATGCTATTCAAGTGGTGCGGCGTGCCGGATCGTCCTTAGGGCACGAACTTTCCCGTTTCCATCAAGAGAAGGTCGCGTCGGTTGCTCCAACAAATGGAAGTAACCATTGCTCTAACAATTGGCACGAATGAGGAAAAATCCCTATGTCGCGTGGCATCAACAAAGTCATCATCGTTGGCAACCTTGGCGCGGACCCCGAGACGCGCTACACCGGGAACGGCACTGCGATCACCAGCATCCGCATCGCAACGTCCGAGAACTGGACCGACAAGCAGAGCGGCGAGAAGCAGGAGCGCACCGAGTGGCATCGCGTGAAGCTGTTCGGCCGCTTGGCTGAAATCGCTGGCGAGTATTTGAAGAAGGGTCGCCAGATCTACGTCGAAGGGTCGCTGCGCACTGACAAGTACACGGACAAGGACGGTGTTGAGCGCTTCAGCACTGACATCATCGCCAATGAGATGCAGATGCTTGGTGGTGGCCAGGGTGACGGCGACGGCCAGCGTAGCAATGGCGGCGGCAATCGCCAGCAGCACAGCAACAACGGCGGCGGCAATCGCCACGGCAACGGCGGTGGAAACGGCAACGGCAATGGCGGCCACCAGCGCCAGGGTGGCTACGGCGGTGGAAACGGTGGCGGCAACGGTGGTGGCCAAACGCGCGGTGGCGACAACTATGGCGGTGGTCAGCAGCGCGGTGGCAACGGCGGTGGCAATGGCGATGGTGGGAACTACGGCGGTAACACCCGCTACGGCAACAGTGGCGGCGGTGGCGGTGGTGGCGGTGGTGGCGGATTTGGAGAAGACGACATTCCCTTCCACCAACATGCCTTTCGCTCGCTAGTTCTCTAACAATCCATTAGGTGTGGGCTTCGCGGCCCGCACCTTTTTCATGCGTGAGTCCTTATGTCATTCCTATTCTCTGTAGTCGTGGTGGCACTGCTGATTATCTTCGGCATTGGCATGCTGCTCGGGTTCGCGCGCCGTGAAGTCAATCGGCGCACACATGGCGCAGTTGCACCGTGGCAATCCAAATCGCCCGCGCCACAGGACGAGAAGCGCCAGTAATGGACAGCGCGACTGCATCTAAGCCCAATGCGGATAGTGCGGCCATCGCTGCGCTGCAGGCGTTTGGCGTCGAGCGGCCTTCGCAGATTCCCTTGCTCTTGCCTGTTGGATACGATGATTTTGCAGCACCGTACCGGACCGTTGAGTCATTGGAGCATGGCGTGCCTACAGCGGTCGAGGTTGTCGCCGTTGATTCACCGACGCGGTGCAGCGGCGGCATTGATCGCGTGCGCTTCAAGATCGTCGACGAGACGGGAAGCCGCTACACGGTCACGCTTTACGGGGAAGATCCAGAACTCGGCAAGGGCATCACGGAAGGCGTTGAGCTGTTGATGCTCGTGGTCGCGAAGCCCTGGCAAGGTGGACTCCACCTGACATGCAAAGAGATCGTGGATGCCCACTGGCGAGGTCATGCGCGGCCAACGTATCCGGGCCGAAAGGGCGGCGATACGCGAGAGCGAGTGCGCGCGGTAGTCGCCGGCTACCTGCGCCCGAACGTGCCGCGCGCCACGCAGCACGTCATCAGTCAGCTTGAACCCATCGCACCCATTTCAGACTTGCTCACCTCTGTTGGCTGTCCGGACTGGACGATCGAAGGGCTGATCTGGGAGACGCACCGACCCTCGAGTGCAGCGTCCGGTGAGCACGCTCGCCGCGCCTACATGGAGTTGGCGGCGCTGGCTGCCATTCATCGCAAGCACTCTGGACACCAGTCGCGCCGTGCCACTGCGCACACGGTGCGCTCTCTTGGTCGCCGCGTAGCCCAGCTACCACATCCGCTGACGAACGATCAGCGCGCGGCGGTGAAGGGTATTGCAGCGAAGCTGGCAGAGCCCGTGGCGATGCGCGCGATCCTCGCTGCGGATGTCGGTACCGGGAAATCCTGGGTCGCCCTCGTTCTTGCAGCTGCGCTTGCCGATGTTGGCGCCCGCACGATCATCATGGCCCCGACATATCCGCTGGCCGTGCAGCTCGCGGAGGAGTTCGCGCGTCTCTATCCCGACATCACGTCTTGCCTGGTCGCCGACAACCACGACGACACGCATGCGAGCACAGCAATGGTCGTCGTGGGAACCAGCGCCGTGCTTACCCGAGAGCTTGGCCAGTTCGACTTGGTGGTCGTTGACGAGCAGCAGCGATGGTCCCGCGCCCAGCGCGAGCATTACGTCGCCGCCAACACGCACCTCCTGGAAATGTCCGCGACCTGCATTCCTCGGACGCAGGCGTTGATCCAGTTCGGCAAGGTTGCGGTGTTCCCGATGCGTGAGACTCACGCGCCCAAGACGATCCACACGTACCTTTGGGAAGGCGATGGCGCGGAGATGTTCCGGCAGGTGGCCGGCGCTATCAATGCAGGGCGACCGGTGATGGTCATCTATCCAAAGCGCGAGTCCACTGACGACGGCGCTCTCAAGGGTGCGCGAAAGGACAGGGGGAAGAAGACGCCACAGGCCGGCGGCATCGATGACAGGCACAGCATCGAGAAGGCTCTGCCCCGCTGGGAGGCTAAGTACCCTGGTCGCGTCCGTGCGATGACGGGTGAGGATCTCAATGAAGTCAAAGCGGCAGCGATCGATGACATTCGCGATGGCCGGGCGCAGATACTGCTGACGACAACCGTCGTCGAGGTGGGCATTTCGGTGGCCAACCTGTTCGACATCGTGGTGGTGCATCCGGACCGGTACGGCGTGACGACGCTCCATCAGCTGCGCGGCCGCGTGGCGCGCAACGGTGGGGAGGGGCATTGCCACCTGTGGTGCCCTGGCCCAATCTCGGCAAAGACGCGTGACCGCCTGGATGCCGTGCTGTCCACGACCGACGGCTTCAAGCTGGCCGAAATGGATCTCCAGCAGCGGGGCACCGGCGATCTGGGCTCCGAGTCCAGTACCCAGTCCGGCGCGGACCAGACCATGCTCTTCGGTGTGCCCCTGACGGTGGAGCTGATCGAGTCGGTGATGCCGCACTGGGACTACTTCTCCGGGCGGTCAGTGTCCAGCCAGCCAGGCGACTAGTTGCGCCGGAGGGGCGTTGGCTGGCAGAAAGGGGCTCCACCATCGGAGTAACCCATGAGCATCTTCCCGGTCAGGCCGCGAGAAATTCGCTTTATCAAGCTTGGATCGGGAGGGAAGTGGGAGGCGGGTTGCCGAAAGGAGGGCATCATCCGCTTCGGGTTCGAGACGGCGGATCCGGAGTCCATGGCCATGTGCCGCGAAGGTCGCTGGGACGACTTGGCGGCGGCGTGGCAGGCGGCACGAAAGAGCAAGGGTAGGGGAACGACCGACGCCAATGAGATTCGTCGGTTCTGGACTGATCCTGGCGACATCCTCTGGGTAACGTTCGTTGGGGAGGATCTGTGCTGGGGGTTCCTCGAGCCCGGTGAGCCGGAGCCGTATTCGCCTGGAGACGCAGAAGACCTGTCGACCTTCCGTCGGATCAAAGGCGGTTGGCGTAGCGTCGACGCCGCCGGCGTGCGCCTCGGCAAATCCAACCTACCTGGCTATGTCACGAAGGTCACGGGCTACCGCGGCACGAGCTGCTCCATCGAGGGAAGTTCGCGTCTGCTCGGCCGGATCAATGGGGAGCGAGCGGAGGACGTGGAGAGGGTGGCTGTCGCGCGCCATGAACTGCGCGAAGCGCTCATTCCTCTCATCCAGCGGTTGAACCCGATCGACTTCGAGGTGCTGGTGGACATGATGTTCGCCCGAGCTGGCTGGCGTCGTGTGGGCCACATCGGAAAGACTCAGCGCGACAAGGATCTCGATCTCGAAATGCCACTCACCGGCGAGAAGGCAATCGTGCAGGTGAAGACACAGACGAGCGCAAGTGAGATTGAGGAGTACATCCAGCGCAGCCGAGAGTGGCTCGCATACTCGCGGCTGTTCCTGGTATTCCATTCGCTGAAAGGACAGTTCGCCGGGACGGAGGAGGATGGCGTCACCATCATGGACGGTACCGGTGTTGCTGACCGTGTCGTGGAATTCGGCCTGGTCGACTGGGTGATCGATCGGGTGTTCTGAAGACCACGGGTCTTGACTGGACGGAGGGGGAAACCCAGCCCGAAGATGCAGGTGTTTCCGCCCTCCAGACGAGGACGGGACCCCTAGCCTTGCCGAATCTCCACTCGGCACGGCTATCCCATGCGGAAAACACTGCTCGCCTTGGCAATCACTCTGTCGTTGCCGGGCTTCGCGCGTGCAAGCGCTTTCCTCAACGAAGCGGACGCCGCAGTCCCACCGATCTCGGCGGGTTCCCCGCGCCAAGAGGGCCTGGCTGAAGCGCGGGAGGCTATGGCGCAGGGCACTGATCCCGCGTCGGCAAAGCTCCATGCTCACCGCGCCGAGGAATTGCTCGCCCCCTACGTGTCCGATGGCGACTCAGCGGCATGCTGGCACCTTGGGTACCTCTATGCCTCTGGCCAAGGCCTGCCGCTGGACGTCCGCCGGGGAGAGGCGCTCGTTCGGGTGGCCGCCGACGGCGGTGACGCGGCGGCCGCCTACTGGCTGGCCTCGCGTGAGGTGGAAAGGAAAGGCCACCAGCAGGAAGCCATCAGGCTGTTCTCGCTTGCCGCCGTTCAGGGCCACCTGGGTGCACGCGAAGCACTGAATCGACTGCAGCCCGAGGGCCCTACACCCGAAGCACTGGCACCGACGCCAGCGGCGGTGAGCAGCGCCACCCCGATTCGCTACGAGCTGCCACAACACGCCGACCCGCTGCGCGCGCCGGTGGTGGTTCCCACGGTCCAACCCACCGCGGTAGCACCGACGGCCGCCTCGGACAGCGTGTCCCAGCAGCTGCTTGCGAAAGACGCGCGCATCGCACAGCTGGAAGCCGAAGTAGCCCGCCTCACGCAAAAGGCCGCACCGACCCCGCCCAACGCGGCAGACCTCAATCAGCGCGGCCTCGCGGCCGTGGCGATGGGCGACTACGACGGCGCCGTCACCTTCATGCGGCAGGCGGCGTCGATGGGCGACAGCAGTGCGCGCGCGAACCTCGCCGCGATGTACCTCAACGGTACGGGCGTTCCGCAGGACGCCCGTCTTGGCATCGCGCTGCTCGAAACATCCGCGAAGGACGGAAACGCCGTGGCCGCGGAGAACTTGGCCACCCTCTACGAGTACGGCATGGCCGGCCAGGCTGTCGACTTGGCCAAGGCCACGCGATGGAACAAGCGAGCCGCAGAACTCGGCAGCGGGAAGGCCCGCGCAGCCCTGCAACGCCTGCGCGCCCAGCTCTAACCCACCTACTTGAAGCCCCTCCGATGCACACTTTCGCTCGATCGATTCTCGCCGTGTCCGTTCTTCTTGCCATCAACGCGATGGCACAAGGAGGGACGGTGGACACTGGAACTGTGGCAGGCGCGGGCGTGCCAGATGCCAATGGCAATGTGACGCTCGGACAGTGCGCGGACGTCGGCGGTACATTCAACTTCGCCCTCTGCAGCAACGCATCGGTGGTGGTCCAGGCGTCCGGCACCGATGGGACCAACAACACGCTCATCGGCGGCACGCTGACTGCCTCCGGCAGCAATAACATCCTGCTTGGGCAGAACATCAGCTCCCTGGTGAATTCTGGCAGCACCACGGCCGACTGGAACGTGCTCGTCGGTAACAACATCAACGTCCAAGGGTTCGCCAATACCGGCCTTGGCAACGGGGTCCTGAGTTCGGGTCTTGCTGGCTACTCAACCGCTCTCGGGTGGGAAGCACTGAACGGGAGTACCGGCGGCAGCTATAACGTCGCCGTCGGCGTCCGCGCTGGCTATCAGGCAAAGAACGTCCAGATCTCCGACATCATCGGCTCGAATGCAGCGAACAACGCCCAGAGCGTTAGCGCAAGCACTGTCATCGGGTTCCAGGCAGGCTCCGGAGCGCCAAACATCTCGTCCAGCCAGATCATTGGCTCGGGGGCGGGCGTGGCGTCGAACGTGTCTCTGTCCCAGCTGATTGGTCTCAATGCTGGGCAGATGGGCCAGTTCACGAACAGCGTCGTCATCGGGTCGAGCGCCGGGCTGTACGGCACCGCGAGCTACTCGGTTCTCATCGGCGGGAACGCCAGGGTATCGAACGGATCGAATGCCACCGTCATCGGCTACAACGCGGCAACCGGTGACGGTGCCACTGATGGAACTGCGGTCGGCGCGGGCGCAAAGGCAGGCACAAACGGATCAAACGCGTTCGGCATGAACGCACAGGCTTCGGGCTACCAGTCGGGCGCGCTGGGTTACCAGGCATCTACGTCGGGCTATCAGAGCACCGCCATCGGAGCCTGGTCTAACGATGACGGCCGCAACAACGTAGTCTCCATCGGCTCGTCTATGCAGGACCGTCAGTTGATTCATGTCGCTGCGGGCAAGCAGGACACTGACGCGGTGAACGTCGCGCAGATGAATGCTGCTATCGCTGCGAATCCCGGGTTTACCCAGTACGGCTGGAACGTGATCGCGGGTTACTGCGGGCCACTCGGCAACTTCAGTGCTGGATTCAATTTCGCCGTGTGCTCTGGTGCGACGACAATCCGCCCGGGCGGCAATACCACTGGGAACAACAACACGGTTGTGGGATGGGGCGCTGTTACCGGCGAATCGAACCTCGCCATTGGCACCAATGTCGCGATTGGGACGGAGGGTGCAGGGTCCAAGCAGAACGTCGCCATTGGCGACAATATTTCCATTGATCCGTTTGCGGATAACAACACCATTGTTGGCCAGAAGGCGTACTCAAAGTTGCTGGGTGGCAACAACACTGCCATCGGTAGTGGCGTGCTTGCTGGTGCCACCACGATGCAGGACCCCTGGGGAAGTAGCGGCGGAATTACAGCGCTGGGAACGAACGCCGGCAACGGAGCGGCGAAGGTCGTCGATTCAACTCTCGTCGGCTACCAAGTGGCGATGGGTGCGACAACGCTGAGTCTCAGCGACGTGATCGGCTACCAGGCGGGCCAAGGGACATCAGCGAACCAGAGCCAGTTGCTTGGTACCAATGCCGGCGCGCGGGGCACCTTCGACAGCGCTGTTGTCATTGGCAACGGCGCTGCAACGAACGCCACCAGCAACAACAGTGTGTTAGTGGGCTCTGTTGCCGGCGGCAACATGATCGGTGACTTGAATGTTGCTGTAGGCCAGAGGGCGGGCTTCGGGGTGAACGCGAATAAGGCGATCATGGTCGGGCAGGGCACCTACGTTGAGCCAGGCGGCGACGGTGGCGTCTCAATTGGATACCAGGCCCACACGGGTTGGCAGGGCGTAGCGCTTGGTGCTCAGGCTTCTGGCGCCGGAGGTGGTGTCGCAATCGGTGGCCAAGCCACTGCGGCCGGCGGCGGAGTGGCCATAGGCGGTGGCTCGAGCGACGGAGGGGAAAGCTCCGTCGTGTCTTTCGGCAACAAGGATATGCAGCGCCGCTTGATCAACGTCTCCGACGGCACGGGGCAGTACGACGCGGTGAATCTGCATCAGCTGCAGACTGCGCTGGCCAACGTGAGCGATCCCAACGCCGTGCATTACGACGATGCAACCCGGGCGACGGTCACGCTCGCGGGTCCTATGGGCAGCCGCCTTACGAATGTCGCAGCGGGCGCGCTGGCAGCCAATAGCGTTGACGGGGTAAACGGCGGCCAGATCTATGGCTCTCTTACGTCGCTTGCGACCGTCATTGGCGGTGGCGCAGCGGTCAAGCCGGATGGCACGATTTTCGCGCCTAGCTATTCGATAGGCGGGACACCGCATGGTGACGTGGGTTCCGCGCTGGGGGCTCTCGACGAGGCGAACACCGCAAACGCAGCCGCGATTGCTGGCCAAGCGACGAGCATAACCGGCATGGGCGCTCGCGTGAGCGAACTCGGCCAGACCGTTAGGTCATTGCAAGGCAACGCGAGCGACCTAGCAGCAGCGCTCGGCGGCGGAGCTACTGTCGATGCCAACGCCACGCTCTCCGCACCGACCTACACCGTGCAAGGCACCGGTTACCACGATGTCGGGTCGTCGCTGTCGGCGCTTGACTCGAGCCTCACCGCTAACAAGGGTGACATCGGCCGGTTGCAATCTGACCTCGCGACAATCAACGGCAAGCTCGACGGAACGTCGGTTGGCCTGGTCCAGCAGCGCGCACCGGGTGCCAACCTGACAGTCGGGTCAGCCACAGATGGAACAAGCGTTGATTTCTCCGGCAGCGCCGGGGCACGCGTCCTCACCGGTATCGCGGCAGGCGCCTTTAGCTCCGGAAGCACGGACGCAATCAACGGCGGGCAGGCCTACAACTCGGCTGCGTCGATTGCCACCGTCCTCGGTGGCGGCGCAGCGGTCAGAGCGGACGGGACGCTAAGTGGCCCCTCGTACACCATTCAGGGAGCAGCTGCGTCGTCTGTTGGCGAAGCGCTGGGCAAGGTAGACGCGGCGCTCACCACCAATGCGGACGCCATCAGCACTCAGGCGAGCGGACTGTCGTCGCTTTCGGGCCGCGTCTCCCACGTCGAAGCAGATGTGTCGGCAATCAACACGCAGCTTGCTGGTTCGGGTATCGGCATTGTCCGGCAGTCCGCTGCTGGGGAGCCTATTACAGTTGGCGCAGGAATCGACGGTGCCGTCGTGAGCGTCGCTGGGACAGCGGGCGACCGAACGGTCACGGGCGTCGCGTCCGGCGCCGTGACGTCATCGAGCACAGATGCCGTGAATGGCTCGCAGCTCCATGCGACCAATATCAACTTGGCCGCTACGCAGACATCAATCGCGGGTGTGGTCCGGGATCTCAGCAGCCTGCAGAGCAGCTCGCTCCAGTTTGATTCGGTTGGTAGCGTCTTCGACGCCACACATGCTGGTGCGGACACACGAATCACACATGTCGCCGCCGGCATGGACGACACCGACGTGGCCAACGTCGGTCAGGTCCGTCAGGCGGCAGCAAATACGGTTCAGTACGCCGATGCGTCGCACTCCGCCATTTCGTTTGGCAACGTGGGGACGTCCGTCCGTCTGACAAACGTTGCAGATGGACAAGCACCGAGCGATGCAGTGAATCGCTCACAGCTTGATGCTGTAGCGAGCATGGTGGGATCCGGGTCCACGCTCGGCGTTGGGTACACGGACGCGGGAAAGGGGCGAGTCGAGCTGGGCGGAAAGGTCGGCACCGTCATTGGCAACGTAGCCGCTGGTACCGCCACGACAGACGCCGTGAACCTTGGCCAACTCTTGTCGGTGCAGCAGACGGCGGGCTACAGCCTCAGCAGCATCGGTGAATGGCTTGGCGGCGGAGCATCCATTGGGTTCGGCACCTTTGTCCCTCCGAGCTATCGCTTGCAAGGTCAGACATACAACAACGTTGCCGACGCTCTGTCCGCCATCGACACCGTCCTGTCTCGCAACAGCAACCGCCTGGGTGCGATGGAGAGCTCGCTCGCCGCTGGTTCGTCGATTGGAGATACCGGAACTCCGGCAAAGACTCAGCCGAATACGAACGCGGTAGCTGTCGGTGGAAGTTCTTCCGCGAATGGCATGAACGCCACGGCTCTTGGTTCTTCAAGCTTCGCCGCGGGCAATGGCGATACCGCCGTAGGAAGTGAGGCTAATGTTGCAGCTGACTACTCCACCGCCGTGGGGAGCAATGCTCAGATCAAGGCCGTGGCGGACCACTCCGTTGCGGTCGGTGCTAACACGACGGTCAACGCCGATCACTCGGTGGCTGTGGGCGAGGGCGCAACGGTCGACGCACAGAATGCCGTGGCGGTCGGCAGTGGGTCTGTCGCCAATCGCGCCAACACCGTCTCTGTAGGTGCCTCTGGCGCCGAGCGCGCGATCACAAACGTTGCCGCCGGTACCGCGACGACAGATGCCGCGAACGTCGGCCAGGTGGACGCAGCGGTGCAGCAGGCCATCAACACCGCTAACGGCTACACGAACCAGCAGATGACAAATCTGCAGTCCGGACTGAACACGTTTGCGCGCTCGGTTGACGACCGATTCCGTGACATGAAGATCCAAGTGAACCGCAGTGGAGCGATGGCCACCGCCATGTCGCAGATGGGAGCCGCATCTGCCAGCGCAACGGGCAACGGCCGCCTCGCAGCTGGTGTGGGCTACCAAGGTGGTAAGTCCGCAGTGGCAGTCGGCTACGCAACGTCTGTAGGCGACAAGGTGCACATCAACTTCGGTGGTGCCGCGACGGCAGGCATGACCACGGTCGGTGCAGGTATCGGCGTCGACCTGTGATTTTCACAGTGACGGTCGTGCAGAACCAGACGTGGTTTTGGACGGCCCCGTTTCGCGTGAGAGCTTCAAGACGTGGGCAGGACGCCCTGCCGGCAAAAGCTCCACGCCAGCGAATACAGGAAGTAGAGGAAGCGCATCCCAAGGGATCGGGATACGTCGAGCGTTCGAGGCAGGAGCTGCGACGCAAGACGGAGCAAGGAGCGGCGCATGTGTCCAAGGAGGGCCGACTGGAAATTCCGATCGCGTTGAGAAGGACTGCGGCGCGATCGCATCACCGCTACTCACCCAGGACCGGGATGAGGGCAATCAGCAAACCACAAAGGGGATTTACCATGAATCTGATCCGCGGCCTCCTCCTCGCCGTTGCACTCATCTCTCTCGGCGGCTGTGCCGCCGGCTCAGTGGCCATCAGCAAGCGCAACCTGGACGTCCAGAACAAGATGTCCGAAACCGTCTTCCTGACGCCGTCGGCAACCAAGACGGTCTACGTCGACGTGCGCAACACCTCTGACAAGCCGAACTTCAATTTCGGCGCGCAGCTGAAGGCCTCGCTGCAGGGTCGAGGCTATACGCTGGTGGATGACCCCGAAGCTGCCCAGTACCAGTTGCAGGCAAACATCCTGCAGGTTGGCCAGGTGAGCCAGACCGCAGCCCAGGCTGCCACGGTGACCGGCTTCGGCAGCCCGCTGGATGGTGCCATCGCTGGCGCGGCCACGGCGGCAGCACTGAATGGCAATCTGAGCGGCCGTAGCATCGGCGCGGTGGGCATCGCAGCGGGTGCCGCAGATTTTATCGCCAGCAATATGGTGAAGGATGTCTACTTCTCCGCAGTCGTCGATGTGCAGGTGTCCGAGCGCACCAAGGGCCCGGTGCACGTCAACGGTGAGCAGAACCTCAAGCAGGGCACCTCAGGCGGCGACCGCGTCACCTACGACGAGCAGACGAACTACAAGCGCTACCGTACCCGCGTCATCTCCACGGCCAACAAGGTTAACTTGAAGTGGGACGAGGCAGAGCCGGTCGTCCTCGGCGGGCTGACGCAGAGCATCAGCGGCCTGTTCTGATCGGGAAGCGGAGCAATTGCGAGCGAAGGTGAGAGATTCCTCGCTGCAACAGCAACTTACTCCGCTCGCCGTGACTTTCAACGATACCGTTTTTGCAGCGCTGTTCCCCCTGTCCTCAGTGCTGCAAATCTGCCCGGGCCGCGTTCGCGCCGCCCGGGCTTTCTTTTTGCGTGAGGCTCACAGATGCGTCTGTTGAAGTCGTTTCTTGATCTCCTCTTAGCCCGACCTCCCCACACGAGAGCTCTTGAGCCAAAGTACGACACGCGAGGGTGGCCCGGCGTTCGCGGTAGGCCGATCCTGTTTTGTGACTGGGACGGCGTGTTGCACCATAACCAATCGGGCACGTTCTGCTGGTTGCCCGAGCTGCACACCGTCCTTGAGGCGTGTCCGTGGTTGGACGTCGTGCTGTCGACGAACTGGCGCACAGGAAGCCGGTCGTACCTCCTGCAGCAGCTCGACATGAATGGCGTGGACACCGCGCATCTGGCCGAGCGCGTGCGCGACGTGACTGGCCCTGAGCTTAGCGGGGCCTATGCGAGACATGACGAGGTCCTGGCATTCGCGCGCTCGCGCGGCGTGGAGCGATTTGTTGCGCTCGACGATGCTCCTTTTCCAGAGAGCTGCGACTGGTTGTTCCGGACAGATCCGAATGAAGGGATTGGAGGTAAGCGCTGCGGCGAGCTGATCGCCTTTCTCCAGCAGAGACTGGCACCCCGATAGAGACGGGAAACCCCTACGCAATACGAGGTCCTTTCGAACCTAGAACGCGCGTCCCGGATTCCAGAATGCACTGAATGACGGACGCGACGCAGGAGCGACAGTGCTTCAGTTCTTGAGGAAGATGCTTGGCAAGGGCAGTGGGCCCTCAGCCCCGCCGGTAGCAGCAGCGCCTAACCCAAATCAGCCAGCCGGGCCTGCGAGCGCGGTGCAAGCCACGGGTGCGCCGCCCACCGGGGCTACGCCCTCTGCGGCAACAAACACCCTCGCTCCGGCGGTCCCCGCGTCGACCGCGCCGCTGTTCAACGGCCAGCCGATCCCGACATATCCAGACGTCGGGCTTGCGGTTCCTTCGGCTCCCCCTGAGGTGCTGGTGGCAAGCCAGCAAGGTCTGGTCGACGATCTGCACCGAACCTCGGGCCTCTCGCACGAAGAGTTCAAGCGCATCTTTCTGCCGGCGGTATATGAGTACGCACGATACGTGCACCTTCTCCCGGCCTCGGAAACCCATCACCACTACGGTCAGGGCGGCCTGTTTCGACACGGTCTGGAATGTGCGTTCTATGCGGCGCTGAAGTGCGAGTCAGCGGTCTTTGCGCTCGATCACCCCCCGGTCGTTCGCAAGCAGCTGGAGCCGCGTTGGCGTATCGCCGCGATGCTCGGTGCGATGATTCACGATATGGGCAAGCCCATCGTCGACGTGGGCGCGCTGGATGCCAGCGGGAACTTGAGTTGGAACCCGCACACCTCGTCGCTGTACGACTGGCTCCAAGCTCACAATCTTCCTTACTACAACATCCATTGGCGCCCGGGCGCGCGTCATAAGCGCCATGAAGCGTTCACCGGCGCGCTCGTCTACCGGATCTTCCCTCAGGTCACTTTGGATTGGCTCGGCGCGCATCATGGTCAGGAAGCGATCGATGCCATGCTCATGGCGTTGAACGGTGGCGTAGACCCTCGCAACCCTCTCTGCGCAATTATCAAAGCCGCCGACAGTGCGAGTGTTGAGCGCGACATCAAGGAATCCCGCAAGCGCCAGGCGTCGGCCGGCATGGGTGGGTCCCGTGGCCTGGCTGCACGAGTCGTGCGCACGATCCACGATCAGATCGAGAGCGGCGACTGGGTCATCAACGACATCGACAGCGGGATCTACATGACCACGGAAGGTGTCGTGGCCGTGTATCCGGGCGTGCTGGCCAACGTGATCGGCCTCCTGAAGGATGCGGGCGAGACGTCCTTGCCTACGGACGTGCAGAAGATCGTGACCGTCCTCTTGGACCACGGGATGGTGCGCCCGAACATCATGCCGGACGGTCGCCAGTATCAGAACTGGAATCTGGGTATCCAGATCGAGGATCGCGGCAAGACGAGCATTGCGCCGGTCCTCGGCGTCGTGTTCGCTCGCGATGAGGTCATCCCCAGTTCCATCGTGCAGCCGAAGGCACTGCTGGTCGACGTGCTTGATCCGCAGGGCAAAGTCATCTCTAACGGCGGCGTGTCCGTCGGCGCACCGAAGGCCCCTCCAGCAGCACCCGCACCGGCGTCCGCTGTGCAGCCCGCGCCGGATGCGGTGGCCGCCGGCACAGACCCTGCCACTGCGGAGCCAAACCAAACCCAAGCCGGAGCGACTACACAGTCCAGTGCCGACACGGCCGTCGCGCCCGAGCCGAGCACGAAGGCGCTGGCAGCAGATGCTGTCCCCGGTGACCCGCCTCGTGACCGGTGGGGCTCCATCATTGCAGGCGGCGCGCCCATTCCCGGCGCGGCCGGAACGCCGCTCCCTGACGTGGCCACCGCGTCGGCTTCGTCGCCTTCTCCTGGCGAAATGGCAAGGGATGCACCCGCACGGGAGAGTAAGCGCTCAAATGCGGCGACGCCTAAAGTCGCGCAGGGCGCGAGCGCGGCTGCCCCAGACGACGATGGCATCCCCGGTGAACGCGCACTCCCACCTCAGCTGACCTTCGACAGCGAGCCAGAAGACAGCGACGACGACCTGCCGCAGCAAGGGAGCGCTGGGACCACCGAAGTAGGTGACCAGGGTGAACTCCGGGACCGTCGCATGGAGCGCGACCTGCGCGATGAGGAAGTCCGGCAGGCGCAGGCTCGGGCCGCGCGTACCGACTGGCCGCCTGCAACGCCGGAGCTGGCGCGAGCGTGGTTCGAGAAGTCCGACAACTTGGCCGCCGGCATCTACATCCTCGCGCTGGCTGACCGCATCCGCGATGGGTCGCTGAAGGAGGGCACGCACGTCTTCGAAGAGGGCGGCCACCTCCACATTGCCTATCCGGCGGCTATCAACAACCTGGGCATTCCGCCAGGCGACCTGACCAAGCTGCTCGAGAAGAAGGGCTGGATGGTGCGTGACGCGAAGTTTGCGACCCGAAGCACCGTGCCGCTGCAGGTCGGCAACCAGACCGTCAATGTCATTCGGCTGTCTGAAGAGGTCACGGAAGCGATGCGACTCCTGCTGCCCATTGCCGTTCAGACCTCCAAGGGGCTTCAAGCCGGCGTGCTCCCGCTGGGTCCGTACATTCCCGCGACGGTGGCAGCGCTCATCAAGAACCCAAGGGCAATGGAGCCATCCGACGGCCCTCATCTCCGACTTGCATTCGATGACTTCATGGGTGAGCACCTGGAGCGGAACCAGGTGCTGGTAGATGACATCACGCCGAAGGAATGGCGCGCGCTGCTCAAGCAGTTCTCCAAGCAGCACGACTTTGTCGGGACGATCTTCCAGCTCCACATGCAGGCGACGGCCGACGAAAACGCATACCTGATCGACTCGCGCGGCGGCAATGCCATGACCTCGCCCTCGTCGGTACCCCTGACCAAGAATCCGAGCTGGGATCGCGAGCTCGATATGCGCGCCGCCGCAGCCAACGTCGCGGTGAAGGAGCTGAATGCATGAGCGCAGCCGTATTTCGCTTTGAAGATCCCTTCCGCCCGGTCTACGAGTACTACTCGACCGCGGCGTGGGGCGCAGCCCTTGCCATCATGGGCTTGATGGGGGCGACGTCCGACATTCGCTCGCCGGCGTTTGTCGCATTCGCCTCGTTCTGCCTGATGATGCTCATCGTGCGCGGCCGGAAAGCCTTGCGCCGGTACCGACAACAGAAGTTCCTCGCCGGCGTGGGCGTCACCTTCCAGTCGCGCCAGGAACTAAACGACCGCGTCGCGTTGAGTCAGCGCACAATCTTCCTGGGCTACGGGTTTGATTGGACCCAAGCCGAGTGCCAGCTGACGCACATGCTTAGGCGGCAGGATCCGCAGCGCCTGTCGGCACCAGACCAGCCTGCCGATGCCTTCATGGGTCAACCATGGATCCACGGCATCGGCATGGAGCGCGAACGCCCCATCGAGATCCCGCTCGACCACACGGCTGGCCACATCCTTCTCGTGGGCACGACGCGCGCCGGCAAGAGCCGAATGCTCGACACCATCATTCACCAGGCCGTGGCACGCGGCGAGGCGGTGCTGATCTGGGATCCGAAGGGAGACAAGGGTCTGGCCGAGTCCGCGCTGCAGGCCTGCCACCTGCAGGGCCGTCCGACCGACTTCGTCTTCTTCCACCCTGCTTTCCCGGAAACCAGCTGGCGCATCGATCCGCTCAAGAACTTCAACCGCGCGACGGAGCTGGCCACGCGCATCGCGTCGCTTATCCCATCGGAGACCGGTGCGGACCCGTTCACCGCGCACTCGTGGATGATCCTCACGAACCTGATCGAAGGTCTGCTGCTGATCAACTCCAAGCCGACGCTTCGCCTCCTGAAGCGCTTCGTCGACAGCGGACCGGACTGGCTGGTCGTGCGCGCGTGCGAAGCCTACTTCGACAAGCACGTTCCCAACTGGCGAGAGGACGTTAAGGGATACACCAAGAAGGCCAAGGGCACGGACGATCTCAACGTCGCGATCGCGTACGCTGCCTTCTACAAGGCCTTGGTGCAAAAGACGGCGCCGTCCGGCGTGCTTGAAGGCCTCATCAGTGACCTTGAGCACGACAAAGCCCATCAGCAGAAGATGACGGCTAGCCTTACCCCTGTGCTCACGATGCTCACGGCAGGCACGCTAGGTGACTTGCTGTCGCCGGATACGTCGGATCTGGACGACAAGCGCCCGATCACCAACTTCGCCAACATCATCCGCAACGGCCAGGTGTGCTACCTGGGCCTCGACTCAATGTCCGACAGCATGGTGGCCTCGGCTATCGGCTCGATGTTCATCTCCGACATGACCTCAGTCTCCGGCGATCGCTACAACTACGAAGACAATGTCGACTTCATCGAGTTCATCAAGCGCCGAGGCGAGCAGCTGGAGCGGGAGCGCTCGTCCGCCAAGCTGCGGCCGGTCACCCTCATCATCGACGAAGCGGCGGAGCTGGTGAGCGACAAGCTGATCCAGCTGCTCAACAAGGCCGGCGGCTCGGCCATCCGCCTGGTGATCGCCACCCAGACGTTCGCTGACTTCGCGGCCAAGGTCGGCAGCGAAACGAAGGCGCGCATGGTGCTCGGAAACCTCAACAACAAGATCGTCCTTCGCACCATTGACGGTGGAACCCAGGAGTACATCGCTGAGACGTTCCCGACCACGGTCGTGCGCCACATCGAGTACTCGCAGGCAACCGATGCAAAGTCCGACTCGCCGGGCGCGTTTGGCTACAAGATCACCGAGGCAATGAAGGAAACCGAAGCACCGATGGTCGCTCCGGACGTACTGGGTTGCCTTCCCAACCTCGAATTCTTCGCGCAGGTATCAGGTGGCAGGCTAGTAAAGGGCCGCATCCCCATCCTGAAAGATGCTCTCGAATTGAAGAAGGCCGCATAAGGAATGCAGAGGAACTTCATGGAAATGACCGCACCCACCTCCATCGTCCCGCCTGACGAGGCTCAGATCTTGCTCAAGCGCTCGCTGGACGTGCTCCGCATGACCGACATTGCCGCGGTCCTTTTCAGTCGTGTACCGCGCCTGCGGGACGTGGCGCTCCGGCTCGCCTGGTTCATGCCACCGCACATCGTTTATCCCTTCACGCAGAAGAGCCTCCTTAGCCATTTCCTCGAGGAAGCGATCCCCGCAGCGTCCAGGGAGGAGGGCGAGGCGGCGGCGCGCGCGTTCATCAACCTGGTGCTCGCCAACGTCAGTCGCCTGCTGGAGCTCGAGATTGCGGCCAATGGCAGACGGTGGGACCCGCGCTCGGATGCTCCCTTACAAGAATGGATTGAGATCAACGGTGAGCCGACAGTTTCGCTCCTGCAGGGGGACGGCTTCGAGCTGCAGTCGCCACGTCGCTTTGCGGCGGCGATCGCTTATCGGGTCCTCGAACCTGATGACATGCACTTGCTCGAAGCATCCGACAACGACGCACAGTACGACGTCTTCGGAGAGGTAGCGGCATGAGTTCGACAGCCACTGGCCGCGAACTCACCCTTTGGAAATGGGGGCTGATCTTCATCGCCTGCTGGACCATGGGCTACGTCTTCCTGGTCAAGGAGGACTGGCTGGTGCGCCAGGTGGAAGAGGAGAGGGCGCAGACGCGCCTGGTGCTCGGCGAGGGCGCGGCTGCGCGTGCCGAAGGCAATGCGCGCTCGGTGTGGGAGGCTACCTTTGTGCATTCCCACGTGATCGAGGCCACCTTCAAGATCATGGAGCCTGGCAAAGAGGCCGATGACACCGACGCGAAGGTCAACGGTTTCCTCAGTCCCGTTCGCGATTGGGCTGCAACTCGGCTGCGGGTCTGCTGGACTCTCCTCTATCAGCTCTTTGTTCGCATCGCGGTGGCGTCGACCTGGTGGACGTATGCGCTGGTCGTGGCCGTTCCCTTCATCATCGACGCGTTTGTGTCCCGTAAGATCAAGGCTGCAGGCTTCGGCATGACATCGCCCCACATGTACGTCCTTGGACGACACGCCATGTTCGCGATGCCCCTGTTTGCCTTCCTTCTTCTCCTCTCCCCTATCCAGCTGCCGGCGACCCTCACTCCAGTCCTGATCGTGCTGATGAGCATCGCGCTCTGGACCTCGATCTCCATGTTCGCCAAGCGCGCCTGAGAACGGCTCTCGCGGGGCGGCACGACCGAAGCTGAGATGGGCGCCGATTGGCGCCCATCGCTCTTTGTGGGTCCACGCAGACCTGCGCCGGCGTACTTGCGTGTTGCGTGGAATCGCTTCGACCATGGCCAGCGTGCTTGGCGCCGCCAGGCCACCGACCGATCGCCGGCGGCGCGCAACCCTGGCGAGTAGACCACAATTTGCTGCAGCAATAAGAAAGGCCCGTCAGTGACCTGACGAGCCTGGACGCCACACGTCGTGCTTGCCGTGCGCTAGTCGTCGTCGGAAGAGTCCGAATCGGCGGACGACGAGCACGAATCATTGTCCTGATCGCTCCAGCTGTCGCGGTCTTCGGCGGTCGTGCACTGATCGTTCAATCGGCTCTGACGGTCGTCGTCTGTAAGTGCGCTGCCTACCAGCGCCCCAGTCAGCGAACCGCCGGCGAGAGTGCCTGCGACGGCGCTGTGCGTCGCCGCGGCCACCACCATGGAGGTAGCGAAGTCCTCCCTGTTGTCATCACGCGATCGCGCCATTCCGATACGCTGCGGCGGTACCGGCTTGCGCAGCAGAGCTTCGCCGGCGTCCGCGCGGCGGTCCACAACCGTGGTGGCGGCCTCAGGCGCGGCTGTGATGGAAGGATCTCCGTCCTTGGACGCCGGCGCGGCGCCGGCCAGCAATCCTGCCTTCTCAGCGTCCGCAAGAGCGCCCGCGCCCCTCCCGAGCACGGCACCGATTGCGATGCACAAGTAGGGCAGGGCTTCAATGAAGCCGAATTCCTTAAACATGGGTAGCTCCTTGGTTGCGGCGCGCACGCGCGGTGCCCCTTAGGGCAAGAGCGTAGACACCATAGAAAGTGATGAGGATGGCCGCGACAGCCAAAGTGGACTGGGCATTGGACCAGTGCTGGTGCGCAGAGAGATCCATCCAAACGGGCTGCTCCCGCGCCGCCACGAGGAAGAACCCCCCGCACGCGAATATGTAGGGCACCTTCGCGGCGAGGCGCCGGGAGAAAGTGTGCCCGTAGGTGAAGCCAAGCGGACTAAAGATGATGCTTAGGATGAATGCCGGCGCCCCGATCACGACAGCCCCTGCAAAGGTGGCCGGCACCTGTCCGAGGATCGCCAAGGCCGCGTACCAGCCTTCCGGTTCGGGCTCGACGGGGTCGGCGGGGACTGAGCAGATGTCTCCGCGCGCGGGCAGAAGGTCGCGGATGGACCAAACACCGAGCGACGTTTCTACGAAACCCAGGCCAATGAACCCGGCAAGGCTCAACCCAACGAGGACGAGCGCCAACGGAACGGAAAGGGACGTCCGCGCCAAGACCAGGTGGGCTAGCGGCAGCACAGCTGCAGAGAAGAAGAGAAACCGTAGGGCCAAGCGACTGCGATTCATGGAACGGGCTACTCCGTGCTCGATTAGTGGATGTCGTGGTCGATGTATCGGGCGAGGGGTGCATACGTGCGCTCGAAACTCGCGTCCTTCGCAGGCATGGCGGCCTGTGTGGGAAGACCAACCGTGGCGCCGACCGCCTGCAGGTAGCGATCGATCTCACGCAGTCGCCACGCGTTCTCTGGCGATCGGTTGAGGAAAGCGGCACCGAACTGGCCAAGGTCTATTGCGATGCGTCGTGCGTGGGAGATGGGCCGGGCGATTCCGCCGTCGGCTGCAAGAGCGCGCTTGATCTCTCGCAGGTATCGCTCGGAGACGACAAGCTGAGTGCGGTACGCAGTAATTACCGCATCGCGCCGGCGAATCTCCCTACGCGAGTACCAGAGCGCGGTGCCCAGACCGGCGACAAGGATCGCGGCTGCAAGCTCAATCACCATATGGTGTCCCTCCCTGATGGCTGACGCGTCACTTCAGTCCTGCCTCTGCGATGAACCGCGTCGGTGGGGCCTTCTCGTCCACGACGTACGAAATCGTCAGGTTGAGTTTCGCTCGGGTCATGCCGACGTAAAAAAGCCGCCGCTCCTCCTCGAGGGGACTATTGGTGGAGGGAATCACGCCTTCCTCGCAGCCCATGATCCAGACGTTGGGAAACTCCAGTCCCTTCGACGAATGAAAGGTCAGCAGACGTGCGGCGCCACCTTCCTCGCGCTCTTCCTGGAGCACGGCGCGGATGCGTTGGACTAACGGTCCGCGAAGCCGACTCAGTGCCGCTGCACACGAGTCCAGTCGGGACTCATCCTTGGCAATCTCATCGGCGCGGCGCTCTTTGTCGTAGAGCTTCACGTTCGTCTTGATGTAGTTGGCGATCCCATGAAGAGCTAGGTTGATCTCGGTACCACCGAGCATCCCGGACCACTGGCGCATCAGGATTCGTAAGCGTTCGACTGGCTCCTTCGTGGACGCCTTCTTCGCCCCGTTGATGAAGCGATGCACCGCGCCTGGCTGTCTGCTCTGGCACTCCTCATGCAGCGCCTCGAGCTGCGACTCACCGACGCCGGCCCGGACAAGAACCTGGTCAAGGTCGGCCATGCTGCCGCTCGTGAGTGCGCCGCAAATGGCGAGATAGATGGCCGGGCCCCGCAGGTCCCAGAAATTGGTGCCGCCGGAACGGATGGTGGGGACGCGTCCGGCGATGTACTGCTCCAACGCCTCCAACTGAGCGTTGGTTCTCGCGAGCACAGCCCAGTCGCCGGGCGAGCCCGACGCGGCAATGGCCGTGGCAATAGCGAGCCACTCTTCCTCTTTGTCGGCACACGGCTTCACCACTGTGGAGCCTCGGGTGGTGTTCGCTGTCGTCAGCGACTTCACGACGCGCTCTTCGTTGTGCGCGATGAGAAGGGAAGCTGGCTCCATGATCTCGCGAGCGCACCGGTAGGTCGTGTCGAGACTTACGTGCGGGGCGTCGGTGAGGCGACGGAAATCCTCAAACCCGACATATCCCATCGCGTGCCGCCACTCATAGATCGACTGGTCGTCGTCACCGACTACCGTGACCTTAGTGCCCTGGCTGACGTGCTCGGCAATCCATGCGAGCTGCACTTTGTCGGTGTCCTGAAACTCGTCGACCAGCATGAACGGGGTCTTGAACGGGGCGACGCTGCCATCGCGCATGCCTCGAACGGCTTTGAGCAGGAGGTCGGCGAAGTCGGACGAGCCAGTCTGGTCAAGCAGCTCCTGGTATTTCAGGAACATGTCGACCTTTGGGTTGTTGCGCCGATCCGGGAGGAGGGGATCGACGGTGGCCTTCGTTTCCTCGACGAACGCCCGGGCATCCTCGAACGAGATGCCGTCGTCGGGGTTGATTGTCTCGCGGTACGCGCGCCGAAGGAGGTCGTTCTGGCGCATGGCGTTGATCAGCTGCACGCGTTTACGCGCCTGTTGCAGCTGCCGCTTGGCCAGCGCATGAAACGTGCCCGTGAGTAGCCGGTTCCGCGCGTTGGGCGCCTGATGCCGGATGCGGTGCTCCAGCTCCTGGGCCGACTCCGACGTGAACGTCACGGCCAGCACTTTGTTTGCCGGCGGTTCCAGCAAAAAAGCTGCTCGGTGTTCGAGCAGCTTTGTCTTTCCGGAGCCCGGGCACGCTGTCACCAGACAGTGCCCCGGCATCCTTACAGCTTGGAGCTGGGCCGGATTAAGCATCAGGCCTCAGCGCTGGCAGCCTGTCCGCGCTTGGAGGCCTTCGCGGGAGCGGGGGCGGCGTCCACCTTCGGCTCGGCCACGACCACCTCGCCATCACCGCGACGCTGCCCAGTCGCCTTGACGCGCGCGGTCTCGATGCGACTGGCATCGCGCAGCATGCGATGCTCGCGCACAGCGTTCTTGGCGCGCCGACTTTCGACGTAGATCCACCGAGAGAACGAGACCAGAAGGTTGCGGTACTCCTGAACCTTCTGGGCGCGTACCTTGCGATTGAAGTGGGCCGCAAACCACAACACGTCCAGGAGCTGGACCATTTCGTCGTAGCTCTCGACCAGCGTGGCGAAGCGCTTGGCCTCTGGCGTGTACATGGCCACCTCGTGCACGTCGATGTCACCCGAATAGCCGGCGGGCTGATCCGCGCCGATGCTGTCAACGATGATCTTCAGGCGGCCGATCTCGTCCTTGAGCTGCTTCTCGACGGTTTCGAAGCGCGTGCTGATCGCCGATTCCGCAGCGGCCATCGCGTCGATGTTGTCGGGAAGGGTGTGATAGAAGAAATACAGGGACTGCTGAGCCATGACCAAGGCCATGTGGTAGACGTAGGAGGCCTGTTCCGTCTTCAGCTCGAGCTTGTGGGTCCAGTAGGGGGTCGAATGGTCGGGACGCCACTTCGCCGCCTCTTCACGCCGACGCTTCTTAGCGGCGGTGGCGGCTTGGCGGTCGACGTTGGGGCGGGCTGGCGCAGCGGCGACGGCCGCTTCTTCTTGACTCTGGAGAACAGCGCTCACGTGGGCACTCCTTGGCTATGGTGAGGTCATTCTCAAAGCCCCTCTCGCCAACGGCCCCTCGAAACGCTCCCTTTATCGGCCATCGTTTCCGGTCCGGAGCGGACGGTCGCGCGTGAACTTGTTACGCGGCACTCACGGCGCTTGACAGCTCTCGGCACACACGCATAACCTCACCTCACCGATTTTCGAGAGTCCCATGCATTGCATGAGCGACTCACAAGTGACGAGGCCCACTTCGACTGGCCGTTCCTGTTCCTAGAGACAGGTCTTACAAGGCTCTAACGCCTCCCTCTCGATCCATCGGATCAATCCCTCTCGTCGCTTCGCCTTGTCGCGTGACGACCGTGCAGCTTTGCTGCCCTTAAGCCCGGCTCTCTGCCGGCCATACGTGTGCGAGCGTGCGCCCATTCCCACGGGAATGACGCTGCCCCCGACGTATGACATCGACCTGCGCACCCCGGACAGCTCCGGCCAAGTGTTGCGTTGGTCTAGGTGATTTCTCCCGTTTGCGAGCCCGACGTGACCTCTGGTCGCCGGTCGCCCACGCGCGAGATTCACCTCCGCAGATTTTGTCTTCGGACAGCGCGCCCTCGCGGCGACGTCTGCGCAGATTCCATTCCTCCTGGGGATGCTTTGCCATCCTCACGGATGACGCATGCATGCCCGGGAAGCTCATTCCTTCCCGAAGTGCCACGGGGAGTTGCCTTTTCTTCTACCCGCTCGGCACGGCGGGATTGGAGTTTTCCCATGCGTCGTAACAATGGTTCGTTCTGGATCGCTGACACCAACGCTCACGCTCGTACTGCTGCAGGCTCCAGCCTGTGGACCAGCCCGGCTCTCTGGGTGTTCGTTCTCACCGTTCTGCTCGTCGTCGGCGCCGCCAAGGTGCTGATTCACTCGCATCACTCTGCCGAATCCGCCGCAACCAGGAATTGCAGCGTTTCGGGTCTTGTTGCCTATGCCTCTGGCCAGACCAACAAGATCGACGCAGTCGTCGAAGCGGCCGCTACCGGTAACGTCCCGGTGGAAGCTGCAACTTGCTCGAACGACTGATAGCAGTCAGCCCGCTCCGTGGTGAATGGAATCCATTCGCCCGGAGCCGCGCTCACCGACACCTCCACGGTGACGACCAGGTTCCCACCAAAGCAGCTGCTCGCGGCTCCTTTGGTGGGGACCTGGCCCCGTTAACGATGGAGATTCCAAATGATGATGGTCACTTCGCAGAATTCCCCGCGCCGTGAAGAGTTTGCTCGCCAAAGTGCTGAAGAGCTGATCCGCACTTCGGAAGAGAGCATTGAACCGGGCGTCGTGATGCGCTGGGCGCGCCACGCGGGATTCATGGATCACCTCCGCGAACCCGCAGTGATCGCGCCGGCCGCATGACGCAAGGCGCACCGCTTGACCCAATCACCCGGTGGGACGCCACCGGGTGTTCTTCCTGGAGAGCCTGATCGGCAGGCTCTGTACGAAGAACACCCATGCACGAATCGACAGGTTTTCGTGGCAATCGCCACAAAAGGGGTCAGAGGGAGCCTTCAATTCCCCCATCAACTTCTCTTCGCCACCAGAGCTGTTCAACTGGGACGGAGCAGAGCCCAAGCCTGCCGATAAATCCAAATCAATCGTCGGGTCACCATGGAACCATCGCGGAGCAAGACTCCATGAGCGTGATTCAAGACACCAACATCCACACCGTTTCCGGCACCGTTTGGGAAGACGCCCAGTTCAAGGGATTTCCCGAAGGTTCGGCCACTCCAACCTCCTATCGCTTCAGGCTTCGCATTGGCAGTCGCAAGTTGTACCGCCGTGGCAACGACCTTCGCAGTCGCATGACCTGGTTCAACATCAAGTTCGAGGTCCCGGCTGACGGCTTTCCCTACTACAGGGACAAGCTCAAGAAGGACGCACGCATCCTCGTGTCGGGCGAGCAACTCGTCGACGAGGACGACGGCCCGGCTGGTCGTCGCTACTGGCACTTCATCCGCGCAACCACCATCAACGTTCTCGTCGAGGCGTCGGTGACCGCAGGTGAGGGCACCCAGGAACCGGCCCAGCAGGAACCGGCTCAGCAGAGCCAACAGCCTGTCCAGCACGCTCCCGTGCAGAAGGAACCGCAGCAGCGCATGCCGCCCCCGCCACGTCAAAGTGCGCAGGGTCCGGAACAGCCGTTGAAAACCTCCGCACCGTCGTTTGCAGACGCCAAGGACGATTCCGCGACGAAGAATCGTCACAAGCACATGCCCGAAAACGCCTTCGAAACCCACTTTACCGCTCGCAACTGGTAATCCACCTCTAATCCCCCGTCCGGGGTTTCTTGCATCACGTCGGGACAGGACACCGCGCCTTTGGCCGGACCCGACTGAGGAGTACACCCATGAAAATCGCCTTTGGTCCCTTCAAGGACGTCGAACCCACCGAAGATGAACTGCGTCCGATGACGGACCGACTTGGTGTCCAGATCGTGCGTGACGGCGTTCCCGTCCACATCTTCGGGGTTCATCACCGCACCCAGCGCTTCCTCGATGTGTTCGACCCTCTCAAGGGTTTCGCAGTGGAAGTGACTTCCGAGATGGGCAAGATCGAATTGCCCGATCCGGATACCTACGTGGACGATGGCAATGGCGGTCAGCGCATGGCCATCCAGCCGACGGTCCTGTTCAAGGCGTTCCTCCGGGACCCCGAGCAGCGTCTGATCGCAACCGCGGAGTTCTTGAAGATCATCAACTCAGCCTCGTCGTTCTCCGAGGGCCACTCGCAAGTGCGCGGCAAGCTCTATGAGGCACTCGGTCTTCCGGGTTCCACGTTGGGTGAAGACGCACCGCGCGGCGAGCAGAAGCAGGCACCGGCTCCGGTTGTCGGCAATGCTCACGTCAATGGCGTTTCGGCCATCTCGACGCCGGCCGAAGGCAGCCGCAACAAGCTGCCCGCTGAGGCGCAAGCTCTTCTCGAGCAGGCAAAGCAGGCAGGCGCGCAGGCTGCAACCGCACAGGCACAGAGTGACGCTCAGGTTGTTACCGAGGCTAAGGAAGCAACAGGGGACGGCAGCGACACCGCTGCATTCGAAGTCGCTGAAGCTCCGAAGGCCGACGAGACCGCATTGACGGTTGCCAAGCAGAGCCGTTCCAACGCAGCCCCCGCCAAGTCAGGCAAGGGCACCGCGAAGGACCCTGCGACGCCGGCGACCACCGACGCAACGAACGAAGCGGTCGACCAGGGCGGTAGCGCCAAGGTCGACGTCACCGCAGCGTCCGAGGCTGAAGTGGTTGTCGATGGAACCCCGACGCAAGCTCCGACACCGACGGTAGCCTCCGCCGTACCGGCCGCCATCCAAGGCGTTCCGTCTGCGCCGAAGGCCGCCAATGGCGAGGAGCTGAATGCGAATCTGCTGCGTCAAGCCCGCAACCGCGCCCAGGCAAAGGGCGTGCCCGTGCCGGACGTGTTCGATTCCGCACTTCACCTCCGAAACTTCTACAAGCAACTCTGCACCAACACCCAGGCATCTGCCGCAGCCTGATAAGGAGCTAACCATGACTACCGCCGTTGTTTCGCAAGCATCGGTAGCGTCGGTTCGGCCACCTGTCTCGGCTGAATACGATGTCTACCTGTCCCACTCCTCATCGACTCTGATGGAGAAGTGCGGCGCCGCATACGCCTACCGTTACCGTGACCGTCTCGAATCCGTGACGAGTTCCGTGAACCTTGGCTTCGGCTCCGCGTTCGACCAGGCGGTCTCCGCCTTCGTCATCGCAGACCTCTACGGCTTGTCCGTCGACGTCAACGCGGTCTTCGTCAATGCCTACAAGGAATGGGCGGCCACTCGCGTGGTCGACTTCAGCACGCGCTGGAAGGGTCACGACGACATTCTCGCGACGGGAGAGCTATTGCTCTCTCGTTTCGTTGAATGGTGGAAGGCCTCTGGCCTCAAAGTGATGGTTGACCTTCAAGGCATGCCGATCGTGCAGCGTGAGCTGCGCGTTCGCCTTCCACGGAATGTCATCTACAGCTCGATCCTCGATCTCGTTGTAATGACGCCCGACGGTGAAGTGGTGATCCTCGACGTGAAGACTCCTTCCCAGGACTCCACGGAGTTGTTCGCCCTGAACTCTGGCCAGCTCACCGGTCAGCAGTTGGTGCTCGACGCCCACAAGGAATCCTTGGGGATTACGAGCATCGACAAGGTCGGGTTCCTCAACGCCGTCAAGCGGCCGGTGCCCCAGAAGAAGGACGCTGAAGGTCCGGTTGTTGCACCGATGCATCTCGTTCCGGCACGTACGCCGGAGCAGGTGGAGGAGTATGTTCAGTCTCGCCTGTGGATCGCCGACGACATTCGCCGGAAGCGGTTCGCTCGTCGCAGCCTGGACTCATATTGCACTCCGTGCACAACCATGTGCGATTTCCATCTCTGGTGTTCCAAGCAGATTCGCGATGGCCTGCATGTCCGGCCCCCGCGTTCCCGCACAGCCTAAAAGCTTGAATTCCGCGCCCAAAAGGTGGGAATAAAGAGCCTAAAAGGCTGGATACCTGATCCACGCACCATACAACCAGCTATATCGTTCCTTTCGCCACTCTCTTTTGAGTGGCCTTTTTCGAGGGCATGCTTGATGCGCGTCTTCGAACCAGGCCATTTGACGAGGTCTTCATGACCAAGTTGCGCTTACACGACCGTTCCAATGTTCTCGGCGAAGTGGAGCCTGCATTATCGGCTTCTCTGGTCCGTTGCTTCGGCAATCATCCGGCTCCCAGCGAGGCGGATCGACAGCGTGCGACCAAAGGGTTAATGGATCTGCGTGATCAACAGCGCTGGCTGGCATGCGGCTGCCGCCCAGCAGACATCGACCCGCCACCACTTATGGCGCCACGCCTGCGCGAGGGGCAGATTCACATCTGGCGGCACGGAGCGACACCGCATGCCGACACCTGTCCCTTCTGGGTTGAGGTACTCGAGTCCGAGCGCGCGGCAACCGAAGGCGTAGATGGCGTCATGAAGCCTTGGCAAGGCCGATGGCTGCTACTCAATCAGGTAGCGCAGGACATCTCACAGAGCGCACCTGCAGCACCCTCCCAGGCTCCCCGCACTCCAAGCTCCAACGTGCCCGCAATTGCGCGCCTTCTCTTCACGGCGCTGACGGACGTGGGTTACACGACGGTGCTTCCGTCCGACGTGATCACGCGTAAGGGCCACAACGCGCTCAGCAAATCCAAGAACGCCTATGCCGGCCTGGACGTATTGCTCGATCAGCCCGTGGCGCCCGGTCTCAAGCTACGCGATGTTGGCTGCACCTTCCTGCCGGGACTGCCGAAACTGCTGCAGAACATGCCGGCGATCGCATCCCGCTTCCCGGCAGGCACACGCCCGCAAGGCCTGTTCGTCGGCATCGTGCACGAGATCGCCAAGGTGAGTCCGAACGAGACTCAGCTTGTATGGCGGGGCACCAGCGAGGACCGCGTCGCCGTGGTCAATGTCCGAGGCGCTGTGAAGCGGCCGGGGTACACGAAAGGGAATGCCGGCCCCTTCTGGGTGATTGCGCAGATTGCCCAGCCGCGCGGCGAGAAGGCCTTCAGCTTGGTTAACGCATACGCGCATCCGTGTCTGAGCAAGTCGGTGTTGTTGGCAGTCGATAGCGGACTTGAGAGGGAGACGGCCGAGAACCTGCTGTCGCTCATGACGTACTGGGCCAAGCCCGATTCCCTCAACGTAGAAGTGCAGCTGCAGACGCCGCTGTTCCCCGAGGTCCTTGCCGACGGCACCAGTTGCCATCCGGACTTCGTCCTCTGGCTCCCTGGTGGGAAGCGCCTGATCGTGGAAACTATGGGGCTCGACAAAGATCCCGACTATCTCGCGTCCAAGGCGATCACCCACCCGCGTATGAAGTCACTACCGGGCGTTGTCGGCCTGGTGGAGCACCACCCGAACGATGATCCGAACCAGTTGCGCAAAGTGCTCACGGCTGCCGTGGGCAGGGTGGTGCGATCTAGTTGACACGATATGGCGCTGTCGCTACGGTTCCATGCACGGCCACAGCGCCGAAGATTTTTCGAGTGTGTGTTCGCACCACTCAAGGTGACGAGGCCCGCCTAAACGGCCGCTCCTGTCTTCGAGACAGATCCTCAGAATGGTTTCCCATTCGATCCTCTCTCAGTGATCTCTGATCACACCTAAGCAGTCTGGCCACGCGCCGGACTTCTCAACCTTTCTCCCACCGGGAACGCATACGCCTTCCCGATGGGGTTGGTCGTGTTCGTTTTCCGGCGGGTGTCACACCTCCCCGCCGTGCCACGGGGAGCGTTCTTCTTGCACCCGACCGGCACATCGGGATGGAAACGCACACATGTCCATCAATCTCGACTTCGACCTCGCTTCGTTCCAATCCATGGACCAGGACGACTTGCTCCAGCGCCACGCGTGCCTGGAGGAAGTGATCACCGTCTTGCGCGGTGAAACACCGTCGTACCGCGACGCGAACTTCCTCCTCGACAAGGCCGAGCAGGAGCTCGTCCGCCGAGCTGCCTACGGCAAGTTCGAACTGCGTACCAAGCGAATCCGTTCCTCGATGCCCACCGCGGGCTGATAGGCGACCACCACCACCCTGACGGGAATCCCTTCCCGTTGGGGAGGGACCGTCGCCTAAAGGAACGCACCATGAAAGACATCAACAAGCGTCCCGTGCATCAGCACGAACTGTGGGACGACGGCGCCATATCTCGCCAGTTGGCGGAGGCGCTACTCAAGGTGATCTTCGGAGATCACAACGACGTCAAGAAGGGTATCCAGATCTTGGTTGACGTGGTTACCACCGACATCCGCATGGCCAAGCGCGTCATGCTGATTATGGAAGGCACGCCGATGATCATGGAGGCATGCCCAGAGCTGTACGAGAAGTGCAAAGCCCAGTGTCAACCGGGCCTAGCAAGTTCCAGACAGCACTGACTCGTTGGCTTCGGAGACGAACTGTTCGAGTAGACCGAGTGCAATTGCGTGGTCGACCCGCAGCTCAGGCGAAAGCCTGCTGCGGGCGTCCACCAAGCATTCGTTGAGTTCGAGCGCGGTGGTTGCCTGGCCAATCCATGGCCGAGCGAACGCCTTCACGACCTGCCATTCGGCATCGTCGAGGTGAATGCGTCCGTTACTAAGACGTTCCAAGGTTTCTTGCCTCCATGCAGGGCAGAGGAGCCTACCCGCCGCATCACCTTCCCACAAGCGTCGTCCAGTGTCGACCAAAGGTCGTCCGGCGCGCGCACAGGAGCACCTGAGATGCACACCAACTACCACCACGGCGACTGGGTCCCCACCAGTGACGGCAAATGGGAAGTCACCACCGAGACCACTCTGAAGCCCTTGCCGAATAGCGGCGACGCGCTGGCTACCTTCATGGCCGTGGTTGCCCGCGAAAAGGGGCGCCCGCCGTTCGCCCCGGCTTACACGCATGGTCCGTACAGCGGACCCACCGAAGCGCTGCAACATGCAGAAGCCGCCATTCACAACTGGATGGCCTTCTACGATGAGCAGGCCGGTATTCCCGAAAAAATGCCTGTTTTCGATTGACTTGGTCATTTCCAATTGCCTTTTTGGCACACCTCTCGCCACGAGAGGTCTTCCTCGCTGGTCTGCATGTCGGGCCCGCCAGAAAGACCTTTCACCGCCTGCCACGCAGGTAGCCATATCCGGGGCTCACAGCCGGGTTTACCCACGCGCCCGAGGGCTTCACGCCTTCCAGCGCGAAGTCCAACGGTGACCAACCTGAGGACGTAACCTTGATTTCCATCGAACGTAAAACCGCAATCCTGAAGTTCGACCTGCTACCTGCTCAATCGACTGTTGCGAAGTACTGGCCAGGCCGCGCCGATTCCATTGGCTATGGCGACAACGTGGTCTACCTGACTTTCTCAAAGATCGAGCAGAACGGTGTGGCGCGATGGGAGTGTGGCGAATTTGGCAGGGCCTACCTGCTGATGCGCCGTGCATGCAACCGCAGTGCTGAAACCGTGCGCGGGAATCTCCGTGTGGGCCTCTCCGAGTCCGGCGAGGTCATCCAACCGGAGGACTACATCTCCTCGCATCGCAAGAGCATCTCGGATGCCATCGAAGGGCAGGCCGCAATGGACTTGGTCCGTGGCCTGGCGCTCGCCGTGTCGTTTCGCGACGAGTTCATCTACGCTCCGGAACTGACTCACGCGTGGCTCAACCACCGTGGCGCCGCTCCAGTCGCTCACGAACTCAAGAAACACACCTGGACGGCACAACTCGGCAATCTGAGCGACGACCGCTACGAGCTTTTCGCGGACGTCTTCGGCATCGTTGAACTGGCCAGCTATCAGGACTTCTCGGCTAACGTGCTCCCGAGCTTCGCTGCTCGTTTGGACGAGGCGACCGCGTCGCCTACGATGGCTCAGTTGTTCTAAAACACCTGTAACTCAACCCACCCTCTGCGGGCACCAACTCCCGCAAAGGGGGTGTGCGCGCGGATTTCTCGCAAAGGAACCAGCACCATGAGCACGCACATCGAGTACAAGCACCTTGCCCTGTCTTTGAACATGGCAGCACTCCAGAACCTCAACGACTGCTCCGTCCCGCCGGCGATCAAAGACCAGCTGCTGCTGGTGCTGTGTGAAAGTGGAGACAGCAACTGCACGACTTTGCAGCGGGGTAGCGACGGTCGCACTCGCGAGGTTCGCTCACGCTCCTGGGGCCTCCGTGCCTTCGGCAGCGAAGACGACATCATCGAGCACATCGCCAAGGCGTCTGCGGACGCGGAGGGGATGATGATCGCCATCGGCAATATGGGCAGCAGCGGTTGCGTTTCGGCTGAGTCATACATCAGAAAATATCGGCGCACTTTGCAGCGACCCGTGGGTCACTACGACGCCCTTGTGCCGCTGATGCACTCGCTGCTGACGCTCTACGGGGCGGAGGAAGCCATTGCGGGTTCGGAGTACTTCTCCGCGCTCAAGCGGGAAGGCGCTCTCACCGCGTGCGCGTACGGCGGGTACAGCATCCGTCTGACGCCTCAGGACGATGAATGCGTTTCCATTCTTCGTCACCTGGCCATGGCCTACCAGCTCTGGAAGGACAACCCGAAGATCTGGGTTGGCTTCGAAGGTCTGGGCTACTTGGATCACTTTCTGTCCAAGTATTTCCGTCGGGCCGCCTGACCATTCACCCCACGTACCGCGCCGTATCTACGGCGCAGGACACTCACCTGATTCACCTATCGTCGAGCTGGCCTCTGTCCGGGGCCAGCTCGATGGTTCTTCCGCCGGGCCCTTATTCCAGCCCTGGTGCGCGCGTGCGCCCTGGAATGCCGTACAGCGCGTCTAAGACGACATCCTGATCCGCAGACAGCTCGGGCAACTCCGCAAGGGGCGGAAGCATCCTCGATTGCCCGGTGGGCATGAAACAGTTTTTGCCCGACCGGTGAAACGCCGTCCCACCGCTGAAGCCAGCGCGCGAGAGCACAACGCGCCGCTGCTTGCCGACATTGACCGCCTCGACTTGAGCAAAGAGGTATGTCGTTATTCCACCGTGGGTATTGACCACGGTCATGTGGTCACCGACCGCGAGAGGCTTCTCGATGACGTACGCCTTGACCTTCTCTTCCGTCCAGCCAAAGTGAGGGAACCCATCGGGCGCAGGGACTGTTACTTGACGCGGCATGTTGTGGCCTTCTCCTTGAACTGCATCAGGCGAGGATAACGGCCGGTGCCGCGCCACCTAAACGGGACGCGTGATGCATTGCCCAGGCGCCGCCTATGTGGTAATAATTTGGCCACCGAGCAACCCTCCTCTGGCTGCTTCGGTTCGATTTCTACCTGCCTAGCAGGTGATACCCACGCTGAGGGTCATAGTCAGCACGTTGGAAGCCTTTTCAACGTAACCCCACCCGGCCGGGCTGAGTTCCCGCTCCGGGACTCCTCTCGGCCGTTCTTGCAGCCAGAGGAGATCCACCCATGTTCAAGTTCGCGACCCACGTGGTTGCGCGGCTTCGCACGCCCGTTCTGGTCCGTGCCCGCCGCATCGTTGCTGCCCACCGTCTGGAAGAAACCCCGACCGAGCAGCACCGTATCGAAGTCCATCAGCTCCTGCTGTTCGCCAGCGAAGGCGGCAAGCAGAAGCGTCAACGCAAGGCAGCTCCGAAGCAGCGTCGCATCAAAGGCAAGCAGTACAGCCTGAAGTTGAAGTGCCGCGCCAAGCCTCGGAAGATCGCCTACCGTCCGCACGCGACCAAGGAAGAATCCAGCAACGCGCACGACTGGAGTGAGCAGGGCATGTACCGCCTCCATTCGATCCTTCTTAAGGAATCGATGGAATCGCTCAAGGCAATGTGTGAGAAGAAGTCCACTCGCGCTGCTGAAATTATCGCCTGGATGTTCCGCGACGAACCGGGTGCCACGTTCTCGTTTGAGGAGTGCTGCCGGCTGTTCAACATGGAGATGAAGGACCCTGATTCGGGCGAACTCATCGACGTTGGCCAGCAGGACCCGGACATCCTTCGAAGCATGGCCAAGCGCTGGATCGCCAACGCATACGGTGCAGCACTGCCGCATGCCCAGGTGCTCCGCGAAGCCATCCTGGCTGCCGAATCCGGTGACCACGACGCAATCGAATGGATCCTGTCCGATCAGCAGACTCCGCTGTCGTACGTTGAATGTGCCGATGCTCTTGGCTTCGACCCTGAAAACGCACGCACCGAGATCCGCTTGCCTCAACCCGAGCTCAACGTCGACCCGCTCGACGCGGGCATCCAACGCATCATCGACCGCGTGTTCGGTCATTCATCCCGGGCAGTTCTTGCTGCCTGACAACCCCAACGGGGAGATTACTCCCCACCAGGGCGTGATCTCTCCTTTCTAAATTCCTGGAGAGAACCATGTACAACCCCGCCCTTGCCACCCTCACCCTCACTGACGCGGCAATCAAGGCTCAGCAGCAAGACCTTCCCGAGCTGTTCGCCGCCAACTCCGAAGGCCGCCCCTACCAGATCACCACGAGTGACCTCGGTACCCTGGGGATCGCACAGTACGCCGACCAAGGCTGCTACGTTTACGCCGGCACGAAGGGTCACAAGCACCTCAGCCCCATCAACGACCGCTACGTCTTCGATGATCTTGAGCTTGATCGGCTCATCAGCATCGTGATGAACCGGGAGTGGGAGCGTCTGCCGTCCCAGCCGCGCCGTGGAATCCTTCTCATGGGTCCCAAGGGCGTCGGCAAGACGACGTACATCCAGCAGCGTCTTGCGCGTCAGGGCATTCCCTGTCCCAAGATCAGCTGGGGTCCGAGCATGACCGCTGGTGACGCCATCTATCAGCGCACACTGATCGACGGTGACATCGTCACCGAGCCCGGCACGCTTTGGATGGCTGCCGAAGGTGGTTACCCGGTGTGTATCGAAGAGATCGATCTGTCCCAGCCCGGTGAACTGGCTGCGCTGAACGAACTTATCGACAACGGCACCTACACCATTCCGGAATCGGGTGATGTCGTCGTTGCCAAGCGTGGATTCTGCGTCTTCGCGACGTGCAACTCGCGCTTCATCGAGGATCGGGATGGTGGCCACGCCGGCACGCGTCAGCAGAACGTGTCGGTACTCGACCGTTTCTACAAGCATGTGATGGAACATGCGACACCGGAACGCGAGACGGACTTCATCCTCACGATGTTTCCTGACACCGACCCCGACGTGGCTAAGCAGTATGCGAAGTTCGTCGATCACCTCCGAAAGGCGAAAGGGGATAGTGGCTTCGTCGACAAGACCAACAGCAAGACGCACAGGCTGACGCTCGACTTCGGTCGTCGCAACCTGATCGACTGGCTGGAAATGGTCGAGATGATGTCCTACCTGGAGAAGCCCGGCTTCAACGTGCCGATGTATGCACTGAAGCCTGTCTACTCTGCGGTCCTCGCCGATGCCGAACAGCAAACCGTGAAGGCGCTGTTTGACCTCGCAACGGCCTAAGGGGACGACATGATCGAACTTCGACACGAAGGCGGTTCCAAGCCGATCGTTGCCCGCGTTGTGGTGGAGCCCGATGGAAGCGTCAGTGTTGGAGAGGGTTCGACCCTCACCAAGATGCGCATCCAGACGACACCACCCTCGCTGGTCACCGGCTCGGAGGCGGAGTTCGTACAAACCAAGGTCCAGGAACTCCTGGACCGCGGTTTCTACGTGAACAACACCAACGACCAGCCGCAGGATCAGATCTCGTTCTCTTTGACGGGGTCCGATCCGGTCAATGACCCGGCCGCCGGCGATTACCGCGAAGCGATCTGGGAGAGCCTGGCTCTCCTTGGTCACGACGCGGCGACAACCGGTAACAGGGACGCGACCGACTCGAAATGGATCGTTGGTGGTGTCATGGTCAACTACAGCAACACGCCACAACGGCATAAGCTGACTTGCCTGGCTCCTCGCCGGTTCGCCGACTCCGTGGCCATCCTCTTCGGCCTTACGGCGGGAACGACCCCCACCATAGTCGACGGGACCAACTCCCGCGTGACGATCGGGGATCTCCTCGCAGCACCGACCGCCGTCACGCTGCTGACAGACGACATCCTCGAACGCCTCTACACGACTCGCGCCCTCAAGCGGCCGATGCGTGTAGGCAGCGGCAGGGGACCCGCCCGTCGTCCTGGTCTTCGCATGACGCTTTAACCCACGCGACAGAGGTGCCTTCGGGCACCTTTGTCCACCTTTTCACTCCTTCGCAGTGCGCACCCGGGTGGCGCGCACCGTCAAGCAGTGGCGGGACCGATTTTCGCAAGCGTCGCTTGCAGAAACCTACGCAGGAGGTCACAGCCTGCATTTCACCTTTGCCCTCATCGGGACGAGTCGTTCCTCCCGATAAGGGAGAACCTCGTCCCGAGACCGGCACATCCGGCTCGCGCATCCGGATGCAATTTCTTCTAGGGAAGCGCATCCCAGAGGTTCAACACCATGATCAACGCAACCACACACCAGAGCATCCCTTCCAACCACCTCGTCATCATCAACAGCAACCTCCAGATCTGGAGCGGTACCGTCAAAGTTCAACGCGAGCAGGACCTGCCCGACGTTGACAAAGACAAGTTGCCGCCCAAGACCCTGGTATCCGACGGCCGCAAGGTCCTCATCGATCCGAAAGAGCTCGCCGCCATGGAGAGCGTCCGTAAGGCGATCGAGCGATTCTTGAAAGAGGAGGGCTTTTCCTTCCGCGGCGCCGGCGGCATTGCTGTTACGCACGAGCGGTATGAGGCCTTCATGGCCAAGTCCCCCGAGTTCGAACAAGACTTTAAGGATGCACTAGAAACCCTGATCAAGCGCCTCCCCGATGCCTATCAGGCTCAGGAAGACAAGTACCCCGATTGGGCCTTCATGCTCGCTCAGTCCCGACCGACCGACACGCAGATCCGCAACCGCTGCAAATTCGGCCTTGGCATCTTCCAGCTTGCACCGCCTGACCCTCAGAACCCCAGTAGCGCAGGTAACGCGTACTACCAGGACATGCTGGGCCAGGCTCTACCGGAAATGCTCAAGTCGATCAGTAGCGGGGCGGACAAGCTGTTGGAAAAGGTTCGCGGCAAGTCCCGCATGTTGCAGTCCCAGCTCGACAACGTCCGTCGCCTCGTCAAGAAGTTGAAAGCCTTTGGCTTCCTGCACGAGGACATCGCTCCTGCCGCGAATGCGCTGGATTCGATGCTTACCAAGCTGCCGGTACAAGGCACGCTCAACATGGCCAACACGCTTCTCTGCGTCACGGTCCTGGAACAGTTGGCCAACCCTCACCAGCTGCTCGCCAACGGCAAGGCAGCCCTCGAGGATCACCTGCAGCAAGCGGAAGATCTCTTCGTGCAACCCGAGCTGTCGATTCCGGCCACCGACGACACCACTGTCGCCGACCCGGCTCCCACCACCCCCGTAGTGTCCGCACCGGCTCGCCGCCGTGGCCTGACCATGACCATGTAAGGAGACCCAAATCATGCAGATCCAAGACCACAAGCAGTATCTGCGTGACGTGTTCCTCGGTGCCGCTCTGCGGCCCGAGGACATGAAGCGCTCCTGTCGCGCCGTTCTCGGCTCGCTACCCATCCTTGCCAATGCTCTGATGGGCGACCTTGGCAAGGCCGTGCGCATCCAGCACGGGCACCAGCTGGGCGCGACGGATGGAAGCACGATCTACCTTATGGACCTTCCGGTTCCGACTGACGAAACAGACGTCGACACGTTCGTACTCATGCTGGCGTTGGCCTATGGCCTTCTCCACCACGAGCTGGGACACGTCGAGGATTCCGATTTTGAAGTCGTCGGCAGGGCTCAGAAGGGCGATCCGCTCACCTTTCGGATCCTTGGCATCATTGAGGACGTCCGCGAGGAGAACGAGCACATCCGCAAACACGGCGGTGCTCGCAAATACCTCGATGCGCTGAACCACGCCATGTTCGTTACCGGGCACTACGCCGACTCCACGCCCACGGACGCGCCCATCACCGCGTTCACGAGCTACCTGGCTCATCGTGCATGGTGCGACCATCGGGGAACCCATTCCCTGGCGAGTTCAGCCATGGCTGCAGAGGAAGTGGTGAAAGGAATGTTCCCTGCCACACTCCTCACCCGTCTCGACGCGATCCTGCCTCGTGTGGGATCGCTCATCGACACGGAAGACGCCTATGCCCTTTCGGGGCAGATCCGTGACCTTCTCGTCGAGGAAATCGAACAGGCAAAGCAGCAGCAGTCCCAGCAAGCCGGTCAATCCGGCCAGGCCGGGAACGCTGGCGATGACCAGGGTCAGGGTGACCAGCAACCTTCGTCCGATGGCGACGGTGGCAGCTCTCCTGAGGCCGATCAGGACGACGGTGACGCCCAGCAGCAAGGTGGCCACGATCAGGAGCCGACCAACGGTGATGATCTGGCAGACCAGATTGCTGCAATGGAAGCCGTACTGCAGGGTCAGGACATCGACCAGGCATATGGCGACAAGGGCGACCTCATCCGTGCCGCGCTGAAGCAGATCATCGCTGAGGTAAAGGACGATGGGGACGGCGACTGCGACATGCTGCCGATGACTGGCCAAGCGCTCACGGTCGATGTCACGTCCTCCACGGACGGCATCGAGCTCGCCGCTGAACCGTATGACATGGGTCAGGCGCTCGCAGTGACGGGTCCGCTCCGCATGAAGCTTACTGCCGAAATGCAGGCGAACGCGCACCGCAACGCGAGCATCCACTCCAAGGGTCGCAAGATCTCCAACCGACACCTGGCCCGTGTGGGATCAGGGGATGGAAGGATCTTCAAGCACCTTTCGGAGGTCATTGAGGTCAACACCGCAGTTGCGTTTGCTGAGGACATCTCCAGTTCAATGCGAACCCAGCAGCGTATCGTCCTCAGCTCGCAGGCGCTTTACGCGAGTTGCGTTGCCCTGGACGGGATTGATGGCGTCGATTGTGGAGCGATCACCTTTCCTGGCAACCAGATCCTCAAGCCTTTCGGGAAGAAGGCCCGACATTGCATGGACCAGTTCAACCTTGCAGCGCCCGGGTACTCAACCCCGATGCATGAGGGCATCACGCTCGCACACCGCATGCTCCTGAAAACCGGCCGCGACCGCATGGTGTTGATCGTTAACACCGACGGCGAACCGGACTCACGCCAGCTCACGCAGATGGCTATCGAGACTGCAGAAAATGACGGCGTCGAGGTCTACGGCCTCGGTATCGGCACCGACGCAGGAAAGGGGCTCTTTAACCACTGGCTCTCGATCACGGACGTGAGCGAATTGCCAAATACACTGATGCAACTACTCAGACAGCGCTTGCTTCACGCTGCCTGATTGCGAAGGCCGCTCCCCAGACTACCGGGGAGCGGCACTCGCTCTTATGATGGGCCTAGAGCGCATCGGGAAGGGCAGCCCCTTCCTCATGTTCTTTACGTGGCATGCCACGAGAAGGTAGTCGGAACCTCACAGTCCGAATCGCAACATCCGATCTGGCGACGCCGGATCCATTCCCAACTCGCGCCCACCGGCGCTCACCCTCTGCGGGCCATATCGCCCGTCCGGGCATTGGTCCGCTCCTCCTAGGAGTTCCCCATGTCCCATCAGTCCCTGACTGACGCACTACTGCGGCTGTTTGATGCCTTTGGTATTCATCTCGACAGCCTGACCGTCGATCCGTCGCGTTCGCCGTTCCGCCTCAGCTTCACCACCGCTTCGTTCTCCCGGCTCCACCTGGCCAAGCAATTGGCCACGATGGGTTGCTTCACTGCCGTATCGCTCCTTCGCAACTCCCGCGTCCAGTACTGGTGCGGCGATATCGAGATCGAGGGTGTCTGCAGCGACGCGATGCCTGGCCACCCGGCCAATCATCCCGCCAAGGTCGAAGCCATCAAGGCAGCGGCAGCCAGCATTTTCAACGAGGCGCACAGCCAAGCTGAAATTTTGCTTCACCGCTTGGCCAGCCATCTCAAGATCAACCGCTGTCAGGTCGCCCGTAGGGCTTCCCGCGACGGGCACGTGATTGAGGTTGCATATGTCAGCAGCCTGAGCGATCCCCTCCACGGGGCAAGCTCGGGAGCCGCATTGCAGCAGTTGGAAGCACTCGCTTCCGCTGACACAGTGTTCTGCGACATGGTCGTAAGCGTACGCGATCCCCTCGGCGAGCCTCTCTCAGAGGTTCGCTGCGAAGGTCTCACCATCCATCTCGATCCGGATTCCCCGTCTTTCCGGTATGCCAATGGTCTGCGCCGCGCTGCGGTTCACCAGGCTGTACAGACGGCTCACTTTGCGCACGCAACCTCGCGCGCGGCTCACTAGGAAAATCTATGTACCAGAGCGAAGAGGCTATTCGTCGCAAGCGTGAAGAGAACTACAACCGAGAGAAGCAGATCACTGAGGAGCTGTTGAGGAACCTCAAGGGTCGATGGGGTGCTGTATTGGGGGGGATCATCCCCGGCATGCAGGACGCCATCAGCGCTGGTCCGCGCAAGAAGGTCAAATGCCCCATCAATCATCATGGTGATGGCAGGCCAACCAAGAAGGTACTGCCCGACGGCCGCGTGATTGTCAAAAAGTCCGAACCCGATTTCCGCATCGGCAA
>NZ_JAELTQ010000069.1 GCF_016428905.1 Dyella sp. ASV24 | reverse complement strand
GTACAGTGACGATTGGCCGCCCGGCAGGATGTCGATGTGATCCACCATGGCCGCCGGAATGCTGGAGAGGTTGTTGAAGGCGCTGCTGCCGTTGTACAGCGCTGGGAAATCGCCCATGGGGCGGCCGTCGATCAGGTATTTCACGTAACCCGGATCCAGGCCGAACATGCTCATCGTCTCGGCGCCCTGGGTGAAGCTGGCCGAGGTAGCGTTGCCTTGCACGCCGCCTGTGGCGAACGACGACTGCTGAAGCGCCTGGGCCACCGTGGTGAAGCCCCGCGCCTTCAACTGGTCCGCGGTGATGGTGATCACCGGCGTTGCCGTTTCCACTTGGGATTGAGGAATCAGCGAGCCGGTGACGGTGACCGCATCGAGCCGTTTGGCCTTGTTGGATGCGTCTGTCGATTCCGCTGGGTTGGGTGTGGTGGATGTTTCCTGTATGCCTTCCGCTGCCATCGCCATGCTTGCATGCGCGCCGCCAAGCGCCAGCGCCGCCAGCACGGCCGCTGTGATCGTTTCCTTCCGCATTTGGTCTCCCCACCAGGATATTCACCAGTCAGCGCTTTCGTGGATGGCGCGCTGGTGTTTCACGCACAAGCCGTGCGCCTGCGCAGCCGTCGCAGTTCTGGCCGCTCTTCTGTTATTAGCGGTAGGGACGTTTCATGCAAATCGACGGTGTTATCGGCTGTCTAGTCCAAGGACTACATGCGATGTAGGTCGATCTAACGTTTGGCCTGGGATTACTTCCAAAAAATGTGGAAGGGAAAACGAAATTGATGTTTGGCAAGAGAGTGATCTGAAGAATTAACGGCTTCAGCCAAAGCCTTCGTATCAACGCTGGCGAATCGCACGCGAAATGTTCGGAAGGTAACGCCTTCAGAAGGACATATCCGATACATATGTACGGCATATGTTGACGGAAAGTTCTCTATTTTGTGCGGATGAGTCGTTTTGTCTGGTTCTTCATGTGGAGAGCTATGCCTTTATTTTTCACGTTGTTGCTTGTTGTCGGCATCCTTCCTGGCGAACGTTCGCGATATCCCTCTCTCGCCATCGCAAGATTCGTCTTGTACGGCATATGCGGACTTATTGACTTGAAGAAGCGCTTGGCAAGGCAACGGTTTGATCGGTGCGCCAAGTAAGGAGGCACGCCAATGGCGTACTTGAATGGCGTCATGGGTGCTCGATAGGTTTCGTCGATGCGGTCGTCGGGCGCAGTCACCTTGCTGGCCTTGGTCCGCCTACTAGCCAGAAAGGGTTGAAGGGAGGCGAGTCTTCTGAACGTCGTAGGCTGATATCACCGGACGCGAGTGCGCTGACGATGAGGCAAGCGAGTCATCTCAACGTCACGGATGTGGAGCAGATTGCAGGGTGGGCTGAGCGCCAGTCTGGGCGTTGTCGACAAGATTGATCTTTTCCATGCCCATCACTCCGCACTCATCAATATGCTTGATGGCGAGGCATCGATGGTGGTCGCACACCTCGACCGATGACCTCTTGTCAGCGCGTGGATCGTTACATCACCAACGGAGAGCGATACCCATGAGTATTTTTGGAACCATCGTCAGCAAACTTTTCGGCAAGGCCAATGCGGCCACCTCCACAGATGCACCGGCTGCCGTGGCAGGCGCACCCGCTGCTCCCGTGGCGCCGGAGGCTGTCAGCCCAACGTCGGTGACGCCGCCGTCGGTTGCTCCGCTGTCGGGTGTGGACGTCGCGGCCGTCATGGATCGCTTCGTCAGCGAAAGCGGGCAGAAACTGGATTGGCGCGTGTCTATCGTCGATATGATGAAAGCGCTGGGCATGGACAGCAGCCTGGACCACCGCAAGCAGCTCGCAGGCGAACTTGGCTACACGGGCGATACGAACGACTCCGCAAGCATGAATATCTGGCTGCATAAGGAAGTGCTGAAGGCGCTTGCTGCCAATGGTGGGACGCTGCCTGCCAGCCTCACCAGCTGATCGTCGGGTGTGGAACATGGATGCAAGGGGCCGGCTGCCATGCCGGCCTTTTTCTTCAGGGCTAGGGCGTTCTCGCATGGCTTCTATCCGTTGCGGGTCTCGCCTCGCGCCCATCTGTCGTCCTGTTGCGTAACGACTGACGAAAACCTGCACTTGCAAGCCGCGTGATGCGTGGATACTCTGCGCATCCCGTCAACCCAGCCATAAGGAGGAATAAAACCATGATTGTAGTCGTAGCAGCCTCCGCCGGGTCGTCGCGCATCTGATTGTCCTGCCAGCCTTCTGCTGGCGCGCTTCAACACTCCCGCTTCGCACCCCGGCGATTCGTTCGGCCCCGTTCCGTGTGGCCGTCGTTTTCCTCGTTTTCAGGGTGTTTTCATGCCTTCTCAGACGTTTTCGCTGCACCAGCTCGGCTGGCAGCCGGAGTATGCGCAGTATTTGACGCTGGCCGATTTCGAAGCCGGCTACCCCGCGCGCGTGATGGCGGCGCATCGTAGTGGGTTGATCGTGATGTCGTCGCGTGGACAGACACCCGTGGTGTTGCCGCGCGACCTGGTTGAGGCCGATACGGGCGTGGCCGTGGGTGATTGGGTGCTGGTGGAGCACGAAGCCGATCGCGTGTTGTCTCTGCTCGATCGCCGAACCGTACTCGTTCGCCTGGCCGCGGGTGGCGACCATCGGCAGCAATCCATTGCAGCCAATCTGGACGTGTTGTTTGTGGTGTCGTCATGCAACGACGATTTCAATCCGTCGCGCCTGGAGCGCTATCTCACGCTGGCGCTCGACGCAGGCGTCACACCGGTGATCGTGCTCACGAAGGCGGACATGGCCGACGAGGTCGCTGACTATGTGACCAGGGCTGAGCAGTTGATGCCCGGTGTACCGGTGATCGCACTCAATGCGATGGATGCTGGCTCGGTATCTCAGCTGGCGCCCTGGCTGGCGTCCGGCAGAACGGTGGCATTCGTCGGCTCATCCGGCGTGGGCAAGTCGACGCTCACCAATAGTTTGATAGGTGAGGGATGGCAGCAGACCTCCGGTATTCGAGAGGACGATGCGCGTGGCCGGCATACCACCACCGCGCGCGAGATGTTCCCCACGCCTTCGGGTGCCTGGGTGATCGACACGCCCGGTATGCGTGAGCTTCGGCTGGCGTCGAGCGAGCCGGAGCTGGCTGCGGTATTCGACGACATTGCGGTCTTCGCAGCGCAGTGCCGCTTTCGTGATTGCCAGCATGAAGGTGATGCGGGGTGCGCGGTGGAGGCTGCGGTTGCCGATGGCAGCTTGGAGGCGCGACGTCTCTCCAACTATCGCAAGCTGCAGCGCGAGGCAGCGCACGCGCAGCAGACTCTGCGTGAGCAGCGGGAGCAAGGGCGTCAGTTTGGTGCCATGGCGAAGCAAGTGATGCGCGCCAAACGAGAGAGGCAGGGGCGGTGATTCACCGCCCCTGATGTCTGGATGGTGCCCTACTGCAACCGAAAGCGCGTTACTTCCAGTCGAGCTCCGTTATCACGGGGAAGTGGTCGGACGGATAGCGGCCATCTTGCTGAGTAGTTACCGTGGCGAAACGCGTCGGTGTGAAGCCGCGTTCAAAAATGAAGTCAATGCGTTGTGTCGGGTTACCGGTGAAGTCATGGAAGGTTTTCTCCGGCCCTTCCACCTTCGGTGAGGCGGCGCGTGTATCGACAAGATCCTTGGCGAGCAGCGCGTAGGTCGGGCTGCTGGGCTCGGTGTTGAAGTCGCCAGTGAGGATGACGTGTGCGTTCGCCGGTAGCTGCGCGATTCGGCCGAGGATTTCCTTGGCGCCCTTGACGCGCGCCGGCTCGTCCTTTTCCTGATAGGGGAAGTGCGTGTTGTAGTAGTAAAAGGTGCGATGCGTGGCTTTGTCTTCGAACAGGGCCCAGGTCACCATGCGAGGCAACGGGTGACCCCAGGTGATGCTGCCGGGTACGTCGGGTGTATCCGATAACCAGAAATTGCCGGAGTCTTTGAGGGTCAATCGGTCCTTCCGATAGAACACGCCCATATGTTCGTCGCTGTGGCCGCCGCGCCGATCGATGCCAAACCAGGTGTAGGAGGGCAACTTGCCCACGATGTAGTCACCCTGTTCCTGATGCAGCTCTTGCGTGCCCATCACGTCGGGCTGTTGTTCGCGGATGGTGCGCACCATGATGTCGCGTCGTGCCTCCCAGCGATTGGGTCCATCGGACTCCACGGGAACACGCACGTTGAAGCTCATCACGCGCAGCGACTGCGCTGCGAGCGGCAGGCTGGTCAGGGCCAATACAACGGACAGCAGGGTGATACGCCAGGGACGAGACACGGTCGGGCTCCATGATGTCGGTGGGCAGACCGTAGCACGCGTTGGATTTGAACGGGTCTATACGGCAGCCACTGCGGGAGCAGCGGAGCGCGTATAGTGCGCGCGTCCCACGTTTGGAAACCCGCATGTCTTTGTCCGTGGCCATACGCGATCTTCATCCGGATGAGTTTCGCGCTCTCGGCCAGTTGATGGTGGACGTCTATCGGAGCCTGCCGGGATTCCCGCCGCCGAATGAGCAGCCGCGTTACTACGAAATGCTGGCGAATATCGGTGACTTCACTCAGAAGCCGCTAGCACGCGTGTTGGTGGCGGTAGATGGCGAGGGGAAGGTGCTGGGTGGCGTGGTCTACTTCGGCGACATCGCCCAGTATGGCGCCGCGTTGCCGCTCGCCATGGCCGATGCATCGGGCATACGCCTGTTGGCCGTCCATCCTTCTGCGCGCGGTCAGGGTATTGGCAGGCAATTGATGGATGCCTGTATCCAGCTTGCCCGCGCGAGTGGACATCGCCGTGTGGTGCTGCACACCACCGAGGCGATGCGTGTTGCGTGGGACATGTACGAACGCATGGGTTTCCAGCGCGTACACGAGCTGGATTTCGCACAGGCGATGTTGCCGGTCTTCGGCTTCCAGCTCGATTTGCATCACGCCTGATCACGTCGCCAGAGACTTCTATCCATGCCCCAGCGCGTTGCTACCTGCAGTTGCCGACAGCTCATGCTTCGTACCACGGAGGAGCCGCTGCGCGTGTCCATCTGCCACTGCAATGCCTGTCAGCGTCGTACCGGCAGCGTGTTCGGCGTGCAGGCCCGGTTTCGGGAGGGGGCGGTCGTTATTCGTGGTCAGTCGACCGCGTATGTGCGGCGCGGCGATACCGGCGGTTCCGCGACGTTTCATTTTTGCCCGGTATGCGGGGCCACGGTCTATTACCGGCTGGATTCGGTGGAGGGCGTTATCGGTGTGCCGGTCGGTGCGTTCTCCCGGTCGGATTTTCCTGCACCCAACATTTCCGTGTTCGAGGAATGCATGCATCCGTGGGTGACTTTGCCCGACGGTATTGAACACATGGACTGACAGCGCTGTCCGCGGTGTCCTCTCGTTGGTGTCGAATGCACTTTTTCCTTTGGCCTGAAAGATTGCCAACCGGGTCACGCTGACCGCAAGAAATTACCTGTCAAGGAAGCCTATCCCGCGCCGATACCCCAACACGGGGAGTGTCCGTCTTTCTGCCGGGAAATCAGCACCATGCGTCTCACAATTCGTTTGAGGATCATCGCGACCATGGGCCTTGCCCTGTTGCTCGCCGTGGTCATTGGTTTGGTCGGCCTGTATGGCGTGCGCAGCACGTATGCATTGGTCGACGACATGTATCGGAACAACGTGCAGGCGATGGCGGCGATCAGCCAGGCACGGGCGGCCATCATTGAGGATCGCCTTGCCCTCAATCGCGCCATCATCGATCCCTCGCACCACGATGCGATGGCGCGGATCAAAGCAGGCCACGACAGCCTGATGGCCGCATGGAAGCGCTACTACCCCGACATGGTGTCAGCCGACGACGAGCGCGCGGTGGCCAAGCAATTCGATGATCTCGTCAAAGCGTCCGGCTCGGATGTGAGTCACGAGGCGGAACTGCTCGACGCGGGCAAGACGGAAGAGGGCCGCCAACTGCACGTCGGCAAGGTCGCCGATGCCATGGGCAAAGCGACGGACGCTATCGACAAGCTCATGGTCATTAATGAAGCGCAGGCCGCGCAGTCGGCGCAGAATGCCGAGGCGAGCTTTCACCGCACGTGGCAGGTGGCGCTTGGTGTGTTGGTGATCGCTATCGCGGTGCTTATCGGTATCGCGATGGTGTTGATCCGTGCGGTGACACGTCCGCTCGATCAGGCGCGTTCGCTCGCGAATGCGATTCAACAAGGCAAGCTCAACAATGCCACGGTGGTTACCGGTAACGATGAGTTGAGCGACACGCTCCGTTCGCTCGACGAAATGGATCGCCAGCTGGCCGGCATCGTGACTCAGGTGCGCGACGTGGCCGAACAAGTAACGTCGGCGGCGCGCGACCTGTCCCAGGGTAACGACGACCTGTCGCAGCGCACGCAGGAGCAGGCCAGTTCGCTGGAAGAAACTGCAGCCTCCATGGAAGAACTGTCGAGCACGGTCAAGCAGAATGCGGAGGGTGCCGGACAGGCGCGTGAGATGGCGTTGCGTATGCGCAAACGCGCCGAGGAAGGTCGTGATGTTGCCGGTTCCGCGGTGGGTGCCATGCAGGCCATCACGCAGGCGAGCAAGGAAGTCGGCGAGATCGTGGTGATGATTGACGAGATCGCCTTCCAGACCAACCTGCTTGCCCTCAACGCCGCCGTGGAAGCAGCGCGTGCGGGCGAACAGGGTCGAGGCTTTGCGGTGGTGGCGACCGAGGTGCGCAATCTGGCCCAGCGCAGCGGCGCGGCGGCGAAGAACATCAAGGCACTGATTCAGGACACGACCGAAAAAGTGTCCGAAGGCGCGGAGCTGGTACAGCGCACGGGCAACGCTCTCAACGACATCGCGGGTGACGTGCGTGAAGTGAGCACCATCATCGAGGTGATCGCGGCAGCGTCCGAGGAGCAATCCGCAGGCATCGGGCAGGTGAACAATGCCGTGGTGACGCTGGATGAGGTAACGCAGCAGAACGCTGCACTAGTGGAGGAAGCCAGCGCAGCAAGCCGCAACACGCTGGACCTGTCGCGGGTGCTGGTGAACGAAGTGGCCTACTTCACCCTGCAGGGCGAGGCCCCGCGCGCACCGGCTCCGGCTCGGGTCGCCCGCGAAACGCCAGCATCTGCGGTGCCGGCGGCATCCCCGGTGGCACCGGCTCGCCAGCGTGCCGAGCCCGCCATGGCGGTGGCCGGTGATGTCTGGACCGAGTTTTAGGCGCTGACAAGTTTTTGCGGCTAGATCAACGCATGGAGCGCTCGCGCGTTCCATGTGTCTTACCGCGTTCAGGGCGAGGCATTGAGGGGCCGTTATGCAGCAAAGGGAATTCGACCGTTGGGCCAGGATCCGGGGGCAAGGGATGCTCCGCTATGTGCTGTTCTATGGGCTGCTGTGCTACGGCGTGCCCATGTTTCTGATCATGACCTTTGTGTTTCCCCATCCACGCCTCGCCACCCCGCAATCGGTATTCCTATGGGCCCTGGCGGGCGCCGGTTACGGTGTTGCCATGTGGATGGTGCAGGAGCGGCGCTTTCGCAAGGTGGCCGGTCGCTCCTGAGCGTGTCGCATCGCTGACCTCTATGTTCATGCGGTGTTTTGGCTTTTTGGCGCATGGTGCAGGTTCGCGTGGCGCGTCATGAACGGGCTGCGGTCTTCGCATGTCCTCATTTCGCGATTAGCCGTCCAAATCAGCGATTGAACGCATGGCCGCCGCCCTGGCGCCTGCCGTGCATACTCCCTCAGCACTTGCGCATGCCGCCCCCGGCGGGCTGCGCTTGTGCACCGCTAACGAGAGGAGAAACCGCATGGCAAGTACCAGCTCTCGCATCGGTCGTAGCGTCGCCGGACTTTTCGTGGTCGCACTTTGCGGCTGCACCGGCTACGTCAAGAAAAGCGATTTCGATGCCACCATCGCCGAGTTGCGTAGCAACGATCAAAAGCAGCAGCAGGAGATCGATGCGATCACGCAGGAGATGCACCAGAAGTTTGCGCAGTACGACACGCAAATCACGGCTATGCAGGGCCGCATCAGCGTCGACACCATTGCGCACTTCGACACCAATCAGACCTCGCTGCGCGACGAGGATAAGCAACGGCTGGATGATTTCGCCAAGGTGATGCGCGAGCACCACACCAGTGCGGTGATCACGGCGGAGGGTTTTGCTGATCCTTCCGGCTCGGCGGGATACAACCAACAGCTGGCGCTCAAGCGGGCACAGGCGGTGCGTGACTACCTGGTGCAGAACGGTGGCCTCAATGCTGATCAGGTGCGCGCCGTGGGCTACGGCAAGGTGAAGAATCGCCAAGTGGTGAAGGGCGCGACCGGTGACCAGGGGATGCCCAATCGTCGCGTGTCATTGGTAACCGACTTCGCCGGGAGCACCTGAGCGCGGTCGTTCAACCCATCGACGTCGAAGGCCGCCTAAGGGCGGCCTTCGTGTCATGCGCGTTGCGGATTCCGGGCGTCTGTGACGAGCGGCTGCCACCAGGTCTTCGCCGTATTCGCCTGCTGCGCATGCTTGAGGTCGCGGCGTACTTCCAGGCGTCGGATAGCCGCATGGAGCGCCAGGCCAGCCGCAACGATCAGCATCCAACCCGTCGGTGGCCACCACACGCCGCCAGCGCGCAGCAGTAGCAGGCTCATGAGCACAATCATCGACAGGCTCAATGCGGCAAGTACGCGTATGCGGCGCTTGCCCAGCAGGCCGTGGATGAGCAGTGGCAGCGCAAGCACGAATGAGCCGAGCAGGAGCTGCGCGGTGAGGTTGAGCGGCGTGATCAGGCGTCCGTCGTGCAGTGACTCGAGGATGTTGGCCTGATATTCCACGCCCGGCATGGGGTTGTTTGGGCTGGACGCCGAGGTGGCGAGTTGGTCGCCGAGTCCCGCCGCAGTGGCGCCGATCAACACCCAGCGCCCTTTGAGCATGGCGTCGGGCACACGTCCTTGCAGTACGTCGACATAGGAGACTTGGTTGAACGCACCGGCGCTGTTGGCGAAGCGGACCAGAACGTAATCGTCGCGAACCCATTCATAGGGCGACTTCGCCGTACCTTCGGGCTGGTGCAGCCCGGGCAGCGGGTGGAGTGGCGAAGGCTGGCCGATGTCGTAGAGCGCTAGCGCAAGAGCCGACCACTGCGGTTGTCCGAGTCCGGCCTTGAGATAGACGCCACGGGTGACACCGTCGGGATCTTTGGATGCATCGACGTGACCGAAGGCGGCGGCGTTTCGCGCGATCTCCGGTATGGGCAACACTTCTTCCAGGACGCCGCCGAGCTCGGCGGCTTCGGCAAATACCGGCATCACCACATGGCCGTTGTCGTGGATGGCTTCGGCATAGGTGTGGTCGTTGTCGGGGTGATTGACGTCGGCTTCCGCCATCGTCACGTCCATGCCGATGCCACGTACACCGGCTTCGGTAAGCCGGCGAATGAGTTGCGCGTGCACGGAGCGCGGCAGCGGCCAGTTGCCCAGAGCGGCCAGGCTTTGCGGATCGATGGCGACGATAACGACCTGGTCGTCGGTGGTGTAGGACCAGTGGCGCATGTGCGCGTCATAGAGCGCGTTGTCCAGCGGCTGCATGGCGCCGCTGGCCATCAGCAACACGGCCACGGCGAAGCCTGCCACCCATGCGAGGGCACGCTTGAGCAGGGGCAGCGCGGCGATGATCACAGGCGCCAGAACCTCCGGGATGGGTGCGTCAGAGCACGAGCCACAGCAGTACCACGCCACCACCAGCGGCTACCCAGCGGCATGCCGTGCAGGGTACTCGGGTGCGCTGGATGGCGCCCCAGGGACCTGCGTAGCCGTCGGTGTCCACGGTTTGCACACGCGCGTACCACTTGCCGTGGGGCAGCTTGCGCAGGCTCAGTTCGGGCACGTCCAGCGTCTGATCCACCTGCACGTCGGAGAAGTCAGGCTTGCGCGCAAGTTGGATGTGATAGCGCTGCCCCGGCGCGCCGCCCGGCCAGCTCAGCACGAAGTCGCCATGTTCGTGTTTCGGCTCGCCCGGCGCAGGTGCCGGGGGCTCGGGCACGAGGTCGAATGGCATCGCGCTGGTGTAAGGGCCGAGTTTGCCGTCCTTGTCGCGGCTGGCGATGCGCCACACGTAGTGGCCGTAGGGCAGCGTTTGCGGCGCGCGCACATGATCCCCGCGCACGTTGTTGTTGTCTCCGAGCAACTGACTGAAGCTGTCATCAGCGGAGAGCTGCCATGCGTAGCTTTCGGCCTCGATGCTCTCTGTCCAGTGGAATTCCGGACGTGTGGCGCGTACCTTCGCGCCCGGCTGCGGGTCAATGATGAGCGGCGGCTGGGGATGCGCGGCGATGCTGAAGTTACACGTGGCGTCCAGCCCTTCCATGCGCGCACTGTCGATGCCGCGTACGCGGAAGGCGTGTGCGCCATCAGGCAGGCTGGGCAGCGTGGCTTGTGTGCCATCCACGACGGTATCGAGCACGAGCGCTTCGAAGCGGTCGCTAAGGGCGACCTGCACGCGATAGCGCGCTGCGCGGTCCAGCGGTTTCCACTGGATCTGCGCTGGCGACTGGCCGATGGGTTGGGCCGGGCAATCCAAGGAGGGCGCGGCGAGCAAGGGCTGGGGTTCGCCCGGTTTGCCGGCTGCTTCGGTCGACACGCCGCGGCCACCGTCCACCATCACGTGGCGGGCGCTGTTGCCCACGTCCACATGACCGGAAACGACTTCGGTGCGGGCATCGCCGCTGTCCTCGTCGGCGGCCACGCGGAAGTGCGTACCGCGCACGCTGGAGATGGTGTTGGGTGTGGAGACGGTGAAACGGGCTGCGCTGCCGCTGAGTGGGGTCACGTCGCTGTTGAGGCGGCCGCGCTTGAGGCGCATGCGCGTATCGACCATGCCGGTGCGGCCATAGGCGCTCAGACGGTCCAGTACAAGCGCGCTGTCGGCTTGCAGTAGCACGCGCGAGCCGTCGGCCAGCTGCAGCGTGAGGCTGGTATCGGCGGCGGTGTCCAGTTCGGTGCCGTAACCCACCGACATGCCCGCTGTCACCGGGATGGCCGGTGCGTTGCCGGGGGCCTGCGCGGTGGCGCTGCCGATCACGGCGACCACGGTGGCCGGTGCCGGTCCCTGGCGTAGCCAGCCGACCGGGAAGTGCATGGTGGAGCCGGGCGGCAGGTGCAACGGGTCACCCACCTGGTTGTAGTCCTGCAGTTTCTGCCAGGGCACATCCGGTTTGAGGTAGCGGGCGGCAAGATCCCACAGGTTGTCGCCCGGCCGTACGCGGTAGTTCCAGTCGGCGGGTGCGGGTGCAGCGAGGGTATGGGGTACGTAGGCGGTGACAGCGAACAGCACAGTCATGCACAGCCAGCGCCACCGCTGGCCAGGCCCGAAGGTCCGGTGTGACATAAAGCGTCGATACTCCTTTAGCACCCCCGTGCCACGGTCACTCCCGCCCGCATCGCCGGCCGGGATTCCATTTTCCCGAGGCAACGCAGTGACTTGCGGCCCGACTATTGTCGCGGACGGCTCGCTAAATTGCCAACCACGTCACGAAATAGTCCCGGGGTGATCCGGGTTTGCCAGCCGCTGGGCCAGCCGCTCGGCGAATCCGGCCATGTCAGACAAGGCCTTTCCGGCGGATGGGCCGTGCAGTGCCTCGTGCAGGCGCTCACCTTCGAGCACCAGCGCTTCGTCGCCCACCAAGGGCAGGATGCCCATCAGGCGATGCAGGGATTGGCGTGCGGCAGGCAAATCCTCCCGGGTGGCGTGCTGCCGGAGGTCGTCCAGGTCGCGCCGAGTTTCCTGGGCGAGCAGGGCTTGCAGCTCTTCCGGTGGCGGAGGCTCGGCCACGGATGCGGCCAGTTCACCTAACCACTCGCTGAGCTTGCGCCCGAGCGTGGCGAGCTGCAGTGGCTTGCTGAGCACGTCGTCCATGCCGGCTTCCTTCGCTCGTGCCGTTTCGCTGCTCATGGCATTGGCCGTCATGGCGAGGATGGGGAGGCGTTGAGTGCCGCCCGATGCCGCTTCACGCTCGCGCCACGTGCGGGCGAGCTCGTAGCCGCTCATGTGGGGCATATTGCAGTCGGTCAGCAGCAGGGCGTAGTCGCCGTCGGCCAGCATGTCGAGCGCGTCGTGGCCGTTGTCCACGACCTCGCTGGACAGACCCAGCAGGGTCAGCTGGCGGGCGATCAGGCGCTGGCTGACCGCGTGGTCTTCCACCACCAGCACACGACCGCGCAGGGCCTGCGCACGGTGGGTGGCTGGCGCGTCCTGCCAGTGATCAGGTGCGTCCAGCTCCAGCGCGCGCAGGCAGGCGGTGATCACGGATCGCCAGGTCAGCGGCTGCCCGTTGAGCCAGGTGACCCCAAGGTCTGGTGGGGGCGGCTCGCTGGATACGACCACCACATGGGCGTGGATCTGGCCGGCGCTTTCGCGGTCGTCCGCATCGATAAAGAGCAGGCTCGCCGCCATGCCTTCGCGCAGGGGCGTGGAGGGCTCGCAGCGTTCAACGCTCAGGCTGGCGGCGCGCAGGTGTTGCTCCAGTGCGGTGGCCAGGGCAGGCGACGCCAGGCGCACGATGGCGTGTCGGCCGTGGAGGCTGGCTGGTGCATCGGTGGCGCGCCCGGTGATGGGCAGGCGCAATTGCACGGTGACGGTGGTGCCGACGCCTTCTTCGCTGTGCAGTTCGATGCTGCCATCCATCAGCTGCACCAGTTGTTGGCAGATGGCGAGCCCCAGGCCCGTGCCGCCGTAGCGCCGGCTGGTCCAGGCCTCCGCCTGTGCAAACGGTTTGAACAGGGTGTCCTGCTTGTCCTGAGCAATGCCGATGCCGGTATCGGTCACGCTCAGCGAGAGGTGCTGCTGTGCGTCGCTGTCGCCCAGCACGGTGAGCGTGGCGCCGATGCTGCCGCGGTCGGTGAACTTGATGGCGTTGTTGAGCAGGTTGATCACGATCTGCCGCAACCGCTGGCTGTCGCCGCGTAGTTGGCCGGCGGCTGTTGCGTCGACGAAAAGACGAAGATCGAGCCCTTTGGCACGCGCCGCCACGGCCATCGTACCGATGGCACCATCCAGCCATTGGCGCGTGTCGAACGGGGTGGCGTCGAGCCGCAGGTCGCCTGCTTCGAGCTTGGAGAAATCCAGGATGTCGTTGAGGATCTGCAACAGCGAGCCGGCGGAATCTTCCACGGCGCGCAGCAGTTCCCGTTGTTCGCCGTTGACGGGCGTACGGCCTAGCAGTTCCAGCATGCCGATCACGCCATTCATCGGCGTGCGGATTTCGTGGCTCATGGCGGCGAGGAAATCCGCCTTGGCCTTGGAGGCGCGTTCAGCCACGTCGCGGGCAATGCGCAGTGCTTCGTTGCGCAGGTTCTGCTCGGTGGTATCGATGAAATAGCCCATCACGCCCAGGTCGCCATCGCTCGTCGGGCGCGTGGCGAAGGTGGCGTGAATCCAGCGCAGGCCGTTCTGTCCGAAGGCGCGGAAGTCCAGCGTGCGTTGGCCAGCCTCATGCGTTGCGGGCGACAGCAGCGGCAGCAGGGCCAGCCAATCGTCGGGATGGATGCGCTCACGCAAGGCATCGATGCGCAGCAGGCCATCACCGCCGCGCAGTTCAGTCGCATCGATGCTGAACAGTGCACGGGCATCCCCGGTGACGAAGGAGACATGCGCGACACGTTGCCGGTCGATACGCATGGCCACCACCACCACGGGCATGCGTCGGGCCATGTCACCGAGACGTTGCTCGGTCTGGCGTGCGGCTTGCTCGGCGTCGCGGAACTCGGTGACGTCCAGCAGGGTGCTGGCATAGCCGTGCGCCTGTTCCTGTTCGTCACGCAGGGCGCGTATCCAAAGATGTGCCGCGTGTAGTTCGCCATCCGCCGTGGGAACGTTCACGTCCTGCCGCAGCGTAGCGCCTTGCAACAGCTTGTCCTTCTGTTCGGCGAACGATGCATCACGGATCAAGGCTGCGGCGTCATCATCGCGCTCGGGCAGGGCCCGTCCCAGCCGGTTGCCCGCAACGATCTGGCCGTCGAGTCCATGCAGCAGCACGGGAAACGGCAGGGCATTGAGGGTGGCCTGTTGGAGTTCGCGTTCCGATTGCAGGCGCTGCGTCAGCTGCCGGTTGCGGCGTACTTGCCCCTGCAGCAGCCACGTCAATACGAAGGCCAGCACGGCGGTCGCCACCAACAAGAGTGTGATGACAAGGGCGATGGGTGAAAGCGCGGTGGCTTGGTTGCCGAACCAGGGCAGGGCAAGCACGCCTAGGGCCGGAACGTGAAGGCGGCCTGGCGCGACGGTGGTGGCAGGCCCTGATTCCGGGCAGGAACGAACGACGTTAAGCATCGCGCAGGCCCGGTCGGCGGAAAAATCCATTCGGCTGGATGGTTGGAGGTTCATGCTACCTTTGAAGCGCGGCAGCCACAAACGGACCGCACTATCAAGCCGAATCTGCAGTTGAACGTCGTAAGGCATGTGCTGTTTGCAGTGGCAGGAAGAGCAGGAGTGAAGTGTGCGGGTCATAATCGCCGATGATCATCCGGTCGTCCTGATCGGGTTGAAGACCTCGCTCCGCGACTACGGCAATGGGCTGGACGTGGTCAGCGAGGCACGCAACGGGCAGCAGTTGCTGGATCTGCTGGCAAAAACGCCCTGTGACCTGCTCATCACCGACTTCTCCATGCCGGCGGACATCGAAGGCTATGACGGCCTGTCCCTGTTGCAGCGCGTGCGCGAAACCTATCCGACCCTGCCCATTCTGGTGCTGACCATGCTGCGCAACCCGGCGTTGGTGCAGAACATGGTGAGCATCGGCGTGCGTGGCGTGGTGGACAAGATGGCCATGGCGAAGGAATTGATGCTCGCCATCGACATGATCCGGGCGGGACGCAGCTATCTCAGCGAGCGCATGCGGCGTCAGATCGAAGGGATGTACCCGACCGGTGGCGAGCCGATGGTTTCGCGGCGTGAGGTCGAGGTCATCCGCTTCCTGGCGCAGGGCCTGACCGTGTCGGAAATCGCGCGTCGGCTGGATCGCAGTGTGAAGACCATCAGCCAGCAGAAGCGCGACGCGATGCGCAAGCTCAACCTTGAGAGCGACAAGCAGCTCTACGACTACGCTCGTTCTATCGGCCTGCTTTAAGCCTGCGCGGGCGGCGCCTTTCGGCTCCGTCTGCCCTCTCGGGCAGCTATAGGCACATTTTGTTACCCGGGTAGGAATGTTCTGATTCCGTCAGCCCGCTGCACATCGTCCAATGCACTCCACAAACATGTGACCGCACCCTTGCGTCGGTTGCATGAGGTTTCCCGCATGCCATGGATGACATGTGTCGGTGAGTACGCCGGCGACAAACCGCGCCACCCCTGATCGGTTTGTCGGGATCTATGTACGGGGCCTCCGCCCCACGGCTCGCGTTCCAGACGATGCAGTCGTGGGTGCGGAATGTCTCCGTTTCTGCGCAACACCACGCAGTTACCTCCAGGGCGCATCTTCAGGCGAGGACGCTCTGTTCAAGTCACGGGAGCATTCGATTTATGGCAGAACACAGTTTGCTGGTGTGGCTGATCATCGGCGCGCTGGCGGGATGGATCGCTGGCTTGCTGGTGAAAGGCAGCGGCTACGGCGTGTTCATCGACATCCTCATCGGGGTGCTCGGCGCTTGCCTCGGTGGCTGGGTGGCTCACCTTATCGGGTTCAGCGTAGGTGGCGGCTTCGTCATCTCGCTGGTGGTGGCAACGCTGGGTGCGGTGCTGCTGCTGGTGATGTTGCGCGTGCTCAAGCAGTGCATGCACTGACGCCTTCGTGCTGTTGTCGATGGTGAAAGAACGGCATTCCGAGGCGCTTTGTCGCCGTCATAGCGTGTTCGTGCCGCGTGAACCGGGCGAAGTGTTCGCGCTGGTCGACGACGTGTCGTCGATGCATCGTTGGTTGGATCGCTGTATTCGCGTGCAAAAGTACCGCGAGGGTGAGAATGCCGTCGGTGATCCGCTGCGTTGCGTCTATCAGGGCGTGACGCGGCACGGCGTGCTGACAGGCGCTATTGTTGCCCGGGTGCCAACGCAAACCTTGGCCTGCACTTATGCGGGTCGCTCCATGCGGGTCGCCCTCGACTTTTCGATGTCGCCACGCGGCGAGGGCACCTATCTCACGCACTCCGTGCAAGTCACCCCCACGGGATGGCTGGCAAGACTTTCATCACCCCTGATCCGTCGCATGCTGGAGCGCCATATGGCTGGGACGATGGAGGGGCTGCGGCGCTGCCTGCTCGCGGCGGGTGAGAATCGGCCAACCCTGTCTCCACGGTAGGACTTTTCTGATTCCGGTCGGATCGCTTGTTGTGCACCATCACCATCAGGCGACCCATGGGTAACCGCGGCATAGCAGCCGCCGGCCTCCTGGCCACGGCAATCCGCCGGGCTCCCACTGTCGCCGTCACCTGCAGCGAGGGCGCTCCGTTGGAGCGTGTCCTTGGATTACGCGGGCCGGAGAAGTGAGATGGTGAAGCGAAATTTCAAGTTGCAAAGTCGCTGGCCACGAGGAGCGCGCAGGGCGGTAACCCAGGTGCGTTCGCGTCGGCGGGCCTTTTCCGTCGACACGAAGCGCGCTCATCGACGGCCACCGACGGATCACCGTTCCTCGTCACGTACACAGGGTCTGGGGCAGGGCATGGCGTCATCGCGTTTCGACGCAGGCATGTTGATCGGTCCCCTGGGTACGTCGTTGCAGTCTTTGTACGACACCATTCCCGTGGCACTGGGCGTGATCGATCGCGATGGCTATTACGCAAGCGCCAATGGCGCTTACGCGGCCATCCATGGACTCGTTCCGGCAGACATGATCGGTCACCGGGTAAACGATTACCTTCCAGGTGCGGACGAGCAACTGCAACAGGACTTTGCTGACTTCGACGCCGGGTTCGATCTGAAGGAACGCGAGATGGCCTGCCATGGCCGCCACTTTCTGGTGGCGTTGCAGGCGGTGCGGGATACCGACGGCAGCGTGCTGGGTATCACGTCAGCATTGATCGACATCACGAACCGCAAGCGCATGGAGGCTGCCTCGGAGGAGGCACGTCGTCTGTGGCAGTTCCATGCCAGCCACGATCACCTCACCGGCCTCGCTAATCGCCGTCGCCTGGACGATGCTCTAGCGGCCGAAGCGCGACGCTGTTTGCGCAGTGGTGCCGCGCTGTCGGTGCTGATGATGGATGTCGACTACTTCAAGTCCTACAACGACCACGTCGGGCATCAGAAAGGCGATGAATGCCTACGTGCCATTGCAGCGCGGTTGCGCAAGAGCATCCGTCGCCACGGTGATCTGGTGGGCCGCTATGGCGGCGAAGAGTTCATTGCGATCCTGCCGGATACCGACACGGCGGGAGCGCAGGTAGTGGCTCGTCACATCTTGCAGGACATTCGTGCGCTGGCCATCTGGCACCCGGGCAGCCCATGCGACTGCGTGACGATTAGCATCGGCGTGGCGAGCCTGGACGATCTTCCGCCATCCAAGCTGGGCCCGCGCGAAGCCCTGCTGCATTGCGCGGATCGCGCGCTGTATGCGGCAAAGGCCGGGGGGCGTAACACGCTCTGTGTGTATACGGCTCGCTAGTGAAGGACGAGGGCCGCCCAGTGGGCGGCCCGAGTAGCCTCACTTGCCATTGACCTTGTACGTAAGGTCGGCGTTGTAGCTGTCGATACGAACCGTTTCGTACATCAACGCCTCATTGAGCGACTTGCGCATGGCTTGTGCGCTGTCCTTGCCATAAACCTTTTCCACCATGGCCCACAACGGCACATCCGGCTCTCTGCCGAGATCGGCCCAGTTGGTGGAGCGGACGATCATGATGAACTCGGGCGCATTACCGTCCGCATCGCGCAATGCGCTGATGGCGTAGTAGTAGTTCCAGTGGGTTTTCTCCGCCGCCGCCGTGACCTTCTGCATGACGTCTACGAATGTCTCTTGCGGTTCGTGGCCGTTCTTGAGCTTGAAATAATTCACTTCGGCGAATGGCTGGTCGGGCTGCGCACCCTGCGGTACGTGGCTCAACGAAGCGATCTGCTGGGTGAACACGCTGGTTTCGCTCTTGAGGTGCGGGTTCACCGCCGTTCTCAATGTCTGGTCGCAGGCCTTGGACGCCGTGCGCATGGCATCGAACGCCGACCATGGCAGTGAGGCCGTGGTGTAGGTATAGCTGTAGGTATCGCCGGTCTCGTGCGTCCAAGCGGTCCAGTCATATTTGAAGCCGTGTTGGCCGAGACACTGGTTGTATGCCTTGATGCCAGTCTCGTAGGCCTCCTGCTCCGCCGGCGCCACGACGTCGGTGTATTCGCGCGTCGCACGCGCCGTATCGTTCTCTGCCGCGTGTGCGCCGACTGCGGCCAGTGTCAGCAGAAGCAAGGTAGTGACTGCCTTCATGGAGCTCTCCTGTGAATGTCGTACTGCGTTAAGGGCATGGGCGGATGGAACGACGACAGCCAGCGATACGGGAAGCTAGGTGACCTACATAGGGTTGCGTGAATGCATGAGCATGGTGACGAAAGACATCTGCGACTCCTGTAAAGGAAAAGGCGGATGTGGGGCGGTGTACGTGCTGAGGTACCTCAGCGGGATCAACCTGCTCGAAAGGGCCTTACAACCACGCGCATTTATGAAGGCTCCCGCGTGGCATGGGAAATAGCCCAAACAGCCTAACGTAGTGTTTGCGAATGCCCGCGTGGAAAAGGATGGATGCGTCCCAAAACACAAAGGCCGCCCGAGGGCGGCCTTTGTGATGATGAGAGTTGCTGGCGATCAGCGTTTCATCGAATTGAAGAACTCGTCGTTGGACTTGGTGTTCTTCATCTTGTCGAGCATGAACTCCATCGCGGCCTGTTGCTCATCCCATGCAGCGGCTTGCGCAAATCCAGGCCATGGAGTGCAAGCTCATAGATCCTCGCGGCGCGTGCCGTGCCGGTAGATGTCGATAACTGGCTGGCGGCGCATCGCAATGATGCGGACGGTGAGATTTCAGGACACCTGTTTTCGCGCCCGAACTTGAACATCTCGCGTGGAATCTGCGGCGTCAGGCCTTCGCACGGCATGCCGTTCGGCAGGGCATCTGGCGGGTCGCAGTCAGGCTATCTCTCTTGTGCCGCCGCTGTGCCCGTTGCCTCGCAGGCGCGGACCTTCAATGCGTGTCCATCGGGCGCTCTGAAAGAAGTTGTCGTTCGAGTCGCATGTACTTGCGATGCGCCTTTTCAGGCATTTCCTTGCTTGAAACTGTCGCTCTATGACAGTAGTGTGTCCAAATAAAGTCAGTCTCACGCAAGCATGGGCCGGATTTCTGTCTGCGCCGTGCGCGCGTGGGTGCGAGCGGCGTCAGGAATGCCGGCCGCTTTTGAAGATCAATGGACGAGTGGGGAAAAGGGGACATGACGAAAGACGACCGCTGGCAGCGCGTTGCGCTGAGGTTGGTAGCGGCCATCACCCTGCTCGCGTTGAGCACATGGATGTTCGATCGTTGGTCTCTGGACGTCGAGCTCTTCAGCAGGACGTTCTCTTACGGTTTTTTTGCGCAGGCCATTCTCACCACGCTTCTGCTCGCTGCCTTGCTCGTGGTGACCAATCGCTTGCTGGTCTCTTTCGTGATCAGCATGGCGCTGATGGGCACTGTTTACGTCATCAATGTCCTGAAGATCCGATATCTGGCATCGCCATTGGGCTTGTCGGATTACTACGTGCTCAAAAGTCTTCGCGGCGACTCGCTTGGGCTGTATCTGGATTACATCAACGGCAAAGCCGTGATAGTCGTGTTGTTGGCCTTGCTGCTGACGCTGGGTCTGCTGTGGCGAAAAGATCAACCTGTGTTCCAAGGGCGCATGCCGCAGCGCTTGCTAGCGTTGGTAGCTGTGGTAGCGACTGGGTATGTCGTGCTGGCTGGGCAGGCGGGGCAACGCATCTACAGTGCAGATCGGCTAGGTATCGCACCGTACTCGTCTTTTCTTTCCCAGTTCCATGGCGGCTTGCTCAGCAACTTTGTCTACGCTCGACGAGAGTTGGTGATGGCGCTCGACGAGCCCATCGATGACGGCGCAGTCAAGAAGCTCAGGGTTCAGATGCAAGGCGTTGATCGGGCTGCCATGGCACTGCCACACGCTGATCGCCCTGATGTTGTTGTCATCCAGAGCGAATCCTTCTTCAACCCGGACATCATCGAGCAGGTGGGTGATACCCGCGCCATGCTCCCGAATCTTCATCGCGCGATGGAAGAGGGAGCCAGTGGTTCGATGGCGGTGCCGACGTTTGGCGGCGGCACGTTACGGACTGAGTTCGAAGTACTCACGGGCATTCCGCTGGCGGCCTATCCACGCCTGCAGTTTCCCTATCTGCAGATCTCCCGTTCGAGTATCCCAGGCATGGCTCACGCTTTCGCGGATGCGGGTTACCAAGTGGTCGCCGTACATGGCAATAGCGGCGATTTCTGGAATAGGCGCAATGCGTTCCGGTCGCTAGGGTTTGGGCGGTTTGTCACCGCGAAGGACTTCGACAAAGCAGCCCATCGTGACGGATGGTTCCTTTCGGATAAGTCGATGACCGATGAGGTCATGAAGGTGTTGGCGACGGATGACGCACCCAAGTTCGTGTTTGCCATCAGCATCGAGGCGCATGGGCCGTTTCTGAAATCACCGGTCAATCACGAGAGCCTGCGGGATCGGTTACCCGTTCCGGATGGTTTTTCCAAGAACGCGCGCGAAGAGTATTCGCGTTATGCCTATCACATAGCCGATGCCGATCAGGAACTGGGGCGCTTGTGGGATTACCTGAAACAGCGGGGTCGTCCTTTTGTACTCGTTTTCTACGGTGATCATCTGCCTGGGTTTGAGTACGTCTACCAGGGCGCGACATTCCACAACGGCCAGGATCCGGACAAGCAACGCGTGCCGTGGATAGCTGTGGGTACCGATGTACCCAGGGTGCAGCGCTCCATCTATTCATGGATGCTGCCGCACGAAGTGCTTTCCCTGGCAGGGATCCACAGTCCGGCCTATCTGTCACTGGCTGCCGCTGTCGGCAGTCAAGTGATCGATGACAAGGCGCCGAACACTCTCGTGGATAACGACATGCTCGACGGTCTCTATTCGGCTGCGCGCATGGACCTCAATGGGCAGTTTGATGTGCCAGATGAAGTGGCCGGCCATGCGCTCTAAGTGGAAGGGAACAGTGAAACGCCATCCTGTACTTGCCGTGGTGGTGGTGTTCATGGGTATCGCCGTGTTGGCCACCGGATGCCGGTTGTTTCTCAAGGGAGGCGTTGCCTTCTTGACCGTGACACCGGATCGCATTGAGCAATGCACGTCTCCGAACGTCGCGGTGGAGGTGCGTTGGTACGCACCACGCATGCCGCTCGTGAATATCTATACGTCGAAACTCGGTGAGCCGCCTCAACTCTGGCTCACCGCGGGTGGACGGGGCACCATCAGAACAGGCACCTGGATAGCGGATGGCTCGACGGTGTTGATTGCCGACGCACAGGGGCGAACGCTGGCTCGCCGTACCGTGACCTCCGTGGACTGCGGGCCGGATGCGCCGCATCCGAAAGTGTTCGCCGGCGTGTCCGAGCCTTGACCGGACTTCTACCCGCAGGTCAAACGGCACGATGCCACCGGCCAGCGAGGCGATGAAAAAGGCCGCCCAAGGGCGGCCTTTTTGTTTTCCGGTTCGATGTACTGAATCAGCGTTTCATCGAATTGAAGAACTCGTCGTTGGACTTGGTGTTCTTCATCTTGTCGAGCATGAACTCCATCGCGGCCAGCTCGTCCATCGGATGCAGCAGCTTGCGCAGGATCCAGATCTTGGAGAGCAGGTCGGGCTCGATCAACAGATCCTCGCGGCGCGTGCCGGAACGGTTGATGTCGATGGCGGGGTACACGCGCTTCTCGGAGATACGACGGCTCAGGTGCACTTCCATGTTGCCGGTGCCCTTGAACTCTTCGTAGATCACCTCGTCCATCTTGCTGCCGGTGTCGGTCAGCGCGGTGGCGATGATGGTCAGGCTGCCGCCTTCTTCCACGTTACGGGCCGCACCGAAGAAGCGCTTGGGGCGCTGCAAGGCATTAGCGTCCACACCACCCGTGAGCACCTTGCCGGAGCTGGGCACCACGGTGTTGTAGGCGCGGGCCAGTCGCGTGATGGAGTCGAGCAGGATCACGACATCCTTCTTGTGCTCGACCAGGCGCTTGGCGCGCTCGATCACCATCTCGGCGACCTGCACGTGGCGCACGGCGGGCTCGTCGAAGGTCGAGGAGATCACTTCCGCACGCACGGTGCGGGCGATTTCCGTCACTTCTTCCGGACGCTCGTCGATCAACAGCATGATCAAGTGAACGTCGGGATGGTTGTACTGGATGGCCTGCGCGATGTTCTGCAGCATCATCGTCTTGCCGGACTTCGGCTGAGAGACGATGAGGCCACGCTGGCCACGTCCGATCGGCGCCACCAGGTCCAGGATGCGGCCGGTGATGTCTTCGGTCGAACCGTTGCCGCGCTCGAGCTTGAACGCCTTGCGTGGGAACAGCGGCGTCAGGTTCTCGAACAGCATCTTGTTCTTCGACGCCTCCGGCGGATCGCCGTTGATGTCGTCGACCTTGAGCATCGCGAAGTAACGCTCGCCTTCCTTCGGATGGCGCACGCGTCCGGTGATGTAGTCGCCGGTACGCAGGTTGAAGCGGCGGATCTGGCTGGGCGAAACGTAGATGTCGTCCGGGCCGGCCAGGTAGGACTCGTCGGCCGAGCGCAAGAAGCCAAAACCATCCTGCAGGATTTCCAGCACGCCTTCAGCCCAGATGCCACCGCCGGAGCGGGCGTGGGCCTTGAGGATGTTGAAGACCACGTCCTGCTTGCGGGCACGCGCCACGCCTTCCTGCACGCCCAGCGATTCGGCGAATTCCAGCAACTGGAACGCGTTCTTGCGCTTGAGCTCCGTCAGGTTGATCAGGCGGTCGTTGCTGCCGGCATCGGCGTACTCGTCGTCCACCGGCAGGCCGTTGTTGTTGCGCTGGTGCTGCGGATTGCCGCCGCCACCCTGGCCACGCTGCTGCTGGTTGTTGCGCTCATGGCGCCGGCGACGGCCGCGACCATCACGGTCGTTGCGGTTGAAATTCGGGTTGTTGCCGCCGTTCTGCTGACCACCACCTTGCTGCTGGCCACCCTCGCGGGCTTCCTGCGGCTGGCGTTGGCCACCCTCGCCCTGCGGCGCTGCCGATTCGGCAGCCGGGGCTGGAGCGGGGGCGGGAGCCGGCGCGGAAACCTCGAAGGCCGGCGGCGCAGCGCGCTCGACCGGCGGCAGCGGCGGCATGTCCAGCTGAGGCTGCTTGCTGGCCTTCTCCGCAGCGGCAGCGGCCGATGCAGCGGTCTTGCGTGGTGCTCGCGTGCGGGTTTCGCTCACAGGCTTGGCGTCGGCGCTCTTGGCGTCGTTGGATTCTTTGCTTTCGATATCAGACACGGGCAAACCTCTGCGGGGCGCCGTTGAAAAAAGGAGGGAAGGTTGCGTTGCGCGGACGGCGCGGGGGACAGGACAGTCCCGACGGACGCATGAAATCTAGCACCGGGTCCGCGGCGACGTAAAGCGCCGCGGCCGGCAAAATTCAGAAAAGTTTTTCTGAAAGGGTCTGAAAAGGCCTCAGATGGCCTTGTCGATCATCTGGGTCAGGGCACCCTTGCTGACCGCACCGATCTGAGTGGCTTCGACTTTGCCATTCTTGAAGACCATCAGCGTCGGGATGCCGCGCACGCCGTAGTTGCGGGGCGTCTTCTGGTTGTGGTCGATGTTGATCTTGGCGATGCGCAGCTTGCCTTCGTACTGCTGGGCCAGCTCGTCGAGGATCGGGGCGATAGCCTTGCAGGGGCCGCACCACTCCGCCCAGAAGTCCAACAGGACAGGGGTATCGGAATTGAGCACTTCCTGCTCGAAGGCGTCATCACTCACATGGGTAATCAGGTCGCTCACCGGGTTCTCCGAGGGTAGGCGGGTAGGGGTTTCACGACCGCGCGCCCAGCATCGGCTACACTGGGGCGCCCATGAAGCGCGGGGTCGTACCAAAAGGAAGTCTGGTGCCGTTGCGGCAGGCCTCCATTGCATCGTAACTCGGGGCGCGATTCAAGCGATTCAAGGGCAGCTGTAGGTGCATTCGGCACGATGAATGCACTTGTCTCCTACGGGCGGCCAGGGATGGTTCCGTTGACATAGGTGAAAGGGTTTTTCCTTGACTGTCAGTGACTTAGGTCTCGCAGTCCTTTGACCTATGCCAGCGGAGCCGTCGCACGCCGCCGCTCTCGCCGGTCCAGCCTGGGACACGTGCCGCGGGCACGCGCGATCCGCTCCGGATCCCGCCTGCCGCCACGTCCCAGCTGCGCCGACCATCCACCCGTTCCTTGTTTGAGTCTCACCGGCAAGGAGCCAGGCGGCCGCCTCTGGGCGCTGCCTGCACTCACTATATTCCCTATAAGCAATGTCCCAAACCGTTCTCACTGATACTTTTTTCACCAACTTCGACCTCCACCCACTGCTCCAGCAAGGCCTCGACGAGGCGGGATTCACCCGCTGCACGCCGATCCAGGCGCTGACCCTGCCGGTCGCGCTGACGGGTCGCGATGTCGCCGGCCAGGCGCAGACGGGCACAGGCAAGACCTGCGCCTTCCTGGTGGCGATGATGAATCGCCTGCTGACCACGCCGGCCGTCGCCGAGCGCAAGGACAGCGATCCGCGCGCCCTGGTGATCGCACCGACCCGCGAGCTGGCCATCCAGATCGAAAAGGACGCCAAGTCCATCGGTCGCTACACCGGCCTGCGCACCGCGCTTATCTATGGTGGCGTGGATTACGACAAGCAGCGCCAGCAGCTCAAGGATGGTTGCGACATCATCATCGCGACGCCGGGCCGCCTGCTGGACTACTTCAAGCAGCACGTGTTCAGCCTCGACGCCGTCGAGGTGATGGTGATCGACGAGGCGGACCGCATGTTCGACCTTGGCTTCATCAAGGACGTGCGCTTCATCTTCCGCCGCCTGCCGGCGCGCGAGCAGCGCCAGGTGCTGCTGTTCTCGGCCACGCTCAGCCATCGCGTGCTGGAGCTGGCCTACGAGCATATGCATAACGCCGAAAAGCTGGAGGTGGAGACGGAGAACGTCACCGCCGACCGCGTGCGCCAGGTCGTCTACTTCCCCGCCAAGGAAGAGAAGATGCCGCTGCTGCTCAACCTGCTCGATCGCACCAAGGCCGAGCGCAGCATCATCTTCGTCAACACCAAGGCAGCGGCCGAGAAAATCACCGATCGCCTGAAGCGCCATGGATACCGCGTGGGCGCGCTGTCGGGTGATGTGCCGCAGCTCAAGCGCCAGAAGCTGCTCCAGCGTTTCCAGGAGGGTCAACTCGACATCCTGGTGTGTACCGATGTCGCCGCGCGCGGCCTGCACATTCCGGCCGTCAGCCACGTCTTCAACTTCGACCTGCCGCAGGACGCGGAAGACTACGTGCACCGCATCGGCCGTACCGCGCGCCTTGGCGCCGAGGGCGACGCCATCAGCTTCGCGTGCGATCTGTACGCGATGAGCCTGCCGGACATCGAAACCTATATTGGCCAGCGCATCCCGGTGGCGAATATCGAAGCCGAGATGCTGGTGATGCCGCAGCCGCGCGAGCAGGACGCGCAATACATGGCCGAGGTGGCCGCCGACAGCGCCGCATTCGGAGACAAGGTCGAACAGCGCGAAAAGGACGGTTCGCCGCGCAAGGGTTCGCGCAGCGGCGGTGGTCGTGGTGGCGATCGTCCGCGCGGCGACAAGCCTCGCGGACCGCGGAAGCCGCGCCCCGAAACAGGTGCCAAAAGCGCTGAGGCAACGGTGAAAACGGAAACCGCACCCGCGCCGGCACAGGGCGAGGCTACGGATGGTGCGGAACGCAAGCGCCGCCGTCGTCGCGGTGGTCGTAACCGTCGCCGCGAAGGCGATGCGACGACCACTGAAGTGGCTGCCAACCAGGCCGGCGAAGGCAATCGTCAGCCACGCGGTGAGCGACGCCCGCCGCGCGAGCGCGGCAACGCCGAGAACAACCACTCGCGCCCGTCGCGCCACGTGGCCATTACCTCGGGCAAGCAGGCTGAGCAGGAAGCACCGAAAAAGGTGGGCTTCTTCCGTCGACTGAGCCGCTTCTTCACCGGTCGCTGAGCAATCCGCTTGCCGAGAGCTGTCGCGGGCTGAATCCGCGGCAGCTCGACGAGATAAAACCGACTGACCTTCACGCACGCATCCCTTATCCTTCTGTCATCCAGGACCGGGGATGCGCGGTGATCCGCTTCGACCAAGTCAGTAAACGTTATGAAGGTGGCCACGAGGCCTTGTCGCAACTTTCCTTTGAAGTGGCGACGGGCGAGATGGCCTTTGTGACCGGCCATTCGGGCGCCGGCAAGAGCACGTTGCTCAAATTGTTGGGCCTGATCGAGCGCCCCTCACACGGCCTGATCACGCTGGACGGGCAGAGTCTGGGCAAGATCGGCCGTGCGGGTATTCCCAAACTCCGCCGCCGCCTGGGCATGGTGTTCCAGGACCATCGCCTGTTGATGGATCGCACAGTATTCGCCAACGTCGAATTGCCGTTGATGATCGGCGGCATGGCGCCCAGCGATCGCGGCAAGCGTGTACGCGCGGCGCTGGAGAAGGTCGGCCTGCTGGCCTACGAGCGTCAGCTGCCAGCCACGTTGTCCGCGGGTGAGCAGCAGCGCGTGGGCATCGCCCGCGCCATTGTCGCCAAGCCGACGCTACTGATTGCAGACGAACCCACCGGCAACCTCGACCCCACGTTGGCGGTGGAGATCATGGGCCTGTTTGCGGAATTTCAGAACGTGGGTACCACGGTGCTGATTGCCAGCCACGACCTGCCGTTGATCAAGCGGATGAGGAAGCGCGTGATCGTGCTCGACCATGGCCGTCTCGTCGCTGACGTGGCCGCACAGGAGGTGCTATGAGCACGCAGTCCGAATTTCCCATGGAAAGTCCGCTGCTTTCCGATCAGTCGCGCGGCATCCGCAGTAAGCCGAGGCCGGTGGCGAGTTGGCGCGAGCATCACGGCTGGAGTGCGGCGGCGAGCCTGCGCCGCCTCATGTCGCGTCCGATCGGAACCTTGCTTACCGTGACGGTGATGGCCATCGCGCTGGCCTTGCCGCTTACCTTCTATCTGCTGCTGGGCAACCTGCAGAAGATGGGCGATGCGTTGGGCCAGAACCAGACCATCAGCGTGTTCCTGCAGCCGGGGCAGAGCGTCTCTTCGGCGGACATGATGGCCAAGAAGCTGCGTGAACGCGCTGAAGTCACCGGCGTTACGGTCAAGTCGCCGGATCAGGGCATGGACGAACTGGCCAAGATGCAAGGCTTCTCCGGCGCGTTGCATACGCTGGACGTCAATCCGCTCCCCTTCGTGCTCGAGGTACAGCCCAAGGCCGGCGTGAGCGCCGATAGCGTCGATCATCTCGTCGCCGACATGCGTGGCATGCAGGGCGTAGACCAGGTGCAGGATGGCGGCACGTGGCGCCAGCGCCTTGAGGCCTTACTCGGCGTCGGCCAGCGCATCGTGATGATTCTTGCCGCGCTGCTGGCGGTCGCTGTGCTGCTGGTGGTTGGTAACACCGTGCGTGTGGATATCGCGAGTCGTCATGAGGAAATCGGTGTACTGATGCTCGTGGGGGCGAGTCGCGCGTTTGTGCGCCGTCCTTACCTTTATGCAGGCATTTGGTATGGCCTGTTCGCCGGCATCCTCGCCGCGGGCTTTGCTGTATTGGTGGAGCTGGCGCTGGCCGAGCCGGTTCAGCGATTGGGCCAAGTTTACGCTGGCAAGCTGCAGATCGACGTATTGCCGGTGTGGTTGCTGGCGGCCGTGCCGGTGGCTGCTGCCGTGCTTGGTTGGCTTGGCGCTCGCCTGGTC
>NZ_JAELTQ010000565.1 GCF_016428905.1 Dyella sp. ASV24 | reverse complement strand
CCCCCCCCCCCCCCCCCCCCCCCCCCCCCCCCCCCCCCCCCCCCCCCCCCCCCCCCCCCCCCCCCCCCCCCCCCCCCCCCCCCCCCCCCCCCCCCCCCCCCCCCCCCCCCCCCCCCCCCCCCCAACCACACCATTCCAGCTTCGTCGGCAGCGTCAGATGTGTATAAGAGACAGGTCCTGCGCTGCGATGGTGGTGGTGTAGTAGCGTGGATCGGCCGTGTCCTGAAGTTGCTTCAGGCAACGCTCGGTTTCGCGCTTCTGGCGGTCCGCGCTGGCGACGATATCTTCCGACCCGCCC
>NZ_JAELTQ010000564.1 GCF_016428905.1 Dyella sp. ASV24 | reverse complement strand
CCCCCCCCCCCCCCCCCCCCCCCCCCCCCCCCCCCCCCCCCCCCCCCCCCCCCCCCCCCCCCCCCCCCCCCCCCCCCCCCCCCCCCCCCCCCCCCCCCCACCCCCCCCCCCCCCCCCCCCCCCCCCCACCATTCCAGCTTCGTCGGCAGCGTCAGATGTGTATAAGAGACAGGGTCTCAGCCCAGCCCAGGGACTCGATAGCCTTATCCAGTTGCTTGGCCTGGACCTGACGCTCCGCGCGATCGCTCACGGCGAAAACGGCATAAGCGGAGTCGGTGTAATCCTTGAGCAGCTGATC
>NZ_JAELTQ010000563.1 GCF_016428905.1 Dyella sp. ASV24 | reverse complement strand
CCCCCCCCCCCCCCCCCCCCCCCCCCCCCCCCCCCCCCCCCCCCCCCCCCCCCCCCCCCCCCCCCCCCCCCCCCCCCCCCCCCCCCCCCCCCCCCCCCCCCCCCCCCCCCCCCCCCCCACCCCACCACCATTCCAGCTTCGTCGGCAGCGTCAGATGTGTATAAGAGACAGGGGCAAGGTAGTTGCCCTGGGTTTCCAGCCAATCCACTCGGTCGAGTGCCACCTGCACCTGGCGTCCGCGGACCTTCGTCGTGACATGCGACAAGGGGCGTGCCGCCGTTGAAGCCAGGACCGAAGG
>NZ_JAELTQ010000562.1 GCF_016428905.1 Dyella sp. ASV24 | reverse complement strand
CCCCCCCCCCCCCCCCCCCCCCCCCCCCCCCCCCCCCCCCCCCCCCCCCCCCCCCCCCCCCCCCCCCCCCCCCCCCCCCCCCCCCCCCCCCCCCCCCCCCCCCCCCCCCCCCCCCCCCCCCAACCCCACCATTCCAGCTTCGTCGGCAGCGTCAGATGTGTATAAGAGACAGGCTCTACACCGCCACCGATGGCCTGCACGTGGGCACCGTTACCTCGATCAAAGTCGACAGCGGCGATGTGCTGATTGGCGGTGAGCACGGATTGGCGCGATGGCGCGATGATCGCGTCACGTCGAT
>NZ_JAELTQ010000561.1 GCF_016428905.1 Dyella sp. ASV24 | reverse complement strand
CCCCCCCCCCCCCCCCCCCCCCCCCCCCCCCCCCCCCCCCCCCCCCCCCCCCCCCCCCCCCCCCCCCCCCCCCCCCCCCCCCCCCCCCCCCCCCCCCCCCCCCCCCCCCCCCCCCCCCCCACCACCACCATTCCAGCTTCGTCGGCAGCGTCAGATGTGTATAAGAGACAGGCCGTATCCTTGGCGATAATACTGCGGCGCGAATGGCAGACCGCGCAGGTTTCCACTTCGCGATGCGAGGCCAGCGGCGTGCTGCGCACCGGGTTGCCGGTCGCGGGATTGGGAATCCAATGCATGT
>NZ_JAELTQ010000560.1 GCF_016428905.1 Dyella sp. ASV24 | reverse complement strand
CCCCCCCCCCCCCCCCCCCCCCCCCCCCCCCCCCCCCCCCCCCCCCCCCCCCCCCCCCCCCCCCCCCCCCCCCCCCCCCCCCCCCCCCCCCCCCCCCCCTTTTTCAAGCAGAAGACGGCATACGAGAGGGCCTGTCCTGTCTCGTGGGCTCGGAGATGTGTATAAGAGACAGGTGTCATGGCTGCGGCGCCCACCTATTTTGTGGATGCGTTGCGCGAGGATCTCCGCCGGTCACGGCACCCTCAATTACGAGCACTGGCTGGCACCGACGCCTCATAAGTAAAACGCCTCCCCTACAT
>NZ_JAELTQ010000559.1 GCF_016428905.1 Dyella sp. ASV24 | reverse complement strand
CCCCCCCCCCCCCCCCCCCCCCCCCCCCCCCCCCCCCCCCCCCCCCCCCCCCCCCCCCCCCCCCCCCCCCCCCCCCCCCCCCCCCCCCCCCCCCCCCCCCCACCCCCCCCCCCCCCCCCCCCACCCCACCATTCCAGCTTCGTCGGCAGCGTCAGATGTGTATAAGAGACAGCGGTTGGGGCTGGGGTGTGCCGCATTACTCGGTGCTGGGCGACATGTCCGCCTCGGTGGCGGATCTGGCCAACACCACCTGGAGCCATAAGGTGCGCTTCGTCGGCGCTGGCGCCATTGGTGTGTCG
>NZ_JAELTQ010000558.1 GCF_016428905.1 Dyella sp. ASV24 | reverse complement strand
CCCCCCCCCCCCCCCCCCCCCCCCCCCCCCCCCCCCCCCCCCCCCCCCCCCCCCCCCCCCCCCCCCCCCCCCCCCCCCCCCCCCCCCCCCCCCCCCCCCCCCCCCCCCGCCCCCCCCCCCCCCCCCCACCATTCCAGCTTCGTCGGCAGCGTCAGATGTGTATAAGAGACAGCCTAAGGCCGCGCCGGCCGCTCCCGCGCCTGCTCCGGCCGCAGCACCTGCGGCTACACCGGCACCGAAGGCGGCTGGTACGTCCGGTCGCACCCCCGATATCGAATGCAGGCTCGTGGTGCTCGGCT
>NZ_JAELTQ010000557.1 GCF_016428905.1 Dyella sp. ASV24 | reverse complement strand
TCTGTGCGTGGGCCGCCTTCGCATTGCGTCCAACCCACACCGGAAGTGACGATCAGTGTTTGTCCCAGTGGATGGGAATGCCACACGGTGCGTGCGCCGGGTTCGAAGGTGACGATGGCGCCACCGCCTGTCTCTTATACACATCTGACGCTGCCGACGAAGCTGGAATGGTGTGGTGGGGGGGGGGGGGGGGGGGGGGGGGGGGGGGGGGGGGGGGGGGGGGGGGGGGGGGGGGGGGGGGGGGGGGGGGGGGGGGGGGGGGGGGGGGGGGGGGGGGGGGGGGGGGGGGGGGGGGGGGG
>NZ_JAELTQ010000556.1 GCF_016428905.1 Dyella sp. ASV24 | reverse complement strand
ACTTGGACCGACCTACCTATCGTTGTCCGTTGGCGACGCGGGTTTGCGTCCGGGTGAGTGCCCGATGTCGCTGCGGAGGATAAGCAGCAGTGGAGAGTCTGCCATGAGCGCGGAAGTCGCCCAAAGCCTGTCTCTTATACACATCTGACGCTGCCGACGAAGCTGGAATGGTGTGGGGGGGGGGGGGGGGGGGGGGGGTGGGGGGGGGGGGGGGGGGGGGGGGGGGGGGGGGGGGGGGGGGGGGGGGGGGGGGGGGGGGGGGGGGGGGGGGGGGGGGGGGGGGGGGGGGGGGGGGGGGG
>NZ_JAELTQ010000068.1 GCF_016428905.1 Dyella sp. ASV24 | reverse complement strand
AGCGCTGTGGTACCACCCGATCCCATCCCGAACTCGGAAGTGAAACGCAGCTGCGCCGATGGTAGTGTGAATCCTCATGCAAGAGTAGGTCACCGCCAGGGGCTTTATCCCTCAAACGCCTTCCCATTCGGGAAGGCGTTTGTCTTTGCGCGATGCAAAAACATCGCGCAGATCGAAAGGTCATCGCACCTGGTTTGTACGATCTTCCGCTGTGAAGGAAAAACTTATCGCCTATGATGCAGAGTCCACCCTGCCTGCATCTTGTGGAGCGCATCTGTGTTTGTCCATGTCGAAACCCATCGTCGCCGGCACGTTCAGTGGGCCACCGTGCTTCTGGTCGTTGCATGCGTGATCAGTTTCGTCGGATTGGCTTTGCTGCCGGGCCCTCAACGCATGTCGATGTGGCTGGAATGGGGCACCGTACCCGCAGACATCTTTGATCCAAAGGCACCGTTGCTGCCGCAGTTGCATGATCCCTCGCTGCTCCGGCTGTTCACCGCGCTTTTCATCCATCTTGCTTGGCTACATTTGCTAGGCAACCTGCTCTTTCTGGTGATCTTCGGCCTACCTGCAGAGCGAGCGCTGGGTTCGTTTCGTTTCCTGCTGTTATTTGTGTTGGGCGGCATGGTGGCCAATCTGGTCGGTGCCCTGTCCTTGGTCGGCATTCGCTCGCCAATCATCGGATGCAGCGGTGCCGTGTCGGCCGTGCTGGGCACATATATCGCGCTTTTCCCGCGCGCGCGGTTGGGTCTGGTCTTGCCGCTCGGTTTTTACCTTGAGTTCGTGCGTGCTCCGGCTTTTCTACTGATCGGCATCTGGATCTTGTTGCAGCTGCTCTTCAGCTACGTCGGGCCGAGCTACGGCGCTGTGGTCTGGTGGACGCACATTGCGGGTTTTTTGTTTGGCGTGGTGTTTGCGCTGTTTTCTCGCGATGCGATCGCGCGACGCCTGCGGGGCTAAAATAGTCGTATGCGCAACAAGAAACTCTACAAGGTGACCTTCCTCCACTTGGGCAAGTGCTACGAGCTCTATGCCCGGCATGTGGCTTCAAGCGGCCTTTGGGGTTTTACCGAGGTCGGAGAACTGGTGTTCGAGCCGGCCGGCGAGGGGTTGTTGGTGGATCCCACCGAAGAAAAGCTGCGCGAAGAGTTCAAGGATACGCGTGTGCTTCACCTGCCCATGCAGTCCGTCGTGCGTATCGAAGAAGTGGAGAACAAGGGCGCGCTGGTGATTCGCGATGCCAGTGACGGCCAGAAGATCACGCCTTTCCCCATGCCTCCCCGCAGTCGATAACCTCTGCGTTAGACGTGGCGGATAACAGCAATCACGATCTCCACCACGATCAGCGCGATGATCGCCAGCTCAAGCAACTCGCCGCGCTTGCTTGAGGCTTCCTCATAAAGTGCCGAATAGCTGTCGCGAATGATGGATAGCTTGCGATCCACAGCCTTGCTCACATGCGGAACACGAAACAGTTCGAGTGCGGCAGCATAGACGCGTGCGAGATAGACGTCTTCGGTCACCTGAAGCGCGTTATCCACCTTCTCCGTGATCTCGGTAACTTCCGCCACGAGTGTGTAGAGATGACGGGCGAGATCAGCGTAACGCCGTGCAGCGAAAGGGTTCGCGACATGGTGGGTTGCCTCGACCAAGTCGTACATGCGTGGTAGCTCGGCATCGAGTAGCTCGTCGTAGTAGCGAAGCTCCAGCAGCTGCGCGTTGGCGACTTCAAGCACGTCGACGACGTCTGAATCATCGCGCGGTTCGTAGATGAAAGCACGATCCCACGTGAGCACTGCGAGGTCATCGGTGTAATAGGAGAAGCGCTGCCGCAGCAACTCCTGGCGCGCCTGTTCCGAAAGCGGCCGGGATTCACCAGCCAGCATGGGCACGAGATCAAGCTCGTCATGCAAAGCGGCTGTGCTGGTGACACCCTCCAGCGAATGCACGAGTCCGAGCAGATAGTCCTCATGCAGCGACGCTTGGTTAGGTCTCAATAATGCGGGGCGCATGATGCCGGTGATCTGCACCACCAACCGGTTCCATAGGTCAGAACCGAATGCGATCCCTAGTGATGCGTCCACCGCGTTCACGCGTGCACTGAAGTCCGGCCATGGCAAATCATCGGCGGGCACACGGATGGAAAAGGCTGCCACACCGAACTCGTAGAGCCTCGTGAGTGCCGTCGCCTGCAGTGTTTGCCCGGCAACATCGACTTGAATTACGCCGAGTGTGAGCTCGACCGGCGGTACGCCGAACGTCATGGCCTTGGGTGGTGCTGTCGCTAATCGGCTACGCGCAGCAGCCGTACGCGCGTGTTGCGCCCATAGCGATTCAGCCGCGGTGAGGTCGATGGTGTCAGCGATGTCGACCAGGCGCATCGCGATCACGGACGCCCGGTGTACATGCGGTTGTCGACCCATGATGTGCATCCATGTGGCGGCGTCCGGATTCGCCCGGTTCGCCTCATGGAGGCATTCTAGACCCCGCCCGTGACAGCTGCGTCAGCTTGCGGCTAGCCCGTGATGCCGGGAGAACTGGCGGAACAGGCGACGCGCCAACGGCGTAGGTGCAACTTGCCTGAAGGTGTGGTGCGGATCGAATCCCTCACGCTTCATGTCGTGCTGCTTGCGATGGATATATGCGCGCATCACGTCGGCGTTGAATTCGGGATGAAACTGCGCGCTCATCGCGTTCCTGCCGTAGCGGACAAGATGGTTGGGGTCGCGATCGGAGCTCGCCAGCACTGTCGTGCCTTGGGGTAGTTCCAGCACGCTCTGCTCGTGCGTGGCATGTGCGCGGAAGGTAGTTGGCAGCGCACTCGCAAGCGGATCGCTCTTCGCCGTATCGAGCATGTTCAACGATACAGTGCCGATCTCGCGGCCACCGGGTAGATAGTCAACGCGGCCACCGAGGGCATGTGACATCAACTGGTGTCCGTAACACACACCGAACAGCGGCAACTCCAAATCCATGGCGTCGCGGATCCATCCCGCCGTGCGTTCGCTCCAGGGCGCCCGTTCCGTAACCATGGCAGCGGAGCCGGTAATGAGCGCGCCGGCCACCTCATTCGGTGCAGGCAGCGCTTCGCCTGCCTGTACGTCAATCACGCGAATGCGCTCAGGAGAAAGCTGCGCACCAAGCCGAAACCAGTGAGGGAAATCACCGTGCCGTGCTCGGATGGGATCAGGGGCGCGACCAGTGCGGATGATCAGTACAGGCTTCATGCGATACGACAGTAGAGGGTGGGACGGTTGGACAGCGTCAAACGGCGCCATGTTCAATGGGCGGGATCACGGTTAGAACTTCCTTCACCGTGGTGACGCCGCGAGCTACTTGGGCGGCGGCAGAAATGCGCAACGGACGCATGCCTTCGGCCAGAGCCGCGTGGCCGAAATGCCCAAGGTCGAGTTGTGCCGAAATCAAACCACGTAGCCGCTGCGTCAGCGGCAGCATCTCGTAAATACCCGTGCGTCCCATAAAACCAGTGTTGCGACATTCAAGGCAACCAAGTGGTTTGAACACCTTGCCGGGCAAAGGCACCGACCAGCCGTGGGTAAGGGCGGTCCATTCGTGCGGATCCTGCTCGGTTTCCTGCTTGCAGTGCGGGCACAGCGTGCGCACCAGTCGTTGCGCGACGACACCGGTCAGCGTCGACTGAATCAGGTAATGCGGCACGCCAAGATCGAGCAGGCGCGTGATCGCGCTGGGTGCATCGTTGGTATGCAGCGTTGACAGCACAAGGTGGCCCGTAAGCGATGCCTGCACCGCCATCTGCGCGGTTTCCAGATCGCGGATTTCGCCCACCATGATGATGTCCGGGTCCTGTCGCAGCAGCGTGCGTACGCCCATCGCGAAGTCCAGGTCGATCGCCGGCTGCACCTGCATCTGGTTGAACTCGGGGCTGACCATTTCGATCGGGTCTTCCACCGTGCATACATTCAATTCGGGCGTAGCAAGGTGCTTGAGCGTGGAATACAGCGTGGTGGTCTTGCCCGAGCCGGTGGGACCCGTCACCAGCACGATGCCGTGCGGGCGCTCCACCATCGTGCGCCACGAGCCGTCTTCTTCCGCAGAGAAACCCAGCTGCGAAAAGTCCTTGGCGACGATGTCCGGGTCGAAGATACGCATCACCACCTTTTCACCGAACGCTGTCGGCATGGTGGAGATACGAAGTTCCACTTCGCGGCCGGATGTGGAGCGCGTCTTGATGCGACCATCCTGCGGTCGGCGTTTCTCGGCGACGTCCATGCGCGAAAGGATCTTGATGCGAGCAGTCACCGCCGTCATCACCGGGGACGGTAGCTCGAACACCTTGTGCATCACGCCGTCGATGCGGAAGCGCATCAGGCCAGCTTCGCGGCGCGGCTCCAGGTGGATGTCCGAGGCGCGCTGCTCGAAAGCGTACTGCAGCAGCCAGTCCACAATATGCACGACGTGCCGATCGTCCGCGCCAACTTCGCCGCTCTTGCCCAGCTCCAGCAACTGTTCGAAGTTGAGGATGCCAGAAGGCGTGCCTTGGCCCTTGGCGTCTTGTGCGAGCTGGATGGAGCGCTGCACACCGTAGAACTCAGCCAGGTAGCGATTGATGTCGATCGGATTGGACACCACGCGCTTCACGTCGCGGCGAATCATGTGCGACAGGTCGGCCGCCCAACCGTTGTCGAACGGTTCGCAGGTAGCGAAGGTGACTTCGCCCGATGTGACAGCGACCGGCAGGATGCGATGACGCTCCGCGTAGGCCCGGCTGACCACCTGGGTCACTGAGGCCGCGTTGATCTTCATCGGATCGATCTTGAGGTACGGCAGCTGAGCGTGGCGGGCCAGCCACTCGGTCAGTGCTTCCAGGCTCAGCGGGCGACCGGGCTCGCGCTGGTTGGGCAGCTTGGCGTTGGCTACCAGCACCAGCGGATGCAGCTCTACCGTGCTGCGCCCACTGCGGGTTCCCATGCGAACCTGCTTGGCATCTTCGGCCAGCAAATATCCATCGACCACCAGCGTGGCCAGCATGTCGTCGAGTACCAGCCGGTTATGGCGGCCGAGCAGGGACACGGATTGCGGCGAAGCGGCCATGCGACGATCTCTCCTGGTGAGCATTTTTCGCCGGAATCCAGCGAAGAATGCGGTCCCGGCTATACTAACCCGCTTTATTGAAGCCCACGGAAAGCCATGTCCGCGCGCACCTTCCAGGATGTGATCCAGACCCTCAACCGCTACTGGGCGGCGCAGGGTTGTGTCTTGCTGCAGCCCCTCGATACCGAGGTCGGCGCCGGCACCTTCCACCCCGCTACGTTCCTGCGTTCGCTCGGTCCCGAGCCGTGGGCGGCGGCCTATGTGCAGCCCTCGCGCCGTCCCACCGACGGCCGCTACGGCCAAAATCCCAACCGCTTGCAGCATTACTACCAGTATCAGGTGGTGATGAAGCCCAATCCGGACAACATCCTGGACCTGTACATCGGTTCGCTGAAGGAGTTGGGCCTGGATCCGTTGGTGCACGACCTGCGGTTTGTCGAGGACAACTGGGAATCGCCCACGCTGGGCGCCTGGGGTCTGGGCTGGGAAGTCTGGCTCAATGGTATGGAAGTGACTCAGTTCACCTACTTCCAGCAGGCCGGCGGCCTGGAGTGCCGTCCCGTGACCGGTGAGATCACCTACGGTCTCGAGCGCCTGGCCATGTACCTGCAGAACGTGGACAACGTCTACGACCTGGTGTGGACCGAGGGTCCGCACGGCAAGGTCACCTACGGCGACGTGTTCCATCAGAACGAAGTGGAACAGAGCACCTATAACTTCGAGCACGCCAACGTGCCGGAACTGCTGCGCTGGTTCGATGTGTGCGAGGGTGAGGCGAACAAACTGATCGCCGTTGGCCTGCCGCTGCCAGCCTATGAGCAGGTAATGAAGGCCAGCCATACCTTCAATCTGCTCGATGCCCGCCGTGCCATCAGCGTGACCGAACGCCAGCGCTACATCCTGCGCGTGCGCACACTGGCTCGCGCAGTGGCCGAGGCTTATGTCGCGCAACGTGAAAAGCTCGGCTTCCCGGGCCTGAAGAAGAACCTCAAGGAGCAGGCCGCATGAGCGCCGCCACCAAGCCGCTGTTGATCGAGCTGGGCACCGAGGAACTGCCGCCCAAAGCGTTGGACGAACTGGCTGCGGCGTTTTCGCGCGGTATTTGCGATGGTCTGGCCAAGCGTGGTGTCGAAGCCCGGCTGGACGAGGCCAAGCTGTATGCCTCGCCTCGTCGTTTGGCCGTCCATATCCCTTCGGTGGCCGCGAATCAGCCGGAGCAAAACCTTGAGCGCCGTGGCCCCGCCGTGAATGCGGCGCTGGATGCGAATGGCCAGCCGGGCAAGGCCCTGCAAGGCTTTGCGCAGTCGTGCGGTGTCACCGTGGAGCAGCTGGAGAAGCTCGAAACCGACAAGGGTTCGTGGTTCGTGTTCCGTGCAGTGAAACCGGGTCAGCCGGTCGCGGCCTTGCTGCCGGAGATCGTCGATGAGGCACTCAAAGGCTTGCCCATCCCCAAGCCCATGCGCTGGGGCGATCATGACTACACCTTCGTGCGCCCTGCGCACTGGCTGGTGATGCTGCATGGTTCGGATATCGTCGATGGTTCCGCGTTGGGTCTGACCAGCGGGCGCAAATCGCGTGGCCATCGCTTTATGCACACGCAGCCGGTGCACGTGGCCGATGCCGACAGTTGGCTCGATGCGATGACAGCGGCGAAGGTACTGGCCGATCCGGCTGAGCGTCGCCAGAAGATCCGCGATGAAGTCGCCCGCGCGGCCAAGGAAACCGGCGGCGTACCGCAGCTGGACGATGCGCTGCTCGACGAGATCGCCAATCTCACCGAATGGCCGATGGCGATTGCGTGCACGTTTGACCGTGAGTTCCTCGCCGTACCGCCGGAAGCGCTGGTCACCACCATGGAGACCAACCAGAAGTTCGTGCCGGTGTTCGATGCGGATGGCAAGCTCACCGAGCATTTCATTGGCATCGCCAATATCGAGAGCAAGCAACCGTCGGAGATCCGCAAGGGGTACGAGCGCGTGATCCGTCCGCGCTTTGCCGACGCCAAGTTCTTTTGGGATGAAGACCTCAAGGAACCGTTGGCCGGCTACCAGGACCAGCTGAAGAACGTGACCTATCAGCAGGCGCTGGGCAGTCTGTGGGACAAGAGCGTGCGCGTGGCCGAGCTGGCCCGCATCATCGCCGCTCGCGTGGGTGTGGATGCCGGTGCGGCGACACGCGCGGCGGCGCTCAGCAAGTGCGATCTGCTCACCCGTATGGTCGGTGAATTTCCCGAACTGCAGGGCGTGATGGGTCGTTACTACGCCTCGCACCACGGTGAAGCGAAAGACGTGGCCGACGCGCTGGACAGCTATTACCAGCCCCGTTTTGCCGGCGACGCCATCGCAGCTGGCAAGGTCGGCCAGGTGCTCGCTGTTGCAGATCGCTTCGATACCTTGGCCGGTATCTTTGCTGTCGGCATGAAGCCCAGCGGCAACAAGGACCCGTTCGCGTTGCGCCGCGCTGCGCTCGGTCTTGCGCGTACCTTGGTTGAAGGTGGCCTGGAATTGGATTTCCGGGGCAGTTTTGTCGAGGCGCTGGAACTGCTGCCAGAAGCCGCGCTTGCGGCTGGCCTCAAGCCGGGCAAGGACGGCAAGGCGCCGGTGCTCGATGCGGGCAAGCGTCGTGCTGCGCTCGCCGACGAACTGGTGGAATTCGTGCTTGATCGCCTGCGTGGCTATTACGCCGAGCAAGGCTTCACCACCGAGCAGTTCGAGGCCGTGCTGGCCGTGTCGCCGTCCAGCCTGGTTGATTTCGATCGCCGCCTGCGTGCAGTGGGCGAGTTCGGCCGCCGTTCGGAAGCCTTGAGCTTGGCCGCCGCCAACAAGCGCGTGGCCAACATCCTGCGTAAGCAGGCCGAAGAAGCGGATGCCGTACCGGTGGGCACGTCGGTGGATCCGGCCCATTTCGAGGCAGATGCTGAGCGAGCACTGCATGCCGCGCTCGATGCGGCTCGTGCCGATACGGTGGCGCCGCTGCAGGCCGGTGACTACGCCGCAGTGCTGACGCGTCTCGCTCAGTTGCAGGCACCGGTGGATGCCTTCTTCGACAGTGTGCTGGTGAACGCCGACAACCCGGCCGTGCGCGCGAATCGACTGGCCCTGTTGGGCCAGCTCAAGGCGCAGTTCGGTGCCATTGCCGATATCGCCCGCCTGTAACGAAGCGGGCTAGCGCTCCACAAAAAACGGCAGCCTGATGGGCTGCCGTTTTTTTATGCCAGGAGCACCGACAACACCTTATGCAACGATCTGACGACCGCGCTTCACACGCTCGTGCAGGCGCTGGTTGAACGACACCATGGCCGCCGCGTCGACATCGTTGCCGCCCGGACCCAGGATTTCATAGAGGTCGGCCAGCATGTCGGCGTTGTCCGCCAGGGTCAGGCGGCTTTCGGCCAGATCCAGCTCTGACTGCAGGATGCGCAGTGCCGTGTTCAAGCGGCTCGGGTCCATGGCCAGGCCACTCGCGTGCAGGGTGTCTGCCGCGGTGCGCAGCTTGGAGCGATGGCGATTGGCCGATGCTTCCGCATTCGGGAGGTCTTCGCCGGATGCCATGGCGTCCGTGACCTGAATCTGCCCTTCGCCAGCCACCAGCCACACCAGGGAAATCCCCAGGGTCTTGGCCAGCGTCACGCAACGTGCGCGCGACGGGTCCGTATTGCCGTCGCGCCAGCTGCGCACGACGCCTTCGGAGAACCCGCACATCCGTGCGATCTCGGTAACGCTGCCCACCCGCTGGATCAGCACTTTGATGCGGTCAGCAAAGGTGGATGAGGACTCGTTGGTCGAAATTTTTTGCATGTTCATCGCATTTTCCTGGCGGATGGCGACTTGTGAGTAGGAGCGTGGCCCTGAAAACCGAATCTCAACGTGAAGCAAGCGTTACGAAAGCGTTGACATTCGCAAGAATTTTCCCATAAGGTCGTAAGTTCTTGGTAGTTGTGACTCACAAAGAGCAACTTCTACCGAGACCAAGAACGCAACGGTTGCGAATTGGTAATCACGAATCCGCCGGCTTGTTCAGCTGGCAGACAGCAAGTTCTGAGGTGCAACGCCTTCAGAACCTGCCACTTGCATAGCAAGGCGGCCTTTTGGCGTCGGTTGGGGCCGACGTCTTTTACTGGGGAGACAATATGCAGTTCCGCAAGAAAGTTGATAATAAACTTACGGTAGCCGTGCGTGTGGCACTGTCCGTAGGTACCTTCGCGGTGGCAGCGCCGGTCCTGGCGCAGGACGCTACCGGTCCTATCCCGGGCGAAGCCAAGAAGCTGGAGGCAGTCACTGTCACCGGCTCACGCATTCCGCGCGTCGACGTCGAAACGGCCCAGCCGGTGGTCATGATCGACCGCAAGCAATTGGAGAACCAGGGCTTCACCTCCGTTGCCGACGTCTTGCAGAACCTCACCGAAGTGGGTTCGCCGCCGATCAGCCGCGCCAACGCGCTGTCCTCGGGCGAAGACGTGGGCGGTTACTACGTGGACCTGCGCAACATCGGTCCCAACCGCACCCTGGTACTGGTCAATGGTAAGCGTCTGGGCGCGAACACCACCGGCCTGCAGGACCTGAACCAGATTCCGATGTCCGCCATCGAGCGCATCGAAGTGCTGAAGGACGGCGGCTCCTCGATCTACGGTTCGGACGCCATCGCAGGCGTGGTGAACGTGATTACCCGCAGCAACTACACCGGCGCCGAAGCGAACGCCTATGTGGGCGAGTACGACCAGGGCGACGGCAAAAAGCAGATCTACGACTTCACGCTGGGCACCGCCAACGACCGCGGCTCGCTCATGATGAGCGCGCAGTACGTGAAGGAAGACCCGGTATGGGCCAAGGACCGCGAGTTCAGCGAATACCCCTCGGGCCCGAACCACCCGCAGCCGACCGCTGGCTGGAGCGCGGTGAGCCAGTACGGTGCCTTGGTCAACCAGCCGTGCGGTCCGTATAACGCGTCCACCAAGAAGTACCCGAACTGCGTACCGACCCCGGGTAGCGATACCCGCAATTTCGCGAACTACCATCCGCAGACGACGGATCAGTACGCCAACTCGAACCAGCAGATGATGCTGCAGACAGGCAGTCAGCGCACCTCTCTGTTCGTCGCCGGCAAGTACAACCTCGACGACAACATCGCGTTCAAGACCGACTTCCTCTACAACAAGCGTAAGACGGAACAGCAGATTGCTGGCTATCCGTACCAGTCGAGTTCGTTCGGTACGCCGCTGGACGCCGGCAGCTACTTCAATCCGCTCGGCAAGACCGTCAATTTCACCCGTCGCGGCTGGGAAATGCCCCGTACGACGGACAGCGAGCTGGAAACCTATCGCTGGACGGCCGGTCTCGAAGGCTATTTTGATCTCGGCGGCCACACGTTCAACTGGGACGTGGGCGCGATGACCAACCGCAACAACATGTTGAAGATCGGCCACGGCGACTTCAACCTGGTGAACGCCGAGTCGGCGCTGGGCCCGTCGTTCCTGGGTTCGGACGGCAAAGTGCATTGCGGCACCAATGGCAAGGCCATCGCCGGTTGCGTGCCGTGGAATCCGCTGCTGGCCTACGGTCAGGCAGGTGCGGGCTCGCTGTCGGATCCGGATCTGCAGAAGTTCCTGTTCCCCGAGTACCACGACACCGGCAAGACCACCACGGTCGACTACACCGCCAACATCGCGGGCACGTGGTTCTCGCTGCCAGGCGGTGACCTGGGTATCGCCGCGGGCGTGGAGCATCGTGAAGAAGAAGGTCGCTTCGTACCGGACGCGTTCAATCAGGCGGGCTTGAGCTCGGGCCTGGCCGCGACCACCACCTCGGGCAAGTACCGGGTGAACGAGGCCTACCTCGAGTTGGACGCACCGCTGCTGCGTGACATGACCATGGCTCGCGAGTTGTCGGTGAACGTGGCGACGCGTTACTCCGACTACAACAACTTCGGCAGCACCACCAACAGCAAGTTCGGCCTCAAGTGGAAGCCGATCGACGACCTGCTGGTACGTGGTAGCTGGGCGCAAGGTTTCCGCGCTCCGACCATTTCCGATCTCTACGGCGGCGTGGGCGGCAGCTTCGAGTCGTATATCGACCCGTGCGATGCCACCCGTGGCTCCGCCAAGGGCAATCCGGCGGTCGCGGCACGTTGCGGCTCGGGCTTTGGTGGCCAGCCGGCGGTGGCTGCAAACTTCCACCAGCTCGGCCAGGCACTGGTGCCTTGCACCACGTATCCGTGCCAGTCGAACTACCAGTTCACCAACGGCTCCAACCCCAACCTGACGCCGGAAACCGCCACGACCCGTACGCTGGGCATGATCTACAGCCCGCACTACATCGAAGGCTTCGACGTCTCGCTGGACTGGTACCGGATCGATATCAAGAACCTGATCTCGGCCGATACCGTGCAGAACATCCTGGATGACTGCTACTCCGGTGGCATCGCCTCGCGTTGCACGAGCTTCCAGCGCGATCCGTCCACCGGCGCCATCACCAACATGTACTACGGCCTGACCAACAAGGGCTGGGAGAAGACCGCCGGTTACGACTTCGGCATCAACTACCGTTTCTCGCTGGCATCGATCGGCCAGTTCGTGGCGCGTTGGAACACCACCTACGTCGACTACCTGAACATCAAGGCAGACGACAATCCGACCACTAAGGTGCAGCCGTTTGTGGGTGTGGCTAACAGCGCCGGCGTTACGTTCCGCACACGCTCCAACGTGACGCTGGACTGGAGCAAGGGCATCTTCGGCGCGACCTGGACGGTGCGTTACTACTCCGGTATGACCGAGAAGTGCTCGTTCACCACCGAGTGCAACGAACCCAACCATGTCGATCCGTTCAACGGTGCATCGCCGATGCGTCACGTGGGCAGCACGACGTTCAACGACGTGCAGTTCCGCTGGACGTTGCCGTGGAAGGGCATCGTCTCGGTCGGCGCCAACAACGTGTTCGATAAGCAGGGCCCGATCATGTACACGAAGCCCGCCAGCTCGTTCGTGTACTACGGCGGCTTTGATATCGGCCGTTTCTACTACCTGAAGTACTCGCAGCGCTTCTAAGCAACACCGCTGCAACCACGAAGGGCGGCCCAGACCGGGCCGCCCTTTTTGTTCACGGGCCATTTGGGCGGCCATTCGCTTTTGCATACGCAAGCGCATGGAGCCAACTTTTACAAGGCCTTACCTTTGGGCTATCCTGATAACTTCCCCCGTGTAGAGTCGAGGCGTGTTGGGCGCCTGTTGGTTCTCGCGCTAGCCCTGACATTCGATAGAGGTTTCCCATGCGCCGTCTTGTTTGGTCGCTGATGTCGGTCGCCGCTCTGGCTCTCGCCGGCTGCGGTAATTCTTCCCAGTCGTCCCAAGGTGGCGCTGAGGGTGGCAATGCCGCCCAGACGCCGGCACAGGCGAATCAGGTCACCGGCCAGGTGTCCGTGCCGGAAGGCAGCAACGTTTCGTCGGCTGCCAAGCTCGACCTGACCCTGATCGACGTAAGCCAGCAGGACAGCAAGCCGCTCGCGACCAAGACGATCGAGCCGGCCAATACGCTGCCGATCTCCTTCGAGCTGCCGTTCAACGCCGCTGACGTGAACCCCGCTGGTGTGTACGTGCTTCAGGCCGTGCTGACCGATGGCGAGCGTACCTACAAGCCGCGCCTGCAGACTCCGGTACTCAATGGCAAGCCGGCCACCGGCCTGAGTGTGCAGCTCTTCCCCGAGCAGACCCCGGGTGAAAAGGAACTGGCTGCCTTCACTTCCGTGCAGAAGCAGATCGGCGGCATGAAGATCAGCAGCGGCACCAAGCTGGAAGACAAGGTGTCGCGTGGCTGGCAGGTGTTCCGCCAGGCCGGTGATGTGAAGTTCATCCGCGAAGAAGTCGACTACGGCGACAAGGGCTTCACCAGCACCGACTACGCCTACAAGGACGGCAAGCCGTGGGTGGTCGTGCAGCAGAAGAAGTCCAGCAAGGACGCCAAGCCGACCTCGACCGAGCGCGCTGCGTGGACGGCCGATGGCACGCTGGTGCTGAAGACCAACGACCAGGGCGGCAAGAGCTCGCCGCTGGCAGACGACGAAGCAGCCAGCCTGCAGAAGCAGGCGCAGACCATCCTGGGTCTGGCAACGAACGGCAAGGGCAAGTAAGCCCTCGCAGTTTCCGAACTCGAGAAAAGCCGCCTGCGAAAGCTGGCGGCTTTTTTCTTGTCTGGTGTTTGGGTGTATGGACGTCTAAACGGTTTGATTGTGGAGAGGCCGCGCTCTTCTCCCTCTCCCCTTCGGGGAGAGGGTTGGGGTGAGGGGTCAATCTAGCCTCACCGTTTCATTTTTAGTGGCCATTCCGGCGTACCCCGCAAAAGGGGGCAAGGGTCGGAGTCAAGAGCCTCAATTTGATTGTCGCGTGATTGCGATCTGGCCGCCTACGCGGCGGGCGTTTCGACCTCCTGCCGGAGGCCGAGTTACTTTTCTTTGCTTGCCCAAAAGACCCCACGGGGACTAGCTTCGCGTCGAAAGTAACCCAAAGAAAGGGCACCCCCGCTTGGCGCTGGCCGGCTTTGCCGGCCAGTCCGTGAGGGGCGGCCGGGCTTTTCGACGGGGCTCCTGCCCCGACGAAAAGGAATCAGCATCCTTGCCGATCCCCCTCCGGGCCTTCTCGTCCTCCCCTCACCGCCACACAGGGGGCCCGAAGTTCAAAAGCGAAAACTGACGGCTCGTGCAGCTGCGCTGTTGTGCTCGGACTCTCGCTCCCAAAAAAAAGCCGCCCGCTCACGCGGACGGCTTTTCTGCGGAACAAACGTAGACCTTAGAAGGCGTACTTCATGCCCAGGTTCACGCTGCTGTACTTCTGGCTGCTGTCGCCGAAGCGGCCGCTGTAGCCGAACCAGCCGCTGAGAGCCTGGTTGAACTGCGCATTCAGGCCGATGTCGCCGGTGCCCCAGCTCTTGTCCGGGGTGAAGCCGACCAGGGCGAAGGAGCCCTGCATGCCGTTGAGGCCAGCGGTCACTTCGCGCGGATCCGCCTTGCTGTCGTGGTTCCAGGCCAGTTCGGCGTACGGCTTCAGCATGGTGTTGCCAGCCTGCCATTGACCTTCCAGGCGCCAGCCGAGGGTGGACACCTGCGAGTCGCGCTGCTGGCTGCCGAACCACATGGCCGTGCTGTCGCTGCTGGCCTCATTGAAGCTGTTGACCTTGACCGTCTGCCATTCAACCGTAGCGAACGGACCGGTGCGCAGCGTACCCATCTCGAACCAGTAGCCGCCGGTGAGGCCGGCGCCGACATGGTTGCCGTCCGCCTTGGCGGTTTCGGTGCGGAGCATGGAGCCGATCTGGATCTTGCGCTCGATGTCGGAGAAGTTGTCCTGACCGAAGTCGACGTAACCGCCGACGTAGCCGCCACCCTGGTGCCAGGTCAGGTAGCCGAGGCCGGACACGTCCTGCAGCTTGTAGCCGCCACCGCCGTCGTAATCGGCATTGTGCTGGCCGATGTTCATGGCCACGCCGCCGGACCAGTTGTCGTTGAAGCGCACGTCCGCGCCCAAGGTCAGGTTGACGTTATTGCTCTTGGTGCGCGGCGAGCTGCTGCTGCCGTCGAAGCGCTGGTCGCCGTAGTCGATATTGGCGAACACGCGGGTGTCGCTGCCCTGGCCGTCGTCAAGCATCTGCTTGCGGATCGCGCGGTTCTGGGCCTGGATCGAGGCCAGCGGTGCTTCGGCCAGCAGCGAGGCGTAACCCGGGGCGCTGAGGATGGAGACCACGTACTGGCCCAGCATCACGTCAGCCGCGGTGGTCGGGTGGACGCCATCGGCGAACAGGTAGGTCTGATTGGTGCCAGGTGCGTAGGTGTACGGCAGGCCCGAACCCTGCGGGCCGCACTGCACGGAACTGGAGCCCACGCCGCAGGCTTCGTTGGTCACGTTGGTGAAGCCGTATGCGGTCGGGTTGGCGATGACTTCATTAAGCAGGCTGTAGGTGTCGACCGGGACGATGCCCTTGCCGAGCTGGCCCAGGCCCGCGTTGAGCGTACCGTTGAACACCAGGCTGAGGCTGGTCAGCGACGAGGCAGCGCTGGCGCCCTGCTCGAGGGCTGACGGGGTCAGGCCGATGTTGGGCAGATTGAACACTAGGATGTTCTTGGCGCCTGCTGCCTGCATCTGGCCGATCAGCTTCACTTCCTGCTGGGCGGCGGCGGCGATGGAGCCAGCGGCCTGGTCAGCGGTCATGAAGCCGGACACGCCGGCCTTGGCTAGCACGGCCTGGGTTACCTGTGCGGTCACCTGCTGGGTGACCGCCGGGGTCATCGCCGCAATCTGCGCCGGGGTGTACAGGCCGCTGGCGGCGAGTTGGCCCAGTGTGGCGGTTACGTTCTGCTGGATCAGCTGCTGCGCGGTCGCGCCAGCACCGGCGGCGGTCGCCGCATAAAAGATGTCGTTGGCGCCGCCCCACACGGAATACAGCGCCTTGCTGTCGAACTTGCCGCCCGCGAGATAGGCGTTCACCTGGGTGGTGAGGGTCGGCACGGCCGACGGGGTACCCGGCGAATTGGTCAGTACACCGGCGCCACCCCAGGCGTAGTCAGTGCCGCCCGCTAGCGAGGCGGTGAGGTTGTAACCGTAGTGGCCGGCCACGTTCTGCACGGTGACCGCGCCCGGGTTGGTGGTGAATTCCAGCGGCGGCTGGATGGCCGGGTTGGTGGCGAGGGAAATGTTGCCGGCGTCGCTCAGGCTGTCGCCGAACACGACAACGCTGTCGAACTGGGACTTGGCGGCGAAGGCCGGGGAGCTGATCAGCAGCGCGGCGGCGATGGCGCCTGCGATAGTACGAGTACGGGGCATGTCGGTAACACTCCTTGGACCGGGCGGTTCTTTGTTATCTCCTCGTTACGGTAATGCATGCCCATACGTCAGCGCATGCTGCGCCGCACCGCGAACGAAAGAAGCTGCCGAAGCCATCAAAGCGCGCGGCCGGAGGCAAGTGTCCAAGGTCCCGACCATCGCGTTGCGGGGCGTCGCCTATCGGCGTTACGCCCCGCAACCGATTTCCCTGTCGCCGCTTAGCGCTGCTTAGCCTTGGAGAAGGCGTCAGCAAACGCGCTGTTGGTCGGTGCTGGGGCCTGCTTGGGTGCGCCGCCGCCAGGACGTGGACCGCGGTTGTCGCGCTGGCCACCACGCGGGGCATCGTTGCCACCCGTCGGGCGGCCGCCGCGGACCTGCTGGCCCGGCTCGTCGTCCAAGCGCATGGACAGGCCAATGCGCTGGCGGGGCAGGTCGACCTCCATCACCTTCACCTTGACGATGTCACCGGCCTTCACCGCATCGCGCGGATCCTTCACGAAGGTGTGTGAGAGCGCCGAGACGTGCACCAGACCATCCTGATGCACGCCGATGTCCACGAACGCACCGAAGGCCGCCACGTTGGTTACGCGGCCTTCCAGCACCATGCCGGGGCGCAGGTCCTTCAGGTCTTCCACACCCTCGGCAAAACTCGGTGCCACGAACTCGGGGCGCGGATCGCGGCCGGGCTTCTCCAGTTCCTTGAGGATGTCGCGCACCGTCGGCACGCCGAACGTTTCGTCGGTGAACTGCTCGGCCTTGAGGCCGCGCAGGAAGCTGGTGTCACCGATGATGGAGCGCACCTCGCGACCACACTGGGCGATGATGCGTTCGATCACGGGATAGGCTTCCGGATGCACTGCACTCGTATCCAGCGGATTGTCGCCGTTGGGCACGCGCAGGAAGCCTGCGCACTGCTCGAACGCCTTGTCACCCAGACGCGGCACCTTCAACAAGGCTTTGCGGTTGGCGAACGGGCCGTTGGCATCGCGGTGCTTCACCACGTTCTCGGCCACGCTGGCGGAAAGGCCCGCCACGCGCGAGAGCAACGCGGCAGAAGCGGTGTTCACGTCCACGCCCACGGCGTTCACGCAGTCCTCGACCTTCGCGTCCAGCGCGCGTGCCAGCTTCACCTGATTCACGTCGTGCTGGTACTGGCCCACGCCGATCGCCTTCGGTTCGATCTTCACCAGCTCGGCGAGTGGATCCTGCAGGCGGCGCGCGATGGACACGGCGCCACGCAGGCTCACATCCAGATCCGGAAATTCCTTGGCAGCCGTTTCGGACGCGGAGTACACCGACGCGCCGGCTTCGCTCACCACGATCTTCGACAGCGTGTGCTCCGGATGCGTTTTGGCCAGGCCCTTGATCAGTTCGCCCGCCAGCTTGTCGGTTTCGCGGGACGCGGTGCCGTTACCGATCGCGATCAGGTCCACGCCATGCTTCTGGCACAGTCGGGCCAGGGCAGCCAGTGATTCGTTCCACTGCTTGCGCGGCTCATGGGGGTAGACCGTGTCGGTGGCGAGCAGCTTGCCGGTGGCGTCGACCACGGCCACCTTCACGCCGGTGCGGATGCCCGGATCCAGACCCATCACGCTCTTGGCGCCCGCTGGCGCAGCAAGCATCAGATCCTTGAGGTTATCGCCGAACACACGGATGGCTTCGTCTTCCGCGCCTTCTCGGACGCGGCCGAACAAGTCCAGCGTAAGGTGCAAGTGCAACTTCACGCGCCAGGTGAGGCGCACCGTCTCGCGCAACCACGCATCGGCGGGGCGACCGCGATCCAGGATGCGTGCATGTGCCGCGACGCGGCCTTCGCCCTCGGCGTGACCCTGCTCCATGTCCAGCGCCGGCGAGAGCTCCAGCTCGAGAACGCCTTCGTTGCGCGCACGCATCAGCGCGAGCAGACGGTGCGAGGGAATCTTGCCGATCGGTTCCAGGTGGTCGAAGTAGTCGCGGAACTTCGCGCCCTCGTTCTCCTTGCCTTCGACCACTTTCGCGCGAATCTGGCCCTTGTCCCATAGCCAATCGCGCAGCTCACCGAGCAGGCCGGCGTCTTCGGCAATGCTCTCCATCAAGATGGCGCGGGCGCCGTCCAGCGCGGCACGCACATCGGCCACGCCCTTTTCCGCATCGACGAACGATTCGGCAGCGGCTTCCGGTGTCTGTGTGGGGTCTTCACGCAGGCCCGTGGCGAGTGGCTCCAGGCCGGCCTCACGTGCGATCTGCGCCTTCGTGCGGCGCTTGGGCTTGTATGGCAGGTACAGATCTTCCAGGCGCGCCTTGGTATCCGCCGAAAGAATGTCGTTCTTCAGCGCGTCGCTGAGTTTGCCCTGTTCCTCGACACTGGCGAGGATCGCGCTACGGCGTTCCTCCAGCTCGCGCAGGTAGCGCAGGCGTTCTTCGAGCAGGCGCAGCTGCGTGTCGTCGAGACCGCCGGTGGCTTCCTTGCGGTAGCGCGCAATGAACGGCACGGTTGCGCCGCCGTCAAGCAAATCCACCGCGGCGTGTACCTGGTCCGGCTTGGCGGCGATGTCCTGGGCAATACGTTGTTCGATGCTGAGCATGAGGCTGAAACAGTTCCTGTTCGACAAGGCGACGGATCGGTTCACCATCCGCCGGGCCGTCGATCATAGCAAGTCGGTGCTGACGTCTACTGACGTGCGGCGGGCGCCTGTTCAGGGCGAAGCGCGAGGTAGCCCGCCGCGCGGAGCTCAGCGGGCATATCGTCGCGGTCGCCGGGATATTCCGTGGCGATGCGGTGATAGCGCGGCCAGCGGTGCGGATGGAGCGGTCGCACGTCCTGTTCGTGCGCCACTGGCATCACTGCAAGGGCGGGCCGTGGGGTTATCAGCGGCTCGGACGGGTGGCTATTGGGTGTGTGCCATAAGTGTGCGGCCGCCATCATGGCGACGATCACTGCCAGGGTGATGGCAGCTGCCACCCAGCGTTTTTGCGGAGAACGCGGTGTGTGCGATGGTGCTGGCATGTCCATCGCGGGCGCCAGATCGTCATTGCTCGCTACGTCCGGCATCGGCTCGTTGGCCGGTGCCGCGGCGGATGGCATGCGATGTACATCGCCGATGAAGCGATAACCCAGACTATGCACGGTGGCGATGTAGCGCGGTTGCGACGCGCAATCACCGAGTGCGTGGCGCAGCTGGGAAATGACGCGAGTCAGTACGCCAGGAGTGACGTGTCGATGCCCCCACGCCGCATCAAGCAGCGTGTCTTTGCGGACGACTTCGCCGGCCTGCTGCAGCAGAACCACCAGCACCGCATAAGCCTTCGGTTCGACGGAAATCGACGTTCCCGCCCGTTCCAGGCGATGTGCGCGCGGCTCGACGACGATGTCGTCGCACTGGTAAATCCAGCCGCAATCGAGGGGGGATTGGGCCATGACCTTGCCTGGTGCGCGGCCCCCTGTGCGTAAGAGCATGCGCTTCTTGCACAGCGGATCGCATCCGCCATAGGTCATAACCTGCGCATGCATACGCAAAGCACAGCCGCAGACGGATCGACGTCCATTTGTACGCTGTCGTTGGCGGGATTGGCGCGCGTGCAGCGTAGATGCGACGAGTGCGTGAACGTAATGTTCCCGTGACGTCAGCGCCGCCGTGAATGCACGGCGGCGCATCTCGCCATCAAACCATTCCCGCAGCGTGTGTCGCGCGATATCACGCGTTGAACGAGCTGTTGTCCTGGTCGGCGCGTTGCTCCTTGGTTGCAACATCTTTCGCGCGGCCATTGAGTACCAGCGTCTGCGCGAGCAGGTCGTGGAGGCCTTGCTTGCGCTGCGTCCAGGCAACCATCAAGAAGCCAATACACAGCGTGAAAGCGCTGATGATCTTGGCGAAGTAGCGACCCGTGGCGCGTCCGAAGCCGATGCGCTTTCCGTCCATGTCCGTGACGCGGATGCCCAGTGCAAGCTTGCCCACCGTGCCCTGCCAGGCCGAGCTCTCGCACAGCGCGAAATACAGCCAGGAGACGATGGTCTGTGCGATCAGTGCGGGCCACAGTGCGTGCATGTAGGCGTCCAACGCCTGCAGTGCCATTTGCGGGTCGTCGCCTGCCGCGAGTTTCGCCTGCATATACGTTTCGGCGGCCTTGCTCGCGCCGAGCATGGTGCTCAGGATGGTGTTCGGAATCCACAGCACCAGCGCGTCAAGAATGTAGGCCGCCACGCGCTTCCAGAAGCCGGCGTAGTCGTCCACAGCGGCAACGGCGCCGCTGTTCGACGCGCTGGGGGCCGCGTATGCGGGAGGTACCGGAGGTGTCCCGGAAAACGCAGGCGGCTCGGCGCTGCGCTCGTCAGGAAACAGGGTCGACAGCGGCGCCCAGTCCGCCATGCCTTCGTACCAGCCCAGATCGTCGGGGCTGACTTGGCCACTGCGCAGCCACTGCCGCACGTCGACTTCCTTGTACGGGCCGTGTCGTTCGCCGTCCCGACCAATCCAGACTTCCATGGTGCACTCCGAGAAGAACCGTCAGGCCCGCATGATGCCATGCGGGCAGGGCGTCTTGGTGCACTGAATGAGCGGAATCAGGCCGCGTCGCGGCGCTTGAGGTGCACCAGCAGCAGTGAGATCGCGGCTGGCGTGACACCGCTGATGCGCGCCGCCTGGCCGATGGTTTCCGGCATCACGCGCTTGAGCTTGAGCAGTACCTCGGCAGAGAGGCCGCGTACCTTGTCGTAGTCGAAGCTGCTGGGAATCGTGGTCTGCTCGTGGCGGCGCTGCCGCGCGATCTCCTCGCGCTGGCGCTCGAGATAGCCGGCGTACTTGGTTTGCACTTCCACTTGTGCGGCGACGTCGCTCTCGTCCACCGCCGGGCCAATACCCGTCACCGTTGTCAACGTTGCATAGTCGATCTCAGGTCGACGAAGCAGGTCCAGTGCGCTGGTCTCGCGACTCAATGTGATGCCTAATTGCTGCGCGATCGTGGAGCCCAGCGCGTTGGCCGGCGCCGCCCAGATCCCGCTCAGTCGCTGCGTTTCACGCTCCACCGCATCACGCTTGGCGCGCAAGGCGTCGTAACGCGCTTGCGGCACCACGCCGAGACCATGGCCGGTTTCGGTCAGGCGCAGGTCGGCATTGTCCTCGCGCAGATGCAAGCGATACTCGGCGCGCGAGGTAAACATGCGATACGGCTCAATGGTGCCGTTGCTGGTGAGGTCGTCAATCAGCACGCCGATGTAAGCCTCGTCGCGGCGCGGATACCACGGGGCCGCACCCTTCACTGCCAGCGCTGCGTTGAGGCCAGCGATGAGACCCTGCGCGCCTGCTTCTTCATAGCCGGTGGTGCCGTTGATCTGGCCCGCGAAATACAGGCCCGGGATCGTCTTGGTTTCCAACCACGGATGCAGGCCGCGGGGATCGAAATAGTCGTACTCGATGGCGTAGCCCGGGCGCGTAATGTGCGCCTTCTCGAAGCCCTTGATCGAATGCACCAGCGCCAACTGCACGTCGTACGGCAGCGAGGTGGAGATGCCGTTGGGATACACCTCGAACGTATCCAGTCCCTCCGGCTCAATGAAGATCTGGTGCGAGGACTTCTCGGCGAAGCGCACCACTTTGTCCTCGATCGAGGGGCAGTAGCGCGGCCCCACGCCCTCGATCTGGCCGCTGTATAGCGGCGATCGATCAAGCGAGCCGCGGATCAGCTCATGCGTGTGCTCGCTGGTATGCGTGATCCAGCAGCTCACCTGGCGCGGATGTTCGTCGCGCGAGCCGAGGTATGAGAACACCGGCGCCGGGTTATCGCCCGGCTGCTCTTCCAGGCCGGTGAAATCGATGCTGCGCAGATCGATGCGTGGTGGCGTGCCGGTCTTCAGTCGATCGGCTGCCACGGGCAGTTCACGCAGCCGCTGGGCGAGCGTGCTGGCGGGCGGGTCGCCCGCGCGACCACCGGCGTACTGTGCCGGTCCGATGTGGATCTTTCCGGCCAGGAAGGTACCGGCGGTGAGCACCACGGTGCGGGCGTGGAAGGCCAGGCCCATCTGGGTCACCACGCCGGTGACGCGGCCGCCCTCCAGAATCAGGTCGTCGACAGCCTGCTGGAACAGCTCCAGGTTGGGCTGGGTTTCCACCATCCGGCGGATCGCGGCCTTATAGAGCGAGCGGTCGGCCTGGCAGCGCGTGGCGCGTACCGCCGGGCCCTTGGATGCATTGAGCGTGCGCCACTGGATGCCAGCCAGATCGGCTGCATGCGCCATGGCGCCGCCTAGGGCGTCGATTTCCTTGACCAGATGGCCTTTGCCGATGCCGCCGATGGCCGGGTTACAGCTCATCTGGCCGATCGTCTCGATGTTATGGCTCAACAGCAGGGTGCGCGCGCCCGTGCGGGCAGCGGCTAGCGCGGCCTCAGTGCCGGCGTGGCCGCCGCCAACCACGATCACGTCGTAGGAAATCGGATGAAAAAGCATAAGAACTGACCTGAAAGCGCAGGTTTGGACCCAAGTGGACGCTTATGGTACCGCTGTTACGGCGCTTCGGCCGTTGGCATGCTTTCTGCTTTGCCTCCCGTGCACTTTCCACGGGCAGAAGCTGCGCGATTCAGCGCGCCGAGATCGAACGACAGGGGTTCGATCGCGTGCCGGGGAGAGGAAGCAAGACGGCGCCCCTCGGGGCGCCGTCGCCTTTTCTGAGCTTTGAAGAGCTTTCAAGCGCTCTGAATAAGATCTGGCGCCCGGCGGTCTCAGGAACAGGGGGAATCCAGGATGACCGTGTTGCCGGGCGCCAGAAACCGGAATGGGTTACCAGCAGCCGTTTCATGCTGCGCGTTGGGTTGGATATTTACGCCCGACGCGTGAACGTGAAGTGACTAAAACGCCCGTTTGTGCCGAGAGTTGGCACCTCGTGACGCACAGCGTCAATTCGTGATCCATCCCCAAAATGAATGTGATGTCGGTCACGCTGCTGGCACGGCCGTTGCTTCTTCCTCCATGCAGGACAAAGGCAATGGATTTGGGGGCCTAACGTCATGGAACTCAGCGTCGATTTTCAACCGGTTTACCCGCATCACGACCTGCTGATCGAACTTGGCCGCGTTGAAATGGCCATGGATCATCTGGAGGAACGCAGCGAGAGCGAACGTCAGGCCTTGCGCCCGCGCCTGCTTTCGCGACTGGACCGATTGCGCGACGAACTGGCGCGCTTGGAGGTCTAGCCGTCGCCCTCGCGATGGCTAGCGTCAGCGGACGTCCAAGGGGTTGGATGTCCGTAGGTAAGGCAAGTCTGCTTCATCAAGGTACATCCTCTCGTTGAAACAAATTACGCCCGGGTGCCCCGTCCAAGGACGGGAAGCACTCGGGCGATTCTTTATAGAGAGAACGCTTAGCCGTGCTGCATGCTGCGCACGATCTCGCCCAGATTGCGGGAAAGATTTTGCTGCGCAGCCAGCGTGTCGATAGCAGCCCGTGCCGCGGCGTGGCGCGTGGGTTCCAGGCGCTGCCAGCCGTTGAAGGCCGTGGCAAGGCGAGCAGCCACCTGTGGATTGATGGCGTCCAGTTGCTGCAGGTAATGGCCCAGCAAGCGGTAGCCGCTGCCGTCCGCGCGATGGAACCCATCCGGATTACCGCGCGCCCAGGCGCCGAACAATGCGTTGACGCGATTGGGGTTCTTCAGCGTAAACGCGCCGTCCTGCTGCAGCGACTGCACGCGTTCGAGCACCACATCACCAGGCAACAGTGTCTGCACCGAGAACCACTTGTCCATCGCCAGCGGGTTATCTGCGTAGCGCTCGCGGAAATGCAGTAGCGCGGCGTGCGCTTGCGGTGCGTTGCCCCGCACCAGCACGGAAAGCGCGGCAAGACGGTCAGTCATGCTTGGCGCGTTGTCGTACTGCAGCGTAGCCAGCGTGTGTGCGCCCCACGGATCGATGGTTGCAATCAGGTCCAGCACACGCCGCTTCAAACGACGATGCGCCTGGCTGACGGCATCCAGTTCCCTATTGGTATGCGCGGCGAGCGCATCGTATCGGCGCTGTAGCACTTCGCGCCCAATGCGCAGCGCCAAGTGCTCTTGAAGCTTCACGCGTAGGGCGTGTACGTGCGATGGATCGACTGAGCGCTCGCGTTCGGCCAGTTCGATCTCGCCGGGTGGCATGAGCAGATCCGCCAGGAGGGCATCATCGATGCTGGTATCGTCGAACAACGCCGCCAAGGCCTGGGCCCAAGCATCGAGCGCTTCGGTGGTGTCGCCGTCGCGCAGATTGTCGAACGCGCGTGCCGCAAGCTGCTGGCCAGCCTCCCAACGATTGAAGCCATCGACGTCATGGCGCAGCAACAGCGCTAGTTCATCGGGGGAGTAGTCGCATTCGAGGATCACCGGTGCGGAGAATCCTCGCAGCAGTGACGGAACAGGAGCTTCAGTCACTGGCTCGAAGACAAAGGACTGCTCTGCCCGATCCAGTACAACCACACGTTCGCTTGCGCCGGATACATCCGCCGCATCGTTCGCCATGTGCAGCGGCAGCATCTTGCCGTTGCGGTCGAACAGTGCCAGCTTCACCGGGATCGGCAATGCGCGCTTAGTCGGCTGATGAGACGTGGGTGCAGTGTGCTGAGACAGCGTGAGCGTGTAAGTGCGCTGCGCGGCGTCATAGCGACCACGCGCACTGAGTCGTGGTGTGCCGGCCTGTGCGTACCAGGCGAGATAAGGCGTGAGGTCGATACCGTTCGCTTCGCCCAGCGCGCCGAGAAAGTCCTCCAGCGTCGCGGCATGTCCGTCGTTGCGCGAAAAATACAGATTCATGCCGCGACGGAAGCCTTCACGGCCCAGCCTGCCCGCCACCATGCGCACCAACTCCGAGCCCTTCTCGTAGACGGTCGCGGTGTAGAAATTGTTGATCTCGCTGTACTGCGCCGGGCGCACCGGATGTGCGAGCGGGCCTGCATCTTCAGGGAATTGCGCTCGACGCAGCAGCGCAACGTCCTCGATGCGCTTGAGCGGCGCGGAGTTCATGTCTGCCGAGAACTGCTGTTCGCGAAATACCGTCAGACCTTCCTTCAGCGACAGCTGGAACCAGTCGCGGCAGGTCACGCGGTTGCCGCTCCAGTTGTGGAAGTACTCGTGCGCCACCACCGCTTCCACCGCGCGGTACTCATCGTCGGTGCTCGAATCGGGATCGGCCAGCAAGTACTTCGCGTTGAAGATGTTGAGTCCCTTGTTCTCCATCGCACCCATGTTGAAGTCATGCGTAGCGACGACATGGAATACGTCGAGATCGTATTCGCGGCCGTAGGTTTCTTCATCCCAACGCATGGAGCGCTCCAGCGCGTCCATGGCATAGCCGCATTGGCCAATCGCATCGGGCTCGGCCCAGATCACCAATTGCACCTTACGCCCGCTGCCGGTGACGTAATCGCGCTCGATCTTCTGCAGGCGTCCGGCCACCAGCGCAAACAGGTAGCTCGGCTTGGGATGCGGGTCGACGAAGCGCGCCCAGTGGCGACCATCTTCCAGTTCGCCGCTACCGTCGGGATTGCCGCCGGCCAGCAGCACCGGGAAACGCTCGCGATCGGCATGCAGCGTCACCGTGTAGCTGGCCAGCACATCCGGGCGATCAGGGAAGAAGGTGATATGGCGGAAACCTTCCGCCTCGCACTGTGTCAGCAGAAAGCCCGCTTCACGTGAGCCTGACAGATACAGGCCCTCCAGTGCCGTATTGGCCGCGGGCTTCACGCGTACGCGAGTTTCCAGCACGCTGCCGTCACGGGCGCCGTCCACCTCCAACACGTGGCCCGCATAGCGCCATGCATCGTCGGGGAGCGGCTGGCCGTCCAGTGCAATCGACAGCAGTTCCAGGTCTTCACCATCCAGCCGCAGTGGCGTCTGTTGCGCCGGGTCGCGCTGCAGATGCAGCCGCGACGTCACCTCGGTACTGTCGATACCCAGATCGAAGGCGAGCTCGATCTTGCCCACGCGCCAGGCGGGTGCGCGGTAGTCGCTGAGCCGGATGAGGGGGGAAGACGTGTCGTTGCGTTGGATCATGGTGACGGCCGGGAGTGCGGAAGCGAAAGAAGACTCAGGCTAACATGCGGTCCTTTCCCGGCAGGACAAGGATAGGCTCTATGGCAGAGTATCTTGCGGAACGCGGACAGGTCGGCGGCCATGGCATCGTGGTGCTGAGCGACACCGCCAGAGGGCGCCGTGTTCGCATTGCGCGCCGAGGGGCGACCCTGCTGAGCTTTGAGGTGCCATCCCCGCAGGGCGCATGGAATATCGCCGACGGCTACCGGGACGCGGGCGAACTCGACACCCGGCCCAGTTCTCGCTTCGCGATCATGGTGCCGTTCGCCAATCGCATTGCCGATGCCCGCTATGTCTTCGACGGTGAACCGCACGACTTACAGCCAGGTGTCGAGGGCGATTCGCGGGCAGCACGGCATGGTTTCGTGCGCGGCGTCGATTTCCATATTGCGGAGCTTGCCGCCGACGCGCAGGGTGCGCGGGCAAGCTTCGTCACACAGGCGATTCGCCCAGGGGCTCACCAGGGCTATCCCTTCGCCATCGACCTATCCGTCAACTACACGCTCGACGCGGCAGGCCTCACCATCGAAGCGGTCATGCGTAATGTGGGTGAGCACGCCGCACCGTGTTTCTTTGGTTGGCACCCCTACTTCAAGTTGTCGGACCAGCCCATCGAGGGCTGGGAACTGCAGATTCCTGCCGACAGTGTGGTGCGCACTGACGAGGGGTTCATTCCCATCGCGGGTGAAAGTGGTCGCGCACCGATATCCGAACGCCCTGAACTCGATTTTCGGCAGTTGCAGAAGATCGGTCCACGCGAGCTCAATCATGCATTCATCGACCTGCGCTGCGACACGGACGGCCGCGCGCGCACGCGGCTACGTGATCCCGAAAGCGGCGTCGCCATTGCGGTATGGCAGCCGTCTGGCGTCATGCTGGCGTTCACCGCGGACACGGTGACACGGGACGTACGCCGCTCGGTGGCGTTGGAACCCATGGAAAGCTGGGCAGACGCGTTCAATCGTCCCGATTGCGCGGATGCCATTCGTCTCGAACCTGGCGCTGAGCGCCGCTTTTCCTGTGGTGTGGAGATTGAAGGCCCATGAGCGCTTCATTGAATCGTTCTGCATTGCCGACCTTTGCACAGGTGCAAGAGGCCGCTGCACGCATTGCTCCCTACGCCGTGGTCACGCCCGTACTGCGCAGTGCCGTATTGAATGCGCTCACCGGTGCAGAACTTCATTTCAAATGCGAGAACCTTCAGCGGGGCGGCGCGTTCAAGTTCCGCGGCGCATGCAACGCTGTCTGGTCCATGGATGATGAACAGGCCGTCCGGGGCGTAGTGACGCATTCGTCGGGTAACCACGGCAACGCGCTGGCGATGGCGGCGGCAACGCGCGGCATTCCCGCGCATGTGATCGTGCCGGAAGGGGCCGTGCGTACGAAGCTAGAGGCCATCGAACGCGCCGGTGCCATTCTTCATCGTTGTGAAGCGACGCAGGCAGCGCGCGAAGCGAAGGCGGATGAAGTGCAGCGCGCCACCGGGGCGGAGCTGGTGCACCCGTTTTCTGACACGCGTGTGATGGCAGGGCAGGGCACCGCGGCGCTTGAACTGCTAGAGCAGACCGGTGGCGTTGATCTGGTGGTGACACCGATCGGTGGTGGCGGATTGATCGCAGGCACGAGCATCGCTACGCATGGCGTGGCACCCCAAGTGCTGATTCATGGCGCCGAGCCCATGGGCGCGGACGATGCCGCGCGATCGCTCGCTGCCGGCGTACGCGTTGGGCCTTTTGTGCCGGATACGATTTGCGATGGCCTGCGCACGCTGATTGGCGAAACGAACTTCGAGGCGTTGCGTATGCATCGCGTTGAGGTGACTACGGTAAGCGACGCGGAAGTGATTGCTGCGATGAAGTTGTTGTGGAACGAGTTGAAGATGGTGGTGGAGACGTCGAGTGCGACGGTGCTGGCGGCAGTGTTGAAGCGGCCGGAGCGGTTTAAGGGGAAGCGGGTGGGGTTGATCGTTACGGGGGGGAATGTGGATATCGACGCGTTGCCTTGGTGAGGTTGCGTGGTGTTTCAGTTCTGCTCCCTCTCCCCTCCGGGGAGAGGGTTGGGGTGAGGGGTGGGTGCTCGCCTTATGGTTTCGATGAAACCGTCATCCCGGCGTAGGCCGGGATCCAGTGGCGTCAGTGGTCGGCTGTCGCCTCGTGCCTTATCGCGATCTGGCCGCTTACGCAGCGGGCGTTTCGACCTCCTGCCGGAGGCCGAGTCACTTTTCTTTTGCTGGCCCAAAAGAAAAGTAACCCAAAGAAAATGGCCGTAAAGCCAACGCCCGCAGC
>NZ_JAELTQ010000555.1 GCF_016428905.1 Dyella sp. ASV24 | reverse complement strand
CCCCCCCCCCCCCCCCCCCCCCCCCCCCCCCCCCCCCCCCCCCCCCCCCCCCCCCCCCCCCCCCCCCCCCCCCCCCCCCCCCCCCCCCCCCCCCCCCACCCCCCCCCCCCCCCCCCCCCCCCCCCCCACCATTCCAGCTTCGTCGGCAGCGTCAGATGTGTATAAGAGACAGTGCCAGCACTGCGCACAGGAGAACGCCAGTCGCCCAGACCCAGATGCGCCCACTCAACAACCAGGGTCGGGATGGAAACATCGACGGCAAGACATCCGCTTGTGCAGAACCATCGTAGGCGGATGGC
>NZ_JAELTQ010000554.1 GCF_016428905.1 Dyella sp. ASV24 | reverse complement strand
CCCCCCCCCCCCCCCCCCCCCCCCCCCCCCCCCCCCCCCCCCCCCCCCCCCCCCCCCCCCCCCCCCCCCCCCCCCCCCCCCCCCCCCCCCCCCCCCCCTCCCCCCCCCCCCCCCCCCCCCCCCCCCCACCATTCCAGCTTCGTCGGCAGCGTCAGATGTGTATAAGAGACAGGTATGGCACCAACACTGCCGAAGGCAACTTGCGGCATGAGCTTGATGCAACGTATGCCATCCGTAGGGCCGCTGACCAAGTGCGGGGCGCTCCGGAACAAGACTCCGTGGCGCGGGCACCTTCGGCC
>NZ_JAELTQ010000553.1 GCF_016428905.1 Dyella sp. ASV24 | reverse complement strand
CCCCCCCCCCCCCCCCCCCCCCCCCCCCCCCCCCCCCCCCCCCCCCCCCCCCCCCCCCCCCCCCCCCCCCCCCCCCCCCCCCCCCCCCCCCCCCCCCCCCACCCCCCCCCCCCCCCCCCCCCACCCCACCATTCCAGCTTCGTCGGCAGCGTCAGATGTGTATAAGAGACAGCTGCTGCACCTTGCGCGCATGCTCGAGGAAGAGTTCCTCGCCTTCCTTCATCGAGATGGAGTTGACGATACCCTTGCCCTGCAGGCAACGCAGGCCGGCTTCGATCACGGTCCATTTGGAGGAGTCC
>NZ_JAELTQ010000552.1 GCF_016428905.1 Dyella sp. ASV24 | reverse complement strand
CCTACCTCAAGAAAGAGGCGCTCGGCCATCTCCGCTTTGGTCAGCGCCATCTTATCCTCGCAACTTCGCCTTGCATGCCATCTCCAACGCTACGATCGCTTCACGAATGTTACGGTCAGCGTCGTCGCTGTCTCTTATACACATCTGACGCTGCCGACGAAGCTGGAATGGTGGGGGGGGGGGGGGGGGGGGGGGGGGGGGGAGGGGGGGGGGGGGGGGGGGGGGGGGGGGGGGGGGGGGGGGGGGGGGGGGGGGGGGGGGGGGGGGGGGGGGGGGGGGGGGGGGGGGGGGGGGGGGGG
>NZ_JAELTQ010000551.1 GCF_016428905.1 Dyella sp. ASV24 | reverse complement strand
CCCCCCCCCCCCCCCCCCCCCCCCCCCCCCCCCCCCCCCCCCCCCCCCCCCCCCCCCCCCCCCCCCCCCCCCCCCCCCCCCCCCCCCCCCCCCCCCCTCCCCCCCCCCCCCCCCCCCCCCCCCCCCCACCATTCCAGCTTCGTCGGCAGCGTCAGATGTGTATAAGAGACAGGTGCAGGTGCGCGTCATCATGTCCAGGCCGAGGTTGCCGACCTTGGGCATGTACTCGCGCATGATCTTGTAGCGCCCCTTGGGCATCCACGGCATTTCTTCGCGGCGCCACTTGGGCTGGAAGCCCA
>NZ_JAELTQ010000550.1 GCF_016428905.1 Dyella sp. ASV24 | reverse complement strand
CCCCCCCCCCCCCCCCCCCCCCCCCCCCCCCCCCCCCCCCCCCCCCCCCCCCCCCCCCCCCCCCCCCCCCCCCCCCCCCCCCCCCCCCCCCCCCCCCCCCTTTTCAAGCAGAAGACGGCATACGCGAGGGCCTGTCCTGTCTCGTGGGCTCGGAGATGTGTATAAGAGACAGGCCCAAGGGGCGTGGCCTGTTGGTATCGATCGCGCGCTCGGGCGATAGCCCGGAAAGCGCCAGTGTGGTGGATCAGGTGCTGGAAGCGGAACCGGACTACCGGCACCTGGTAGTGACTTGCAATGTG
>NZ_JAELTQ010000549.1 GCF_016428905.1 Dyella sp. ASV24 | reverse complement strand
CCCCCCCCCCCCCCCCCCCCCCCCCCCCCCCCCCCCCCCCCCCCCCCCCCCCCCCCCCCCCCCCCCCCCCCCCCCCCCCCCCCCCCCCCCCCCCCCCCCCACCCCCCCCCCCCCCCCCCCCCCCACCACCATTCCAGCTTCGTCGGCAGCGTCAGATGTGTATAAGAGACAGGTCCTGGCCGAAGGCGAGCGTCGTCGTGCCGTTCTCGGTCTGCACGTCGAGGGTAGTTTGGTCGGTGTGCTGCACGGTGGCCGATACGTACGGCACCGTCTGGAGCCAGCGGCCATCGTTGCCCGGT
>NZ_JAELTQ010000548.1 GCF_016428905.1 Dyella sp. ASV24 | reverse complement strand
CCCCCCCCCCCCCCCCCCCCCCCCCCCCCCCCCCCCCCCCCCCCCCCCCCCCCCCCCCCCCCCCCCCCCCCCCCCCCCCCCCCCCCCCCCCCCCCCCCCCCCCCCCCCCCCCCCCCCCGCCCCCCCCACCATTCCAGCTTCGTCGGCAGCGTCAGATGTGTATAAGAGACAGGCTCTATGCACCCGTCATCGACCCGCGCCCGCTCGCGCGCGATCACACGGAATCGCCGGAGCCCGACGGCAATTTCACCTGGCCCGATGCGATGAATCTGCTGCGTGCGAAGCGCGCCGATCGTCAG
>NZ_JAELTQ010000547.1 GCF_016428905.1 Dyella sp. ASV24 | reverse complement strand
CCCCCCCCCCCCCCCCCCCCCCCCCCCCCCCCCCCCCCCCCCCCCCCCCCCCCCCCCCCCCCCCCCCCCCCCCCCCCCCCCCCCCCCCCCCCCCCCCCCCCCCCCCCCCCCCCCCCCCCACCCCCACACCATTCCAGCTTCGTCGGCAGCGTCAGATGTGTATAAGAGACAGGCACCAGGTAGGTGAACAACGGAAGCACGACAAACAGTTTGATCAGCGTGTAACGGCCATCGATGGCGGTGGTACGCCGCTGCTCCCAACGTTCGGCGGGCCAGACGTTTTCCAAAGGGCGCAACAC
>NZ_JAELTQ010000546.1 GCF_016428905.1 Dyella sp. ASV24 | reverse complement strand
CAGCACGACGACGCGCGCCTGCTCCGGCTGGCCGGCAAGGCGCTTCACGGCCACGCCGATGGCATCGCCGATGGCCGTCTCCGTGCCGGCCAAGCCAACGGCGGCGCCCTGCAATTGCGCCTGCACCTGTCTCTTATACACATCTGACGCTGCCGACGAAGCTGGAATGGTGGGGGTGGGGGGGGGGGGGGGGGGGGTGGGGGGGGGGGGGGGGGGGGGGGGGGGGGGGGGGGGGGGGGGGGGGGGGGGGGGGGGGGGGGGGGGGGGGGGGGGGGGGGGGGGGGGGGGGGGGGGGGGGG
>NZ_JAELTQ010000067.1 GCF_016428905.1 Dyella sp. ASV24 | reverse complement strand
GGATAGCGTCGACGCCATCGGCCACGCCATTGACGTCGTGGAACTCGATCCACGGTGAGAAACCCGTGGTGCCATCGGCATGGCCGCCTGTCGCGCCCAGGGGCGGGCCGGACACCAGCATGCGCGGACCCGGAATGTCACCACGATTGATCGCATCACGCAGCGAGATATCAACGTAGTCATCGGCACCGACGTTCCGCACGGTGGTAAAGCCTGCATCCAGCGTGCGCTTGGCATAGGTGGGTGAGAGGATGGCCGAGTCGATGGCGGTGCGTTTGAGTATGGCCTCGTAGTAGTCGCCCTTCACCTCGCCCGGGTCACCCGTCAGGTGCACGTGACAGTCGATCAGACCTGGCAATAGCGTCGCGCTGCCGAGGTCGATGACCTTGACGCCTGCGGGCACCTGGCCGTCGTAGCGCACTTCGGTGATGTGATCGCCGTCGATGATCACCAGTGGGTTGTCGCGCACGGTGCCCGCTTTGGTGTCGACCAGGTGGGCTGCACGCACGGCGACGCGCGTCGGCACGGGCGCATCGTCAGCGACAGCTACGGCGGACGCACCAAGGCCAAAGGTGATGGCAGCAAAGAGGGGCAACAAGCGCATGGAATGACTCCGCAGGCGATGACGAGAAGTGACGGGCGGATAGCCCGACACAGCGCATCGCGCCGCGTTCATGCCGCTCCCCCTTCCAGCACCTTACCGCAGGGACGAGCACGCTTGCCCATGACCGGTGGCCTACACGAGCGGCCACGTCCTGCATCTGTTCGAACACACCGGAACGGGACCGGCGCACATGCGCCGGCCCCGCGAGTGTTACGGCTGGTTACCCGCCGCCTGCACGGCGGCATACGCGTTGACGATGCCCGCGCCGATCGGCTTGCTGCCACTCGGCGTCACATGCGGCGTGGTGGCCGTGGACTTGAGTAGCGAGGTGATCTGCGCCGGCGTCAGCAGCGCCTTGCCCAGCGACAGGCGATAACTCTGCATCAGCGCCACGATACCCGCGACATGCGGCGTGGCCTGCGAGGTGCCCGCCATACCGCCGTAAGTCGCCGTGGTCGGCGTCGTGGTGCCGGCGTTGATGGTCGACCAGATGAAGCCGGTGGTCGCCTGCGTACCACTCGACGCATCACCCTTGTAGACACCGCCGCCAGGTGCGGCGATGGTGACGATGGAGCCGTAGTTGGAATAGTAGGCGCGTGTGCTCGTGATGCCCGTGGCCGCCACGACCACCGCACCCGAGCAACTGGCCGGCGAGTAATTCGCCGCGTTGGCGTTGCTGTTGCCGGCAGCCACCACCACGGTAGCGCCGCGGCCAATCGCGCCGGTGATCGCCTGACCCAGCACGCTGCTGGACGGGCACGTACCCGAACCACCGAGGCTGAGGCTCAGCACCTTCGCCGGATTTGCATTGGCGGGCACGCCCGACACGCTGCCACCCGACGACCAGGTGATGGCATCCGCGATGTCGGCATTGGAGCCGCCGCAATGGCCAAGCACGCGTACCGGCACCACGCGCGAGTTGTACGCGGTACCGACCATGCCGGTGCTGTTGTTGGTGACCTCGCCGCCTGCCGTGCCGAACACGTGCGTGCCGTGCCAGCTGCTGTCTTCGGCCGCCTGGCCCGAGCCGCACTGGTTCGCGGTGGTCCAGTCACCCGTATCCCAACCGCCAGCCACGCGACCATTGGTGGAACGTCCCGACACCGATGCGGTGCTGATGAAGTCGTAACCGGCGTTAGCCAGCGATAGATCAAGATCCGGGTGGCTGGTGACGCCGGTATCCAGGCTGGCGATGGTGACGCCGGTACCGTCAGCGAGGCTCCATGCCTGCTGGATGTTGGCCGCGCCCCAGTTGGCGACATTCGCGTTGAGCGAGCTGTCGAAGAAGTTCGTGCCGCTGGGCGCGAGGTAGTCCCACTGGTACGAGGCGTAGTACGGGTCGTTAGGCGTCGTGAACGTAGCGGCAGCGGCAGGACGGATATCGTCCACGCGCTTGAGCATGTACTCCGGTTCCACATAAGCCACCGACGGGTCGGCAGCAATCTGCTTGATCAGCGTCGCCGCCTCGGTGGACGACAGCGCGCGATCGGTGTGCACCAGGTCGGCACCGGTCGCCAGCTTGCGCGCATAGCGCACATTGAGCGCGCGTGGCGCAGCAGCGTTGCCTGCGCTCAGCTTGGCGCGCGACGCGGCGACACCGATGTTCTGCACGGCTGCGTTTGCGTTGCTCCGTTCGGAGCTGCCGCTCTTGTAGGTGATGATGAAGCCGCTATAGGTCTGGTCGTTCTGCAGCGGACTCACGTCGAAATTGGCGGAAGGCGGCGGCGACGTACCGAACTCCGCAGCGGATGCGGATGCAGACAAGGCCAACATCATCGAAACGGCCAGCAAGCGCTTATACGTATGACGTTCCATTCGAGCTCCCCATAACCAAGGTTGGATCGAAGCGGTCCTCCGGCGTCCTGCCGGACCGGGCCGGGCTTATAGGCCGGCCGCCCCGATGCATCGGGTCTTCGACGTTGATGTTCTCTGGATCGCGGGAGTCATCCCTGACCCGCCGCGAACACGCACTCGCCCACGCCGCGCGAGGCGCAGCGACCTGAAACGGCATAGGCGGAAACCCCAAAACAGACGCGAACACTCACCCACTCGACAGGCCCCAGGGCCAGCCGATCGATGTGTCATTCATGAATGTGTCGCGCGAATCCTCACCCCTGGCACGACACGTCGCATGAACTCGCGACGAGGGCCATTGATTCATGGCCAAGGTGAAGAAACCGCAAATATTTGCCGAAAGCGGCACAAACATGCGCCACTTGTGTGCACTGGCTCACACAAGTGGCGCTTAGAACCTCAGGCAAATCGAACGTTGTTACGTCCCTGGGTGATAGGTGCGCTCGACGTGACCCTGCAGATCCTCAGGCCAGAAGTACACGGCGCGCAGGTTGCCGGTGGTGTAACGCTCGGCTTCGTCGTTGAAATGCGGCGACGCCGGGTGCCCGCTTTCGCCACCCGCCGTGATGGCGCGAGCACGCACCTTGTCGCCGAACTCGACCACCGCCACAAAGCTGTTGCCGCCAGTGCCGTAGTAGCGTCGCGTGCCCGGCCAGCGGTGCGCGCCGAACGAGGCGAGCGAGCCCCAGCGCGAAGAAGTGAACGGCACCGGGATACTCGGCTTGCTATCGTCAAACGGTTGCTGGATGTCGCCGTTGATGCGCTGGTAACGATTCACTTCACCCCACGGCACGCCCCAGCTGCCGAAGTCCTTCTGCAACCGGTCCGCGGCTTCCACCAGCGCATCGAGACGTGCTTTAGGACCGGCGCGCTCGGCCATGATGTCGTAGACCGAAAGCCCTTCGGATACATCGGACTTGTCGACCTTGTCCCACAGCGTGTCGCCCCAGAACACCGCCAGTGATGTCGGCATGGAGGCGATGCCCCAGCGGTAATCCCAGCTGCGCAACAAGGCGATGGGTCCGGCCAGTTTCTTCTTCAGCGGATCGTTGGCCGGCAACGCGTCGTAGTCCTTCACCAGGATGGGAATCTGGCGAGCAAATGCCGGCAGGTACGAATCGAACGCAGCGGTGATCAACGAAGGCATGGTGAAGTCGCGCTTGTCGCTGAGCACCATGGTGGCGTGGATGCCGCGCGGGTTCTCGCCCACGCTGTCCATATAGCGCGGGTAGTCCTCGGGCTTGGGACTATCGGGGCCAGCCGCGGAATACGGCCAATTGTTGGTGTTCATGATCCAACCGTTGGCGGGATTGAGCAGGTGCGGCGCTGCATCCAGCGGCAGCAAGCCCTGCCAGTCCGTGGCCGGATCGCTGCCATCCACCGGTTTGGTGTAATCGAAGCGGTTGTCACGCTTGGGGATGAACTGCGGATGCAGGTACGCGATTTCGCCCTTGTCGTCCGCGAAGATGGTGTTGTTCGACGAGTTGGCTTTCAGCTCCGCGATTTTCATGAAGCTGGCGAAGTCGGTGGCTTGGGTGCGCAACCAACTCTGTTCCAAGGCTTCCATCGGCTTGTTCATCAGCGCGGTGGCGATCCACTTGCCGCCTTCCTCGCGCACGATGGGGCCGTGGTGCGTAGCGAACGTGGTGAAGGTGCGCTGTGCCATCGAGCCATCCGCTTTGCGATAGATGATGGTGATCGGTCGGGTGGTGACGTCCCTCGTTTCCTTGCCGTAGCGATAGCCGAGCTTGCCGCCGTCATGCACGACGGTTTCCGCAAATTCGTCCACGACGTCGGCGGTGGTCGAGGTATGCATGAAACCGATGTGCTTGTTGAAACCCTGGTAGATGAAGAACTGCCCCCAGGTCACCGCGCCGTACACATCCAAGCCAGCGTCGCTGGACATCTGCAACTCGGAGCGGAAGAAGAACGAGGTGTGCGGGTTGATCAGCAACAGCGCGTGGCCATCCGCCGTCAGCTTTGGTGCGATGGCGATGCCGTTGGAACCGGTGGGCTCCACCCAGCTGGACGGCGTATCGACGAAGGCCACGGTGTCGGTGGATTTGCCGTAGAACGCTTGCAGCTCCTTCAACGATACGCGCTCGATGTCGCCGCCAATGCTTCCCTCGCTGAAGCTCAAGGCCATCCACGGTTCGAAATGCGTGATCACGCGCGGATGCACGTCTGGATGCGTGGCGAGGTAATAGTTGAGGCCATCCGCCCACGCATCCATCAGCTCGCGCAGCCAGGAGGGGCTCTTGGCGTAAAGCCGTTTCAGTTCGGCGGGATCGATCCACAACTGCTGGCGTAGATCCGACCAGATCGCTTTTTCGCCCTCCGCTTTGGCCAACCAGCCGAGCGAGTTGAGGTAGTTCGTCTCGACGCGATTAAAGTCGTCCTCGGCCTGCGTGTACGCCATGCCGAACACAGCATCGGCGTCTGTCTTGCCGTGAACGTGGGCAATGCCCCAGTCGTCGCGGGTGATGGTGGTGGCGGCGGCTTCGGCTTTCCAGCGTGCCTCATCAGTGCTGGCAGCGTGTGCCAGCGACGCCACGGAGAGACTGCCGAGCACGGCGAGAGAAAGGACATGCTTGGCAAAGTACTTGGTCACTGTAGTGTCTCTTGGGTCGCTTTAGACAACGTCTGACATATCTAGCACCGTCCTACAGCGTCATCCCGGCGTATCCCGAAAAGGGGACGAGGGCCGGGATGACGGATAGGAAGGTAGCCGTGTACATCAAGGCATCGAATAGCTGTTGTTCGCCCGGTCCGCATCCGGCAGCTTGTGGTCCGGATCCAGTTCGAGCTTGCTGATCTTCTTACCCGTATGCAGCGCCAGCTTCGGCGTCGCACTCTGTCGCCACGCCTCGACCGGCACGCGCACGTCTTCGTGGCTGCCATCGGCATAGTCGACGCGCAACGTGGCGGGCATCACCAGCTTCTGCTTGCTGGCGAGCGTGACCTGCACGCCCTTGGACGGGTCGTTGTCCACGTAGCTGGCACCCGTGATGCCCATGTCGAGCTGCCAGTTGTTGAGATACCAGCCACGCCACCACCACGAGAGATCCTCGCCCGCTTCGCTGCTCATGAAGCGGAAGAAATCCGACGGCGTGGGATGGTGATACGCCCATGTGGCGATGTACTTGCGGAAGGCCGGGTCGAAGCGCTCCGGGCCCAGGATCTGCTCACGCAGCAATACCAGACCAAGCGCGCCCTTGAAGTAGCTCACCGAGTGTCGGTACTTCTCCGAGATGGAATCGGAGTGCGCCATCAGCGTGGGGGCGTTGGCGTCGGCCAACACGGGCAGGATCTCGTCCACCGGGTTGCCGCCCTTGGGCGCGTACTCGCTGTCGCGTTTCGGGGCGAACTCACCCTTGTTGAACGCATCGGATGCGTAGACGTCGATAAAGGTGTTGAAACCTTCATCCATGAACGCATTGCGGCGCTCGTTGGAGCCCACGATCATCGGGAACCAACCGTGGCCGAGTTCGTGCGCGGTGATCCAGAAGAGCATCGGCCCCTTGTCATCGTAACCGTCGAACACGATGCCGGGGTATTCCATGCCGGCACCGTGGCCACCGAGGTTTACCGCCACAGGCCAGGGATACGGATACCACTTCGAGGAGAAGTGCTCGATGGAACCCTTCACGTATTCGGTGGAGCGATTCCACGCGTCCTTGCCCACACCTTCTACCGGATACACCGACATGCCGAGTGCATGCTTGCCGTCGGGAAGGTTGATGCGCGCCGCATCCCATACGAAGGCGGGCGAAGCGGCGAACGCGACGTCACGCGTGTGCTCCATATGGAAACGCCAGGTTTGCGTGCCGCTCTGCTTCGGATGGCTGGCGGGATCGTTCACCTCCTGCGGTGAGCGAATCATCACCGTGGCGTCGCTCTGCGCAGCTTCCGCGAGACGCTTCTGCTGCGTAGCGGTAAGCACCTCGTTGCCATTGGTCAGCACGCCGGAGCCAGCGACGATGTAGTTCCACGGTACGGTCACGGCGTAATCGATGTCGCCGTATTCGAGGTAGAACTCCGAGCCGAGGTAAGGCTGCGTGTCCCAACCGCGCAGATCATCGTAGACAGCCATGCGCGGAAACCACTGGGCGATCTCGTAGATGTCGCCGTTCTTCGTCGGCGTCACCGCGGTACGTCCACCCCAGGTGCCCGGCACCGTGTAGTGGTAACGGATGCGCAGTTTGGCCTGTTTGCCGCCAGCGGCTAGCGCCTGCGACAGATCCACGCGCATACGGGTGTCGTCGACCAGGAAATGCACGGGCTTGCCGTCCACTTCCACCGCGTCGATCTGGTAGCCGTCGGTAAAGTCGCTGCGCGGGCGCGGCGAGCCGAGCGAGGCCCGTGAGTCGCGGCGGTAGATGTTCTGGTCCAGTTGCACCCACAACACGTCCAGCGCATCAGGGCTATGGTTGGTATAGGTGATGGTTTCGTCGCCGCGTAGCGTGTGCGTGGCGGGATCGATATTCGCCTGGATGGCGTAGTCCACCCGGTTCTGCCAGAACTGCGGCCCGGGCTTGCCGGCGCCGTCGCGGAAGGCGTTGGCCGCGTCGGGCAGCGACAGCGGCGCAAACAGCACCTGGGGATCGAAAGCGGCGTCCGTGCCATCGGCGAAGGCCGGTGCACTCATGGCGCCAGCCGCAAGCAGACCCGCGCCAACGGCGCAGGCCAGGACGATTTTCTTCATCAGGCGTTTTCCTCAAGGCTCCCCGGTATAGAACCCGACACTATAGGCAGCGGGTCGCCCGGTGAACCGGGCCAGTGGTCATGGGCCTCCCCGCAGCTTCGTGCGAACACCGCCGAAAGAGGCCGCGCGCCTAAGACGGTACAATGGGCGGATGAGCACTCCCGAACATTCCCCACTCGGCAAGACCACCGTTTACGCCGACCGCTACGACCCGTCCCTACTCTTCCCCATTCCGCGCCAGGCCAAGCGCGACGAGATCGGCGTGGCTGCGCCGCTGCCATTCCATGGCGAGGACATCTGGAACGCCTATGAGCTGTCCTGGCTGGATGCGCGAGGCAAACCGGTGGTGGCGCTGGCGGAATTCCGCGTACCGGCGACCTCGCCGAACATCATCGAGTCGAAGTCGTTCAAGCTGTACCTCAATGGCTTTTCGCAAGAACGCATCGCCAGTCGCGAGCAATTGGCCGCCACACTGACCAACGATCTGTCCGCTGCTGCTGGTGCGCCGGTAGACGTGCTGCTGAGCGACGCGCTCGCGCGCGGTCATACGGTTATCGACCTGATGGGCACGCTGATCGACGGGCTTCCCATCGACATCGATAACTATGGCCCGCCGCGTGCCGATTACCTCACCACCAACGGCACCGCACCGATCATGGAGGAGGCTCTGGTCTCCAACCTGCTGCGTTCCAATTGCCCAGTGACCGGGCAGCCGGACTGGGGCAGCGTGCGGATTCACTACCGTGGCGCCCCGATCGACCGTGCCGGCCTGCTGCGTTACCTGGTTTCCTTCCGCAACCACAACGAGTTCCACGAGCAGTGCGTGGAGCGCATTTTCGTCGACGTGATGCGGCATTGCCGACCGGAGCATCTCAACGTCTATGCACGCTATACGCGGCGCGGCGGGCTGGACATCAATCCTTACCGCAGCACGGGTACGGAACGCACCGGGAATCCACGCGGCGCCCGTCAATAAGGCGCGCCGCTTTCGTGAAGAGCGTGTTGAAGAAACCGCGTAGTAATCGCAGCTTCAGATCAACGGGGCTAGCCTGAAAGGAATCAGGCGCCCGGCACCGCTTCAGGGCCGGCCGGGTGTGAGTCCGCCACCAGCCACGGGTTCAGTCATGACTATCCAGCCACGTAAAACGGCTTTGTACTGCGCGACCCTTGCCGGCCTGCTTGTGCTCAGCGCGTGCGGCAAGAACCACGAAGCCTCCAACACCACACCTACCGCGCCGACCTCCAGTGCGCCAGCGCCGGCTGCACCGGCACCTTCGGCCACCGCACCGACACCGGCGCCGCCAGGGAGCGCGCCCTCCCCCACCAGCACCGCGCCAGCACCAGCCCAGACCACCGCCAAGTCGGCCAGCGTGAACAACGCCGGGGCCATCCGAGTTGCTGCAGTGACCATCGGCAGCCAGGTCGATGCAGCGCTGGCGATCAGCAAAGAGCAGCGCCAGTTTGCGCCGGAAGACAAGGCCATCTACGCCAGCGTCGCCACCATCGGCACCGCAGACAACGCCACGCTCAATGCCAAGTGGAGCTATGTCGATGGAAAGGATGAGCTATTCAGCAGCACCACCGAATCCATCGCCACCGATGGTCCTGCCGTCACCACGTTCAAGGTGCAGAACCCCAACGCTTGGCCCAAGGGCAAGTACAAGGTGGTGATCTCGCTCAACGGCAAGATGGTGGCTTCGGAAGATTTTGAAGTGCGCGGCTAAATCGGTGTTCTTCCGCTTCCATGAAAAAGGCGCCCCGAAGGGCGCCTTTCTTGTGCAATGAAACGGACCGTTTACAGCGCGCGTTTCCAACGATGCATGCGCACACCGGCAACCACCTGCAGTACGCCATAGAACAACGCCGCCACGCCAATCCAGATCGCCACCGTAAGCAGGCCGGCCGCGGGATACGCCACGAGCATGCCACCGAGCACGATGGCCAGCACGCCACTCAACGCGATCATCCACTCCCCCTGGATTTCCTTGCGCACGCGGATGGCGAACACGATGCGATAGACGCCAGCCACCATCAGCCACGCCGCCAGGAAGATCAGCAGCACGCTGACCACCGCCACCGGGTGCATGATGGCCAGCACGCCAAACACGATCGACGCCAACGCATAGAGCCCCAGCCAACCGCGTGATACGGCAACATGTCGATGGAACAAGGCGAAAAGGCTGATGATGCCTTCGGCCAGCGCCATGACACCAAACGCCCAGGCCAGTGCGATGACGGTGCTACCGGGCCAGAGAATGGCGCTGATGCCAAACAGGATGGAGATGACGCCGTAGATCACCAGCAGCCAGCCGGTGCGACTGACGCCACGCTGCAGTACGGAACTCATTGTCGCGACCCTCCTTGATGTTGAGAGGCGAGCCGAAGCGGCTCGCGTGTATCACGAGTAGACACCATCGGTCTGAGCCGGGAATGGCCCTCTTCCCCATCGTCGCGCGAAGCGCCGAGACACCATCGACGCATCTTCTATGTCGAGGCGGCGCGAAAGCGATCTCAGTCAACGACATACGCGCGTGAACCGGGCCGACATCCCACCACGCGATGGGGACGCACCCTTAACTTACATGCTGTTCGAATCCATCCCTGCAATGCGCATTGCATTTATCCGACAACCCATGAGGACAAGTCATGAATCAAGACACCATACAGGGGCATTGGAAACAGCTCAGCGGCCAGATCAAAGAGCACTGGGGAAAACTTACCGATGACGACCTCAAGGTCGCCGAAGGCAACGCCGAATACCTGTCAGGCAAACTGCAGGAACGCTATGGCTTGGCGCGAGACGAGGCCATGAAGCAGGTCAAGGCCTTCGAGAAAGGCATCAAGCACCACTGATTCACTCCATTGAGAGCGCGCCCGCTCCACGGGAATGGGCGCGCTTTCGATGGCGCCGCAGGGCATCACGGATCAACGCAGTAGAGTTCGAACAAGCGCGCCATGAGGGCGTGGACGCGTTCGTCGCGAATCGCGTAATAGATCGACTGACCCTCGCGTCGTCCCGCCACCAATCCATCGCGCCGCAACACCGACAGGTGCTGGGAAACAACGCTTTGCGCCAAGCCCAAGGCATCGGCGAGATCGCCCACCGAGCGCTCACCATCCAGCAACTGGCAGACCAGCATCAATCGATTGGTGCTGCCGAGCGCTTTGAGCACGCTCACGGCTTCCTCGGCATGGCGTTGCATGGCCTCTGGCGTAACGGTCGCCGAGCGACGCGTCATCGCGCCCATCCTGCTACGACTCATGAGTGGCCCCGTTCCATTGGCGCGCGACATGCCCGGCCATCACAACGTATCGATCGGAATCTTGAGGTAACGCGTGCCGTTATCTTCGGCAGGCGGCCATTGTCCGGCACGCATGTTTACCTGCACGGCGGGCAGCAACAGCCGCGGCATGGCCAGCGTGGCGTCGCGTGTGCTGCGCATGTGCACAAACTCATCTTCTGCTGTGCCTTCGCGTACGTGGATGTTGTCGCGCCGCTCGGCACCCACGCTGGTTTCGTGCACGAAGCCGTCGCGACTCGGCGTCTTGTAGTCGTGGCAAAGGAAAATCCGGGTTTCGTCCGGCAGAGCAAAGATGCGCTGGATGGAGCGGTACAGCGTGCGCGCATCGCCACCCGGAAAATCGCAGCGCGCGGTGCCGAAGTCCGGCATGAACAAGGTATCGCCGACGAATGCGGCGTCACCGATGACATGCGTCATGCAGGCCGGCGTATGTCCCGGCGTGTGCAGCGCCACGGCGTCGATGTTACCGAGTCGGTAACGCTCGCCATCCTTGAACAGATGATCGAACTGACTGCCGTCGCGCTGGAACTCGCTGCCGGCGTTGAAGATCCGGCCAAAGGTTTCCTGCACGTCGCGGATATGCTCGCCAATGCCAAGCTTGCCGCCGAGCAGCGACTGCACATAAGGCGCTGCGGAAAGATGATCCGCATGCACATGCGTATCGATGACCCATTCCACATCCAACCCCTGCGCCCGCACGAAATCGACCAGCGCATCGGCCGAATGATGGCGCGTACGGCCGGAGACGGGGTCGTAATCGAGCACGCTATCGATCACCGCCGCCTTGCTGGTAGCGGGATCCCACGCGACGTAGCTGAAGGTATTGGTGGCCTCGTCGAAGAAGGCTTTCACGTCGGGTCGTTGCACGGTGGACCTCATGTCGATGAGTGAGGATTGGAACGCAACGGCCAGCGCGATGCCAGCCACCAGCCCACGATCATTGCCGCCACCAACAACCACACCGAGCCGATACCGCTGCCGAGTGACGCCAGCGCCGGCCCTGGGCAATAGCCAGCGATGCCCCAGCCGATGCCGAACAGTGCCGCACCCATCAACAAGCGGCCATCGATGCGTCGTACGGACGGTATATCGAACGATGCCTCGAAGCGCGGTTTGCGCGCGCGCCACACCAGGCGATAGCCGATGGCGGTGGTGAGCACAGCGCCCGCCATCACGAACAGCAAGCGCGGATTCCATGCACCACCCACATCGAGAAAACCCAGCACGATGGCAGGTTGCGTCATCCCGGCGATGCCGAGCCCCACGCCGAACAGCAATCCCGCGAACAAGGCCATGAGTGCTTTCATGCGGGCAGCCCTCCCAGCCAGTGACGCACCACGCTTACCGTTGCCATGCCAAGCGCGACAAACAAGATGGTGGCGGTGAACGACCGCGGCGACAGCCGCGCGATGCCGCACACGCCGTGCCCACTGGTGCAGCCACTACCCAAGCGCGTACCGAACCCCACCAGAAGACCAGCAAGCGCCATCCACGGCCAGGACACCTGCGGCATGCCGATGCCGCTTTCTCCGCGGACAAGCCACAGCAACAGCGGCGAGATCACCAGCCCCACGACAAACGCGGCACGCCACGGCCAGTCACGCGTGCCACTCAGCAAGCTGCTGGCAATACCGCTGATGCCAGCGACGCGTCCCAGCGTCGCCATCAACAGCACGGCAGCAAGGCCAATCAAGACCCCTCCCGCGAGGGAAAGCAACCAGGGATGCATGGTTACTCCTAAATATTCATATATTAGATTTTTCTAATATATAAGGCGCACCGAAAACGGACAAGCCGCCGTCGTCGACGCGATGTCGCACGGAAGGTTATCGAGCGGAATGGCGATGTGCCGTCAACGCCAGAAAGGCGTGAAAAATGGCGCGCCCGGAGGGATTCGAACCCCCGACCAATGGCTTCGGAAGCCACTACTCTATCCGGCTGAGCTACGGGCGCTTGAGCGTCAACACGTGGGCAAGACCGGTAGGTCCGGCGCACGGTGGACGCGCAGTATAGCGAAGTTGGGGGCCAGCGCCCATGTGGCGGGCCAGGCACCCTGGTGAAGTGATGGGGTGAGGAAGTATCCCGCCTGGGGCAAGATTGGCCCCTCACTCCAACCCTCTCCCCCAAAGGGGAGAGGGAGCAGGCATGCACAGGTCAGCGTGCCTTGAGCAACTCGGACAGGCGATCGGGCTTGCCGGTGATCCGCTCCAGGTGCGGATACTTCAGGCCGTCGTGATAGTCGATGCGCAGCGTCTTGTACTCGTCGAAGTTCTTTACCAACAGCTCCACCGGCTGGTTCTTGTCCTTCGCTGCAGCGGTCACTGCATCCTTGATGGCGTCGCTGGAGTACTCCTTGCCGTTGACGGCAATCACCTTCATGCCCGGCGACAGGCCAGCCTTGAAGGCTGGACCATCCCACAGCACGTCGACGATATCGCCGCCCTTGCCCATCGACACACCGAGCGAGTAAGTGAGGTTGGCGCCGCCGTAGCGCGTCTCCACGGCCTTGGCCACTTCCGACGCCTTGTCGTCGTACACCAGCTTCCAGCCGTTCGCCTCGAAGCCGCCGATCAGCGGGCCATGACCATCCAGACGTTCGCGCAGATAGGTCGCCCAGTCGTACGGCGTGATGTCGTTGAGCGTCTTCACCACATCCTCGAAGGTGTAGGTGTTGACGTCCCATTCGCCGTTCTTCACGCCGAAGAAGGCTTTGGCGAAGTCGTCGATGGAACGCTTGTCGCCGGTGAGGTCACGCAGCTTGCCGTCCACGTCGAGCCAGATCATCTGGCCGCCGGAGTAATAGTCCTCGCTCATCTGGAAGTTGCGATACGGCAGCGGGCGGCGCATCGCGATGATCGGATCGTTGGTGGTGTCCTGGATGTTGCGCCACTGCTGCAGACCCGGGCGGCCGCGATCATAGGTGGCGGCCACGTTGGCGAGCATGTCCAGCGCCTGATCCTGCTTCCACAGACCGGAGCGCGCAGCCATCACGTAACCCCAGAACTGCGTCTGGCCTTCGTACACCCACAGCAGGCTGTCCTGCATGGGTACGTTGAAGTTCGGCGTGGAAAGATCCGCGCCGCGACGGTACTTACCGTCCCAGGAGTGGTTGAACTCATGCGGGAGCAGGTCACGCATGATCATGCTCTTGTCCCACTCGGTGAAGTAACCCGGGCCCACGCCGTTCTCGCTGGAACGATGGTGCTCAAGACCGTTGCCCGACATCTTGTCGCTGAGCGAGAACAGGAAGTCGTAGTGGTCGTAGTGGTGCGCGCCATACAACTTGTACATCTGCTGCACCAGGTTCTGATGCACCTTCAGCTGCTCGGGCTTGATCTCCAGATACTTCGGATCGTCCGCCACAATATTGAGGAATACCGGCGTCTTCGCACCCGGATCCAGATCCACACGCTTGAAGTACTTGCCCGCGTAGATGGGCGAGTCGACCAGGTTTTCGTAGTCGATCGGCTTGAACGTCACCGTGTCGCCGTTACGCGAGGCCACCTCCAGCGCGCTGCCGTACTGCCAGCCGGCCGGGAAGGTCACGCTGGTTTCCGCCTTGACCTGGCGCGCAAAATATCCCGCCGGGTACACAGACACGGAGTTCCACTGCAGGTTGAGCATTTCCGGCGTCATCACCACGCGGCCCTGACGGGTGTCCTGCGCGGAAAGGAACTGGAACTCCACTTCCACTTCGCTCGCGCCCTGCGGCACATCTACGTGGAAGGCATACACGTTGAGCGGATCGCGCTTCCACGGGATAACTTTGCCGTTCGCCTTCACCACCAGGCCAGCGAGCTTGTCGATCGAACCCGTCGGCGAATGGTTGCCCGGCAACCACTGCGGGTACAGCAGGGTCAGCGGACCCGCTTGCGCCGGCACCGTTTCGTGCACGCGAAACACGCGATGCGCGATATCGGTCGCATCGACGTTGATCTTCAGCGTGCCGTTGAACGGAATGTCCTGCGGCGCAGGAACGTCGGCGAGTGCCGCGAAGCTGCCCAGGCCAAGGGCCGAGGCAAGCGTTGCGGAGGCGAGGCGCGAAACTTTCAAGAGGTTCTCCTATCGACTTCGTTCGTGCTTATCAGCTAGCTGCACGAAACATGAACCTCTGATGCTAGTAGGCGTTGACAGGCCGCACCCCCTGCCATTGGTCATGGAGGTGTCTGAACTTCGCCTATCCGCAAAATGTGTCAAGGGTTTTACAACCGTTAAAAACCCGTATCCTTTTCTTACCGCGAACCCCGCGCGGCCCCAGCGACATTCCCCCCCTTGTTGTCGCTGCGGATCACAAAAAAGAAATGGAGCACTCCATGAACAAGACTTTCCTTGCGGCCGCATTGGCCGTCGTTGCTATTGCGCCTTTTGCTGCCAAGGCAGACGAAAACACCAACCAGCTCGACAACTTCTTCGTGGCCGGCAACCTGGGCCAGAGCAACTACCGCATCGGCGGTGTGTCCGACAAGAACGACGTGTTCCAGAACGTGCGCTTCGGCTGGCGCTGGAACAACATCGTGGGCGCCGAAATCGGCTACGCCTACCTTGGCAAGGTCAAGAACGACTACACCTTCGGTGACACCTGGGCCAAGCCCCGCGTGGCACAGCTCGGCGTGAACGCCAAGTACAACTTCTACAACAACTGGTATGTCACCGGTCACGGCGGCTACCTGCGTTCGCGCACCACCAGCGGCTCCACGGTGGGCGACTACACCGTTTCCCAGCGCAGCTGGAACAACGGCTGGTACGCCGGTGCTGGCGTGGGTTACGACATCACCAAGAACGTTGCCCTGGGCCTGAACTACGACAACTACCACATCAAGAACGGCCGCGGCGGTTCCGATGAGTCGCAGATCAACATGAATGTGGCGACCTACTCCGCTTCGGTGGAAGTGCGCTTCTAAGCGTCGCTCCCTAAAGTGGATACCGAGAACGGCCGCGCAAGCGGCCGTTTTCTTTTGGGTCGAGGAAGCTTTCTTGCGTGAGGGCGCGCCCAACAAAAAGGCCGCTTTCGCGGCCTTTCTGCTTCATGGAAGACGCCGGTTACGACATCTTCTCCAACTTGCTGTGGTGCATGCCATAGAACACGTAGATCAGCAGGCCCAGGCTCACCCAACCGAGGAACACTTGCCAGGTGATGGCAGGCAGTTCCGACAATAGCCAGATGGAGAACGCGATGCCGATCAACGGCACCAGCGGCACCAGCGGCGTGCGGAAGGAACGATGCAGGTCTGGCTTGCGCTTGCGCAGGATCATGACCGAGCTGCAGATCACGATGAAGGCCGAGAGCACGCCGATGTTGACCAGCTCGGCGACCTTCTGGATGGGCGTGGATCCTGCGACCACGGCAGTAAACACGCCCAGCGCGAGAGTCGGGCGATAGGGCGTGCCGTATCGCGGATGCACGCGCGCGAACCAGCCCGGCAGCAGGCCGTCACGTGCTAGCGCGTACCAAATGCGCGACGCGCCGAGCATGAAGGCGAACAGCACGCTGATCAGGCCAAATACCGCCGACACCGACACGATCAGTGCGACCCAGTGAAGACCCAGGCCCTGTAGCGCATCGGCCACCGGCGCATCGGTGTTGAGCGTGGTGTAGTGCGCCACGCCGGTAAGCACCAGCGACACGGCCAGATACATCGTCATCGAAATGGCCAGCGACAACAGCACCGCGCGCGGCAGGTCGCGCTGGGGGTTGCGCGATTCTTCTGCCGCCGTGGTCAGCGTGTCGTAGCCAAACACCGCGAAGAACACTACAGCTGCCGCAGTCGCGACACCCTGGAAACCAAAATGCCCCACGCCCTTGGCATCGACGATGCGCTCGGGAATGAACGGGACCCAGTTCGCCGGATTGACGTAGAACACGCCCACGCCGATCACCAGCGCCACGGCCGCCACCTTGATCGCCACCACCAGCGTATTGAAGCGCGCGCCCCATTCGGTGCGCATGGTGAGCAGTACGGAAACGCCGAGCGTGATCAGCGCAGCGATGACATTGAACACATGCCCTTCGCCGGTGCCCATCGCACCCTGCGCCCACACGGGCAGATGGATGCCCATGCTGGCGAGTGCCGCCTGCACATAGCCGGACCAGCCGATGGCGACCACCGCCACGATCAATGCATATTCCAGCAACAGGTCCCAGCCGATCAGCCAGGCCGCCAGCTCACCCAGCACGGCGTAGCCGTAGGTGTAGGCGCTGCCGGTGACCGGGATCAGCCCGGCGAACTCTGCATAGCAAAGCGCCGCCGCCGTGCTGGCGATACCCGCGATGAGGAAGGAAATGATCACGGCGGGTCCGGCATTGATCGCGGCCTGCTGGCCCGCCAGCACGAACACGCCGACGCCGATAATGCCGCCGATACCGATGGCCGTGAGCTGCCACAGACCCAGTACGCGACGGAAATCGCCGCGCTTGCCGGCCTCCGCCTGCAACATCTCCACCGGCTTGTGGCGCACTAACTTACTAAGGAAACCCATCGGCTCATCCCCGAGAAAAAGAGTCTGTTCGATACCTTTCAGTGGCCCGCGTTGGCCATCTGCGCCCACCATACTTCGTCATCACTCGGTCGTGTATCGACATACACTTCCTCGTCTGGCGGGCAAACAGCTCCTGGCGCGAGCCACTGAAAGGTATCGAACAGACTCGAAACCTCGATCATAACGAATGCACCCGCCCCTGCCATGCTGCAGCTGCGCGGTAGTGCCATTCGTCCTGGGCCTTTTTATCCGGGAATGGCCTTTTCCGGGTCTTCGCGACTGGCGGTCGAGACGGCCAGCCAGCCAAGCACCAGAGCACTCAGCATGGGAATGGCGACCCATACAGCCACGACCCTGCCATCCAGATGTGGCACGCCGAACCATCCGCCTGTGAGCAGCGGAATGGCCGCGGTGGCCAGCAATCGCGCCAATTCCAGAGCAACGCCGAGGCGACGCCCTTCGGTCAGCGCGCCGATGGCCGAAAGGCTGAGCACCAGGAACACCGCGTAGCCCACCAGTTCCGTCGCTGCCAGATGCTTGGCGAGATCGAGAAACTGCACCGCCATACCCAACAGCAAGGCGAACTGCACCAGGCTGTAGAAGGTAAGACCGCGCGACAACAAAGGCAGATAGCGCGCACGCCCGATGTCGAACGCCGGCTTGGGGAAACGCTCCGCCACATCCGCAGGACGCCAGCCCGGCGGCTTGATCCACACCAGCAACTTGTCGCGCCAGCGGCGCGCATGCCATGCATCCTTGGCCGTCGCCCAGTACACCTCGGCATTGGCCCACAGCGGATTCCAGCTACGCAGCGGTGAGCGCGTGCCGTAGATCGGCGGGTCGGTGTCGTCCTCCTCGATGAAGGTGCCGAACAGACGATCCCAGAGGATCAGGATGCCGCCGTAGTTCTTGTCGAGATATTTGTCGTTGACCGCATGATGTGCGCGATGGTTGGAGGGCGAGCAGAACACCCGATCGAACCAGCCCAGTCGACCCACCAGTTCGGTGTGCACCCAGAACTGGTAAAGCAGATCGATCAGCGCCACCACCACGAACACTTCCAGCGGAAAGCCAATGACGGCCATCGGCAGGTAGAACAGCCAACCCAGCAGCATGCCGCTGCCCGTCTGACGCAACGCGGTGGAGAGGTTGTAGTCCTCGCTCTGGTGATGCACCACGTGCGCCGCCCAGAGGATGTTCACCTCATGCCCCGCGCGATGCAGCCAGTAGTAACAGAAGTCATAGATCAGCAACGCGCTGATCCACACCCACACGCTATCCGCGGGCAACGCAAAGAGCGCGAAGCGCTGCACGCACCACGCATAGATGCCCAGCGTGAGCAGCTTGCTGAAGACCGCGACGATCTGCGAGATCACGCCCAGCCCCAGGCTGCTGATGGCATCACTGCTGTGATACACGCTGCGGCCGCGCAGTTTCGCCACCAGCAGCTCCAGCGCAATCAGCGCGAAGAACACCGGCGTAGCCCACGTGATGATGATTTCCTGCGTATTCATCGCTTTTCAACGACTCCCGCGAACCGAACGCGCCAAACACCACAGCGCCGCGTAGTACGTGGCCAGCACCCACAGACCCGACAAGGGAATGACGAAGCGGAAGCGATTCCACGCCAGCAGTGTATCGCTGAGCATGAAGAGCAGCGCACCGGCCACGGACCATTGCGCGGAGACGGTCAGCGCGTCCATCGCGTGTCGCTGCACCCGCACCACGGCCTGCCCGCCCATGCTGGCCAGCACCAGCACATAGACCACCACCGGCAGGTGCAACGGATCCGGCAGCGATGGCCATAGCGCCCACAGATTGAACGCACCATAGGCAACGCAGGCCAGCATGCCCCAAGGGCGTTCGGCAAAGCGGCTGTCCGTCAGCAGGGCCACGATGAAGCACAGGTGCGCCAGCAGGAATGAAACCAGGCCGGGCACAAAAGCATCCTGCGGCAGCATCAGGAAGATATCGCCGGCCAGCGAGGCCACCATGCCCGCCGCCATCCAGCGCCGATAGCGTGTGGACACGGCGGGATCGGTCCGCAGCACCATCCACAGAATGAGCAAGGTCGTCAGCGGTTTGCAGACCCAGTGCAACCAACGCCAGCCGTCGATCTCACCGGTTGCTGCGAACGTGATACCTGCGATGGCGCCCACGGCCAACACGGCAATCGCAACATCCATCCCGCGCGACGAGGCAGGCCCCGTCGTTGCGTTTGAAACAATCATGCGTGGATTCCCCGATCCATCCATCTCACCTGATGGTAGAGCCAACGGCTTCCGGGGCGCTGTCGCACTGCAAAAAACGATTTGCCCTGGCGCTGGGGCCGGCCAAAAAAATGCCCTCTCCCGGATCACCGGGAGAGGGCTTGCAAGAAGCGGGTACGCCGGCGGGACGGCGTTTCCCCCTCCACCTTCCCCAAGCGGGGGAAGGCCCTCCACATGCGTTGAAGGCGACACTGAGTAAGTATCGCCGTCGTCATGATGCCTGGAAGGTTCGCAGGGTGTGTCGCGCGGCGCTGGCAAGACTGGCTGTCTTGCCAAGACGCGCGACGCAGTCTGCGGGCCTTCCAGGCATCACCCATCATTTCAAACTTAAAAGTCGGGCCCGTCCTGTCTGTTCACATGCCTTCGGCCTGTTGCCTCAACAGACCCCGGTCTGCCGTCGTCAACCGTCCTGTGGCCTGCGAACAGACAGGACGGGTGACGACGGCGATACTTACTCAGTGTCGCCTTAAAACTTAGCGTTGATGTTGAAGAACACTTGGCGCGGAGCGCCTGCCATCAACGTCTGGTTCCAGCCCTGCGGGTCCGAGGCCACGTAACCGTTGGTGCCCGTCGTCGCAAAGTAGCGCTTGTTGAACAGGTTGGTCACGTTCAGGCCCAGGCTCAGGTCCTTTACGAAGGACAGCGCGCCCAAGTCATAGTTCATGCCGGCGTTGAACAGCCAGTACGAGGGTACCTGGGAATCGTTGATATAGGTGATGTAGCGGCGGCCGGTGTACTTGCCGTCCAGCGTGGCGGTGAAGCCACCGAAGCTGTAGCTCACGTTGCTGGTGAACATCCAGGTGGGAATGCCGACCACGTACTTGCCTTCGGTCGCCACCACACCGTTGTTGAGGTAATCGTCCTGGTACTTGGAGTTGTCGTACGACAACGAGTTGAGCCAGCGCAGGTGTTCCACCGGACGCCAGATCACCGCCAGGTCGACGCCCGTGCTCTTCACCGAACCCACGTTATTGAGGATCGCCGAGCAGGTCTGCACGGCGCTGCACGGCGACACGGCCAGCATGCGGTTGGTAAAGCGCGTGTAGTACGCATCGGCCGAGGCTTCGATGGTATCGCCATGCACGCGATAGCCCAGCTCGAATGTCTGCGACTGCTCGGGGCTGAGCGAGCTCTTGCTGGCGTTGAATGCCGTCTGCGACTGACTGAAGGGCAGGAAGCCGTAGGCCGAGAGGTTCTTGCTGTAAGAGGCATACACCTCCTGGTTGGCGTCGATCTTGTAGTTCACGCCAGCCTGCGGCAGGAACGCATCGCTGGCACGAATGCTGCCGGCCGCCAGCGCACTGCTCGCCACCAGCGAGTCGGCCGCATTGGTCACGCCCAACGCCTTGGCGCCGAAGTTCACAGTGAGACGATCATCCATCAAGTGGATGGTGTCCGACGCATAAGCCATGCGGGTCTGCGTGGTGTAGTGCTGGAAGAAACCACGAGCGAACGGCTCGTTGTTCTCGTAGAAATTGCTCAGGTAGTCGTACGCGCCGGTCAGATAGAAGTAGTTACGCTCCTGGTTGGTCTTGGCGTTCTCCGCCCAGAAACCCACTTCGATATCGTTGTTGCCCAGCGAGAACAGCAGCGAGCCGGTGCCGCCGTAGCGGTCCAGGCCGTAATCGGTGGTGCGCATGGCGAGCGGCACGGTGGCCGAGGAAGCCACGTACGGCGTCGCCCACTGACCTTCGCCACGGTTGTCGTGGTAATAGGTGCCAAGGTTCAGCGTGGTGTGATCGCTGAGGTTGAAGGTGCCACTGAGACCCGCGAGGTTGTCACGACGGATGCCACCACCCGCGTAGTAGGTCGAGTCCACCAAGTCATAACCCGCCGGCAACGCCGACAGCATGCCCGGATACGCGCCCTTGCCGTTGTATGCGTTGGCGATCTGCACCGCAGCGCCCCAGTTCGGCTGCAGGTAATCCCAGTTCCAGCCCAGTGCCTTCTGGCTGGCGAGGGACAGATCCATGTAGTCGTATTCTTTGCGGCGCGAGTTGTCGAAGAACAGGCTCACACTGCCGCTATCCCACTGGTACACCGACTTCAGGTTCACCTGATCGGAGCGCTGGTCGCCATAGCCCTTCCACTTGTCCGTCGACGCATGGTCATACGACACGTACATCGAGAAGCCGTGGTAGTCGCCCGTATCCAGGCGCACGAAGGTACGCGTGGTGGAATCGGAGCCGATGACCTGATTGATGCGCGCACCCGCCACCTGATCCGGATCAGCGGAGTAGAACTGGATGGTGCCGCCGAGATTGGTGTTCGATGCCGTGCCCAACGCACCCGCGCCCTGTGCGAGTTCCACCGTGCTGATGTTGTCGCTGCTGATGGCGCGTGTTACCTGCAGACCGGTGGTGGTGCCGTAGCTCATGTTGCCGAGCGGAATGCCATCCAGCGTGAAGCCGAGGCGGCTCTGGTCGAAGCCGTGCAGCGTGATCTGCGTGGACCACTCGTAGTCGCCCCACGGGTCCGCCGCCTGAAAGTTCACGCCCGGCAGCTTGTCGATGGCCTTCAGCGGGCTCGTGCCCGGCGCAAGCTGCTGCAGATCCTCGCTGGTGACCTTCTGCACCTGACGCGTTTCGCCGGACGCGACCACCGACACGGCCTCCATGGTCTTGGCCTTGTCGCGGCTGGTGTTGGCCGAGGCGTCGGCCGCATCGGCGACAGGGGCCGCGGGCGCAGCGGCTGGGTTCAGGTCGTCGGCGAACACGATGCCGCCGTGAAGCGATGCCAGTGTTGCCAGCGCGATCGCGGTCCTGCGAAGGGAAAGCTTGGGCATGACGAATCCTTGCGCGCGGATTCTCCGTGAATCCGCACGTTCTCTAGTGGAAAAATCAAAAGGGAAATAGCCGTCCAAACCTTTCGAACGGATTAGGAAATCGTGAAGGCGTCGTGTGTAACAGCGGTTACAGGCGTATTTAAAAAAGTTCGAAAAACTGCAGTGAAATGCGACAACGCGAAGCAACACGCGTTGTCGCCCACGATCACGGAAGCAGTGACTTGCCCTGCGCTTGCGGCAGACTGACGCCAAGCATGCGTGCAACCGTCGGCGCGATATCGCGCATATCGATATCACCGAGATTCTTGTTCGACGGCACGCCCTTGCCCTGCATCAGGAAGGTGGAACGCATCTGCGCAAGCGACGGATCGTAGCCGTGCATGCCCAGGTAGTGGCCGGGTGCCGGCATCGGTGCATCCGGCTTGATGCCCATTTCGAAGCCCGGCTTGAACATCACGAACCACTGGGCCAGCGGCGTGCCGCCGTCCTTCTCTACCTGTGCCTTGCTCAACACGTTGGCGATGCCGTACGCCGGATCCTTCTGCAAACGCGTCAGCAGTGCCTCGACCTTCGCATGCACAGCGGCGTCCTTCGGATCGCGCAGAACGATGGCGCCACTGCCACCGTCATTCCACGGCATGGCCTGCCAATCCGTGACGGCGCCATCCTTGATCGTGACGAGTCCTTCCGCGATGAATGGCGCATAGAGGTTCACGTCACTCTGTACCGGCAGGAAGCCGTGATCCGACACCACCACGACCACGCCATCGGGATGCACGCGGTGCGCAGCCTGCACCAGCTCGCCGACCAGCTCGTCGATCTGACCGAGCACCGCCTTGGCCTGCGGCGTATCCGGCCCGCTGACGTGCTGCTCGTGATCCAGCGCGGTCAGGTAAGCCGTCATGAAGTCCGGCTTGCGCGTCTCCAGCAGCTTCACCGCGAAGTGCGCGCGCGTGCGGTCACCGGCCATGCTCTCGTCGATGCCGTCCGCATACGGGCCAAGGTCATGCTCCAGCGAGGGCAGCAGATCCGGCGTGGCGAGTGCTGCGAGCAGCTTGCGATCGTCCGCCGTGCCGGTGCGCCAGATCTGCGGCAGGTTCCAGTCCACCTGCGCACCCACGCTCACTGGCCAATGCACGTTGGCCGTATGCAGGCCCGCTGCATGCGCGGCATCCCACAGGGTGGGCACCTTGATATCGCTGGCGTACCAATCCCAGCCCTGCTGGTTCTTGTTGTACGGGTCGAACGTGAGGTTGCCGCCGATGCCGTGCAGCGCCGGCGACACACCGGTGATCAAGGTGGTGTGGCTGGGATAGGTCAACGTGGGCAGCACGCCACGCACTGATTCGGCATAGGCACCCTGTTTCAGGAACGCCTGCAGATTCGGAAGATGCAGGCCACGTTGCTCAGCCTGCAGTACATCGGCGGGGCGCAGGCCGTCGATGGAGATCATCAGCACCGGCGCTGCTGCAACGGGAAGGCTGAGGGCAAGGGACAGAAAACCGGCGGCACAAAGGAAAGGGGACAGGCGCATCGTCAGGTCACCGTATGTGAGGTCTTGGGAGCGTAGGTAGCCAAACTCGTCACCCGGCGAGCGCCAGATGACGAGCGAAGGCTATGGCTGAATCAGTCGGCTCAGCGGCCGTCGAGGGCCTTGCGTCCGATGGCGGGATCATCGGTGAAGAACGCATCCACGCCAGCATCGAGATAGGCCCGGATCTCGGCAATGGAGCCTGCTTCGTTGAACGTCTTGGGGTCGCTGCCCTGCCAGAAATTCTTCGCCTGGAAATAGTTCTCCGGGCGGAAGGTGTACGGATGCAGCTCCAGCTTCACCGCATGCGCGTCATGCGCCAGCGAGGTGGGCTTGCCCAGCGTGCCGTCGGCAGCCAGTGGAATGATCGAACGGATGTTCGGGCCAATCGCATCGGCATAACCAGCGATGTCGCGCAGGCCGGCCGGCGTCATCATCTGCGCGAAGGTCAGCTTCTTGCCGGCGGCCACGACGTCGTACGGCTCTTCCTTGGCGTCGCCGAGCAATTGCAGCAGGCGGATGTTCGGATGATCCTTGCCCAGCTTGCCGCGCAGATAGCGCAGGTTGGCGATCTCGAACGACTGGATCTCCACCGGCGCAGTGCGCGTGTACGTGTGTGCGGCGAGGATCGCCAGCACGCGGTCTTCCATCGGCAGGCCGGCCTTCTGGAAATATGTGCCGTGCTTGATCTCGGGAATGATGCCGATCACGCGGCCCTGCGTAGCCGACTCCGTAGCCACGAAGTCAATGATCTCGTCCAGCGTGGGGATCTGGAACTGGCCGTCGTATGCCGTGCTGCGAAACTGCGGCAGACGCTCACGGGCGCGCAGCGTCTTCAGCTCGGTCAGCGTGAAGTCTTCGGTAAACCAGCCCGTGACCTTCTCGCCATCGATGGTCTTGGTGGTTTTGCGTGAGGCGAACTCCGCATGCTGCGCCACGTCGGTGGTGCCGCTGATCTCGTTCTCGTGGCGCGCGACCGGCACGCCATCCTTGGTCATCACCAGATCCGGCTCGATGAAATCCGCGCCGTCGGCGATAGCCTTGCCGTAGGACGCCAGCGTGTGCTCCGGCCGCAGCGCACTTGCGCCACGATGCCCGATCACCAGCACCTTCTTCGCCAGCGGCGCTTCGTTTGCCTGACTATTGGCAGTCATCACCAGTGCACCCGCCATCATGATGGCCCAGCATAAACGACCCACGGCTACTCCTTTGCATGCGTTCCGACGCGCCCTTGCGGCGCAGTGATCCAGACATCGTGACGGCCGTGCATGTCGATTCATTGACAAGATGTCGACATCGCGTTTGATCGCAAGGCACCCGACAGCCATGACTGATGGCACCGGCGTGACTTGCGGCCAATGCCCCTCATTCCGGCGCTTGCTAGCGTGCAGCCATTGCACCTTGCCGGGGAACGTCCATGCTCGCCACCTTGCTCGCCGCCCTGCTGGCCAGTGCCGCACCTGCCACGGACTGCCATGTCGGCGCGTATCGCCTCAGCGACGGCAGCACACTGGATATCGCCCCGACTGACAGCGATGCGCTGCGCTGGCGGCGCATCGACGGCAGCACCGGCAAACTGACGCACGGCGTCAACGATGTGTGGACCAGCACCCTCGGCTGGACCGATCGCCCCGACGGCAAGGACGTCCGCTTTGGCGATTGCGCCAGCGGCAAGCTCAGCTTCAACGGGATGGCGGCCCAGCGCATTCCATTGCAGGTGCAGGAGACCACCTTCAAAGGCGACGGCGGCACCAAGCTGGTGGGCCGCCTCCTCCTGCCGCCCGGCCAGGCCAAGGTGCCCGTGATCGTGCTGGTGCATGGCGCTGAGCACGACTCGGCCCGGCAGTTCGACTTCATGCAGCGCGAACTTCCCGCCGAAGGCGTCGGCGCGTTCGTGTATGACAAGCGTGGCACTGGCGCTTCCGACGGAACTTATACACAGGACTACAGCGTGCTTGCCAACGACGCCGTAGCCGCCGTGGCCGAAGCGCGCCGACTGGCCGGCGCACGCGCCGGGCGCGTGGGCTATCGCGGTGGCAGCCAAGGCGGCTGGGTCGCACCCCTCGCCGCCACGCGCACCAAGGTCGACTTCGTGATCGTTGGCTACGGCCTTGCGGTATCACCGCTGGAAGAGGATCGCGAAGCGGTCGCGTTCTATCTCCATAAAAAGGGGTACGACCAAGCAGTGATCGACAAGGCCTGGCAGCTTTCCGATGCCATCGGCCTGATCCTGTCCAGCAACCTTACGCAAGGCTTCAACCAGCTCGAGGTGGCCAAGGCGAAGTACAGCAAGGAACCCTGGTACAAGGATGTGCGCGGCGATTTCAGCTACATGGTGCTGCCGATGAGCAGCGACGAGATCCGAGAGAAGGGCAAGCCCTATGCCTCATGGAACACGCCATGGCATTACGACTCGATGGCGGTCCTGCGCAAACTCAAGACGCCGCAGCTGTGGCAGCTCGGCGAGGACGATATCGACGCGCCCAGCGGCGAAACCTGGCGTCGACTCACGTCCCTTCAATTGAAGGGCTTGCCGATCACCGTCGCCCTGTTCCCGCATGCCGAACACGGCATGACGGAGTACGAGTTGAAGCCCGATGGCGAACGCGTCAGCACGCGCTATGCATCGGGATACATGCAGATGGCCATCGACTATGCGAAGGGCACCTTCCACACGCCCTATGGGGCCAGCGTGGTGGTGGTTCCGCGGGAACCAGCGCCGTAGCGTCATAGCGGCCGAAGTCGCGATGACGCTACGTTCAAACATCGATCAGAACTTCACATCCAGCGTCAGGAAGCTCTGCCGCGGCGCACTCGCGTGGAACGCCAGCGCACGACCGTTGGGGTCGGTATTGGCGAACGCGGTGAGGTTGGACGCATAACGTTTGTCGGTCAGGTTGGTGACGTTGAGCGACAGCTTCACGTCGGTCAGGCCATACATCGCGCCGAAGTCGTAACCGGCACCCAGATCAAAGGACGTATAACCGCCAAAGCCCTGATCATTGGTATAGGTGTAGTAGCGCGTGCCGGTGTACTTGCCGCGCAGGCCGACATTCCACGGGCCATACACCCAGCTGATTTCGCTGGCGAACAGTTTGTTGGGCGTATCCACCGTGATCTTGCCCTGGGTGGGAATGGTCACGCCGTTCTGCTGGTAGTTGTTGTCGTAGGTGGAGCGGTTGAACGAGGCCGAGTTGTACCACTCGAAGTGGTCGAACGGCTTCCAGATAAAGGTGAGTTCCGTACCGTGGCTGCTCACCGAGCCCACGTTATAGAAGCGCGTAGTACACGCCGGCGTGGTGCCCTGCTGGATGCTCGGACACGGATTGAGTGAGAGCAGACGGTTGTTGAAGTTGACGTCGTACACGGCGACGGAGGCTTCGAACTCCTTCTGCACCACACGGTAGCCGCCTTCGATGGTGCGGGACTGCTCCGGCTTCAGGTTGCCCTGCGTGGCATTGAACGACGACTGCGTGACCAGCAGCGGACCGCTGGCGCCACCGCCCTGGAAGGCGGCGATGTTCTTGGCGTACGACAGGAACACTTCCTGCCCGTGGCCCAGTTGGTAGCCAATACCCGCTTCCGGCAGCAGCGCCTTGCTGGCGTTGAGACGGCCGTTGGCGACGGGTGCTTCCACCGCCACGCCCGGCACTTCCTGCGCGCGCATGCTCACGTGCGGGCTCTTTACACCTACGTCGATGCTCAGGCGGTCATCCAGCAGCTTGAAGCTGTCCTGCAGGTAGGCCTGGCGCGTGATGATGGTGTACTTCTGATAGAACAAGCGGCGATTCGGATCGCTGAGGTAGTTGTCATCACTGACCGGGCCGGTGATCCAATAGAAATTACGCTGCACCGAGTGATGGTTGTTCTCGTACCACACGCCGCCTTCCACGTGATGGCTGCCCACGTCCCACGTCGCCGACGCAATCGCGCCGTTGCGGTTGATGGTGTAGTTGGTGCTGCGGATGGAGATCGGCACTTCCTGCGCAGTGCCCGGGTACGACGGCTGACCCGGCGCCCACCAGTGACCCTGGCCACCGTTCTCATGGTGATAGACCTGCGTATGCAGGGTCACCGTGTCGCTGGGGAAGAAATCGCCCGCGAGGTAATACAGGTCATCGCGGCGCAGGGCGCGGCTCTGGTAGTAGGCGTCGTCGATGTTGTCCACACCACCGGAGAACCCGCAGCGCGGATCGGCCTTGCCGCCCTTGGTGTAGATCGGCGCACAGTAAGCCGCGGCCACCGCACGCTTCCAATCCGGCGCATACAGGTTCCAGTCCCAACCGAGACCACGCGCCATGCCGCTCTTGGAAAGGTAGGCGTAGTCAGCCTGCGAGGTGCGCGAGTTATCGGCGAAGGCCGTGATCTTGCCACCGTCGAACTGGTACACCGCCTTGGTGTTGTACTGCTTGGTGGTGGTCGGCGAACCCGGCGGCGCCCACATGTCGGCGGTGGCGCGCACGCCGGACACGTACATGGAGAAGCCGTGGTAGTCGCCCGTGTCCAGGCGCAGATAGGTGCGGCGGTTCTGATCGCTGCCGAAGGTCTGGCTGACACGGCCACCGAACGTGGTCGACGGATCATCGGTGTAGTACTGAACGGTGCCGCCCAGGTTGCTGGTCGACGCGGTGCCCAGGCTGCCAATACCGGAGGCCAGCTCCACACCGCCGAAGTTCTCCGAAAGCATGGCGCGGCTGATGTTCAAGCCGTTGTAGTTGCCGTAGGCGTTATCACCCAGCGGCAGGCCATCCAGCGTGTAGCCCAAACGCACGGTGTTGAAACCGCGCAGGCTGATGGTCTGCGATTCCTCGTTGGCGCCAAACGCGTCGTTGGACTGCACGTTCACGCCGGGGATGCGGTTGAGCACCTTCTGAATGCTGGTACCCGCCGGCAGCACCTTGGTGTCCTGCACGGTGACGCGCTGAACCTGGCGGGTCTCGCCCTGGCCAATCACCGAAATGCTTTCGAGGTTCTTGGCGCTATCGGCCGCAGTCGGCGCAGCGGCAGCACCGTCAGCGGGCTGCGGATTCTCCGCGGCGAAAGCCGTAGGC
>NZ_JAELTQ010000545.1 GCF_016428905.1 Dyella sp. ASV24 | reverse complement strand
CCCCCCCCCCCCCCCCCCCCCCCCCCCCCCCCCCCCCCCCCCCCCCCCCCCCCCCCCCCCCCCCCCCCCCCCCCCCCCCCCCCCCCCCCCCCCCCCCCCCCCCCCCCCCCCCCCCCCCCACCCCCCCACCATTCCAGCTTCGTCGGCAGCGTCAGATGTGTATAAGAGACAGGGCCACCAGCGCGTTGCGCAGGTGCCGGGTGCGCAGGATGCCCAGAATCAGATAGCCGGTACGCACCTGCGCCTCACCGAACATGAGCGTGGCGAATACCCACCCGCGCTCGACGGCCTCTTCCACG
>NZ_JAELTQ010000544.1 GCF_016428905.1 Dyella sp. ASV24 | reverse complement strand
CCCCCCCCCCCCCCCCCCCCCCCCCCCCCCCCCCCCCCCCCCCCCCCCCCCCCCCCCCCCCCCCCCCCCCCCCCCCCCCCCCCCCCCCCCCCCCCCCCCCCCCCCCCCCCCCCCCCCCCACACCCCCACCATTCCAGCTTCGTCGGCAGCGTCAGATGTGTATAAGAGACAGGGCCAGCACACCCGCTACCAACCGTCCGCCCATACCGCCGATGGCGTTGCCACTGATGTACAACCCCATGCCAAGACCGATGGATTCGGGGTGCATCTCTTCACTGAGATAGGTCATGGCCACGGCG
>NZ_JAELTQ010000543.1 GCF_016428905.1 Dyella sp. ASV24 | reverse complement strand
CCCCCCCCCCCCCCCCCCCCCCCCCCCCCCCCCCCCCCCCCCCCCCCCCCCCCCCCCCCCCCCCCCCCCCCCCCCCCCCCCCCCCCCCCCCCCCCCCCCCCCACCCCCCCCCCCCCCCCCCCCACCAACACCATTCCAGCTTCGTCGGCAGCGTCAGATGTGTATAAGAGACAGGTATAGCCGAAAGTGGCGTGCCCGCTCGGATAGCTCCAATCGTCCGGTTTCTCCTTGGACAGCGGATGCACCTGGTCAGAGGTCACCGACGGGCGGGGTCGTCGCCAGTAAAGCTTGGCATCGGCC
>NZ_JAELTQ010000542.1 GCF_016428905.1 Dyella sp. ASV24 | reverse complement strand
CCCCCCCCCCCCCCCCCCCCCCCCCCCCCCCCCCCCCCCCCCCCCCCCCCCCCCCCCCCCCCCCCCCCCCCCCCCCCCCCCCCCCCCCCCCCCCCCCCCCCCCCCCCCCCCCCCCCCCCCCACCCCAACACCATTCCAGCTTCGTCGGCAGCGTCAGATGTGTATAAGAGACAGCTTCCTATGTGGTGGATCTACCCACCCGGCAGGCCGACGGGAAGCTCGCCTTTTCACCCGCGCTGATCCAGCGCAATGCGGATACGCAAGACAACTATCTGCCGCTGACCGAAGCGAACATCATCC
>NZ_JAELTQ010000541.1 GCF_016428905.1 Dyella sp. ASV24 | reverse complement strand
CCCCCCCCCCCCCCCCCCCCCCCCCCCCCCCCCCCCCCCCCCCCCCCCCCCCCCCCCCCCCCCCCCCCCCCCCCCCCCCCCCCCCCCCCCCCCCCCCCCTCCCCCCCCCCCCCCCCCCCCCCCACCCACACCATTCCAGCTTCGTCGGCAGCGTCAGATGTGTATAAGAGACAGACGCAGGTCGATGGCCATTGCTTGGCGATCCCGGCGATCGTTGGCGCGATTGGTTTGCGCAGAGCACCGGCGAGTTGCCGCCCCGTTACGTGGCCCACTTCGATAACACCG
>NZ_JAELTQ010000540.1 GCF_016428905.1 Dyella sp. ASV24 | reverse complement strand
CCCCCCCCCCCCCCCCCCCCCCCCCCCCCCCCCCCCCCCCCCCCCCCCCCCCCCCCCCCCCCCCCCCCCCCCCCCCCCCCCCCCCCCCCCCCCCCCCCCTCCACCCCCCCCCCCCCCCCCCACACCCCCACCATTCCAGCTTCGTCGGCAGCGTCAGATGTGTATAAGAGACAGGTCCTTACCTTGCCGCCGCCTGTGCCTCCTTGGGGGCCAACGTGTTGTCGTGTGAAACCGTTGATGACACGGGGCAGACCTTCATCGATGCAGTGCAGCGCGCGCGTCGAATGGGCGCGGACCTGA
>NZ_JAELTQ010000539.1 GCF_016428905.1 Dyella sp. ASV24 | reverse complement strand
GCGGCCCTATTTGGACAGCACCGAAGTGAAGCCGATCAGCGTGGCAAAGACCTAGATGGCCGGTACAGAAGACGCATCGTCCAGATCGTCGTCCTGCACGGAGAGCAACTCCGCGCGGTCCAGCTCCTGTCTCTTATACACATCTGACGCTGCCGACGAAGCTGGAATGGTGTGGGTGTGGGGGGGGGGGGGGGGGTGGGGGGGGGGGGGGGGGGGGGGGGGGGGGGGGGGGGGGGGGGGGGGGGGGGGGGGGGGGGGGGGGGGGGGGGGGGGGGGGGGGGGGGGGGGGGGGGGGGGGGG
>NZ_JAELTQ010000538.1 GCF_016428905.1 Dyella sp. ASV24 | reverse complement strand
CCCCCCCCCCCCCCCCCCCCCCCCCCCCCCCCCCCCCCCCCCCCCCCCCCCCCCCCCCCCCCCCCCCCCCCCCCCCCCCCCCCCCCCCCCCCCCCCCCCCCCCACCCCCCCCCCCCCCCCCACACCCCCACCATTCCAGCTTCGTCGGCAGCGTCAGATGTGTATAAGAGACAGGTGGATGGCCTCAAGCAGGCCTTTCATTCGAGTTCGGCGGCGATTGGCTTCGAGGTGGCCTCCATGCTGCTGGGCTGCGCCTTCGGCGCATTCTTCGCCGGACGTGTCGCTGATTATTGGGGACGA
>NZ_JAELTQ010000066.1 GCF_016428905.1 Dyella sp. ASV24 | reverse complement strand
AGTGGCATGTGGCCTATAGCGACTCGCTGGTCGATGCCCCCATGCTGAAGCCTGCGGCGGAGGCTGTGCTGGTCAATGGCACGCCCAAGCTCTGCAAGAAGCTGGAAAAGGCCCTCGGGCGCACGATTACGCGCGTCGACTGGTTCTAACCGGCTTTTACCCCGTCCGGGTGCACCCTGTGCGCGGCCGCGGGGCGGGGAGGTTCGTCCTGTGGCTGGCGATGCCTGGCATGGCGTCGCGGGAGTCGGGCTTGTCCCGGTTCGGGGATCGAATTACGTTAGTACTTACATAATAGGTTCGAGGGTAGTCGGATGTACCTCCCTTCGCTTGCCCAGCTGGCGCTTGGCAGCCGGTTGAAGTCGCTCAGTGACCACTTCTACGCGGCCGTCGATGAGGTCTATCGCACCTGTGGCGCCGGGGTGGAATCGCGCTGGTTCCCGGTGCTGCGCTTCCTTTGGGAGAACGGCGAAACCACCGTCAGCGATGTGGCGCAGGCTATCGGGCAGACGCATTCGGGCGTTAGCCAGTTGGCCGACAAGCTGGTGGACGCCGGCCTGGTCTGCCGCAAGAAGGACGTTCAAGACGGCCGCCGCAGCCTGCTCGCGTTGACCGACAAGGGGCGAGCGGACCTGTCGGCGCTGGGCCCGATCTGGGTATCGGTGCGCCGGGGCATTGTGAGATCACTGGGCGAAGAGGGGCTGGGGACGTTGCTCGACGCCCTGGCCGCGACGGAAGCCGCCCTGCAGGAGCGGCCGGTGGTCGAGGCTATGCTGGCCGAGCACGCCGCGTTGACCTCGGCGGCGCTGGAGGTGGTGTCTTACGAGCCCGCCCTGAAGGCCCACTTCTACCGGCTCAATGCCCAGTGGCTCGAACGCCACTTCCGTATCGAGGATATCGATCGCGAGATGCTGGGTGATCCGGAGCGCTACGTGATTGCGCCGGGTGGTGCGATCTTCTTTGCACGTTTGGCTGGGGAGGTTATCGGTACCTGCGCGCTGCTGCAGGAGTCGCCTGGTGTCTACGAGTTGTCCAAGATGGGCGTAGACGAGACTTTCCGCGGCATGGGCGCCGGCCGCAGCTTGCTGGCAGCGGCCATCGCCGAATTCCACCGGCGTGGCGGCAAGGAGCTGTTTCTGGAGTCCAATAGCCGCCTGAAGACAGCCTTGCGCATGTACGAGCAGGTCGGTTTCGTGTTGCAGCCATCGACCCGTCCGGGCTCGCACTACGAGCGGGCGGACGTTTACATGGTCTACCAGCCCGGCAACCCGAAGCGCAGCGCCACGGCCTGAAGGGCCTGGTCGGTGGGTGTTCGGCACGCAAAAAAGAACCCGGCCGAGGCCGGGTTCTTTCGTTGGGGCTGCGGAACGTTCAGCGTGTTCCGCGGACCACGATGGTCTTGCCGGCTACGTCGATCATGCCTTGCTCTTCCAACTGCTTGAGCACACGGCCGACCATTTCGCGTGAACAACCCACGATACGGCTCACTTCCTGGCGGGAAATGCGGATCTGGGTGCCCTCAGGATGGGTCATCGCATCCGGCTCCTGGCACAGGTCCAGCAGCGTCTTGGAGATGCGGTTGGTGACATCCATGAAGGCCATGCGGCTGACCTGGCGCGAGGTGCGCAGCAGGCGATGGGTCAGCTGGGAGCCAATCGCGAACAGGATCTTCGGGCACTCCTCGCGGAGCGGCCCCTCCATCAGCTGGAACAGACGTTCGTAGCTGATCTCGGCCATCTCGCAGGCCGTACGGGTACGCACCATGGACTCACGCTGCGCCTGCTCCACGAACAGGCCCATCTCCCCGATGAACTGGCCACGGCTCAGGTAGGCCAGGATCAATTCGCGGCCTTGTTCGTCCTCCGTGCAGACGGCCAACGAGCCGTCCACGATGTAATACAGCGTGTTGGCCGGGTCGCCCGGTCGGATAATGGCGGTTTTGCCCGGGTAACGCCGGCGATGGCAAAGCGCCAGAAAGCGCTCCATCGAGGCCGGGTCCGGTGCAAAGTTTGCTGGCGCCTGGGAACGTTCAAAGGCTTGCTGTAGCTGATATTTGAGTTGCGCCACGTTAGATCCCGTAGATTCAAACGGGGCCCGCAAGCGGCCCCCGATAAGTCCCAATCTTCCCCCCTCCGGGCATTATGGCAAACTAACCTGACCTGCCGAAGGTTCAGTTTTCCTTTTTTTTGCCGCATACTTCACGGTCTTTCGGACGCGATCCCTTTGTCGCGATCCGGTCACAAGGGTCGTGGAAGCTTCGTGCTTTCACGTCGAATTATCCAGCGGGGACCCTTGTAGCTAACCCGCCTCTACTGCTGGCCCCATCCCCGGCCATGGAGAGTCGTTGTGGTTAAACCGCTTCCGCGTTTGCGTCTGCAGGGCTTCAATAACCTGACCAAGGCCCTGAGCTTCAACATCTATGACATCTGCTATGCGGTGTCTGAAGAACAGCGCCAACGTTACATCGAATACATTGATGAACAGTATGACGCCGACCGTCTCACCCAGATCCTGACGGATGTGGCCGAGATCATCGGTGCCAACATCCTGAACATTGCACGTCAGGACTACGATCCGCAAGGAGCGTCCGTCACCATCCTCATTTCCGAGGAGCCGGTGGTGGAGAAGCTGGGTCGCGACACCATCTCCGATGCGGTGGTTGCCCACCTGGACAAGAGCCACATTACGGTCCACACCTACCCGGAAACGCATCCGCACAACGGCATTGCGACCTTCCGCGCGGACATCGACGTGGCCACCTGTGGCGTGATCTCGCCCCTGAAGGCCCTGAACTACCTGATCGACAGCTTCGAGTCGGACATCGTTATCGCGGATTACCGCGTGCGCGGCTTCACGCGTGACGTGAAGGGCAAGAAGCACTTCATCGATCACAAGATCAACTCGGTGCAGGACTACCTGGCGAAGCACATCCGTCAGAAGTACGAGATGTTCGACGTGAACGTGTACCAGGAAAACATGTTCCACACGAAGATGCACATCAAGGACTTCGACCTGGATACGTACCTGTTCGAGGCCCACGCAGATGACCTCTCGTTCAAGGAGCGCCAGCGCATTGAGTCGCTGTTGCGCCGCGAGATCGAAGAGCTCTTCCACGGCCGCAACCTGATGTAACGAAAAACCCGCCGAAAGGCGGGTTTTTTTTATTCCCTCTCTTTCTTTCGAGGGAGCGGCGGGTGACGTGGTCCTCAGACCCGATAGGCCACCGCCTTCATCACCATCGACGTCAGATGCATCACGCCAGGAATGGGAAACGGCAAATCTATGCCGCCACGCTCACGCGCGTTGTGCGCATGCCGGATCTCATCCGCCTGCATTTGCGACAGCACAGCACGCGAGCGTTCGTCCTGCGGGGGCAGCTTGTCGAGGTGTTCTTCCAGGTGCGCCTCCACCTGGCGCTCCGTTTCCACCACAAAACCGAGGCTCACCGGGTCGCCCGCCAGGGCTGCGATAGCGCCGATGGCATAACTGCCCGCATACCACAGCGGGTTGAACAGGCTGGGGCGGCTGTCCAACTCCTTCAGGCGATCCGCACACCAGGCGAGGTGATCGGTTTCCTCAGCGGCGGCGTGCAGCAGGTGTTCGCGGATGTCCTCGTTGCGCGCCAGTGCGGCCTGGCCGTCGTACAGCGCTTGCGCACACACCTCACCGGTGTGGTTGATGCGCATGAGGCCGGCGGCATGGCGGCGCTCGGCCTCGTCCATATCCGCTTCATCAAAGGTGTCTGCCGGTGAAGGGCGGGCCGCTTCCGGTGCGCCGGACACGGTTTCCAGTGCGCGTTCGATGCCGGCGAGCAGGCGGTCGAGCGGGGAAAGCGTGCGTGCGTTCATGGCGAGTTCTCCAATTGCTGCGCCAGCAGCGTGAGCGGATGCATGTGCGGCCAGTGCGCACCGTGTTCATCCATGCCTGCAGCCAGATGCAGGCGGCATCCGATATTGGACGACAACAACTGCTGTGGCGCCAAGGTGGCGATCTGTCCCAGCACGCCCTCGCGAAGGCGCGCCGCCCGCTCGGGGAACTCAAGCATGTGCGTACCCGCCGCGCCACAGCAGTGGGGCGGGCGCGGCACGATGGCGAGATCCAGCGATGGCACTTTGCTCAGAAGCATTTGCAGGGCCGATTCGCTACGCGCGACATTGAGCTGCGTGCAGGGAAGATGCAGGGCAACACGTCGCTCCAACGAGCGAAAGCTCAGGCGGTCGCTGCGTTCCGCAAGCAGGGTCACTGGATCGGTCACGCTGACATCCGGAAGAGCGCGGCGCAGCGTGCCCAGGCAGCCGGGAGTTACCGTGACGAGCCGTGCCGCGCCGGCTTCGCGCCAGCTGTCGCGTACTCGTTCGGCAAGGCGATCCGCTGTATCCATGTCGCCGCCGTGCAGATCCATCGCGCCACAGCAAAAGGCCGGCAACCGATGGACACGGTAGCCTGCAGCTTGCAGTAGCGTCACGGCGGCGCGTTCAGCCGCTTCGTCTTCGACGCTCGCGACACAGCCCGGAAAGATCGCCACGACGGTCTGGTCGGCTTCCGCCGTTGGCGTAAGCGGCGCCGGCATGGCGGTTTCGTCGTCGGACCAGGTGGCCAGAGCGGCCCGCCATGCGGAATGCGCCGGCAGGTGATCGGTGAGGCGCTTCTTCCAGCGCTCCAGGCCTGTGGCGTCTGCCACTCGTGAGGCGAGGCGCAGCAGCGTTGGCTGCTTCAGCATCGCCAGCAGTTGTCGTGGACGCTCCGGCGCGGGACCGATCAGTGCACGTGTTTCCACCAGCAACTCGTCGTATTTGACGTTGGCAGGGCATACGCGCTGGCAGTTGAGGCAGCCGAGGCAGTGATCCAGGTGAATACGCAGGGCGGCCGTGGGTTCCGCATCGCCTCGGGCCAGTGCCGCGGCGATGGCGATGCGGCCGCGCGGAGACTCTGCCTCATTACCGTCCAGCCCATAGGTGGGGCAGGTTGGCAGGCACAGACCACACTGCACGCACTGGTCGGCGAGGGCTGAGATCTTCTGTTTTCGAGTATGGGGGGGCTTTTCAAGCGCCATGGTGATCATGCTATCATTGCCAGCTCGCATCCCACCGGTCGGTGGGCTTGCGCGATTGATGAAAACTCCGTTATCATCTCGCGCCTTTGTTCCACCGATTATGTGTACCGCCCTTGAGGCGGCAGCCCAGGTATTCTGAAATGAAAACGTTCAGCGCCAAGCCGGAAAGCGTCAAGCGCGATTGGTTCGTGATCGACGCCACCGATAAGACGCTCGGTCGTCTCTCGACCGAGATCGCCCGCCGTCTGCGCGGTAAGCACAAGCCGGAATTCACCCCGCACGTCGATACCGGCGATTACATCGTCGTGGTCAACGCCGAGAAGGTGGCCGTCACCGGTGCCAAGCTGGACGACAAGATGTACCACCGCTTCACCGGCTACGTCGGCAACCTGAAGACCACGAGTCTCAAGGATTTGCTGGCCACGCATCCGGAGCGCGTCATCGAAATCGCCGTCAAGGGCATGCTGCCGAAGAATCCGCTCGGCCGCGCGATGTACCGCAAGCTCAAGGTGTATGGCGGTGCCGAACATCCGCATACCGCACAGCAGCCGCAGGCGCTGGAAATCTAAGGAACCATCATGGCTATCCAGCAGAACTACGGCACCGGCCGCCGCAAGACCTCCGCCGCTCGCGTGTTCCTGCGCAAGGGCACTGGCGCGATTACTGTCAACGGCAAGACCCTCGACCAGTTCTTCGGTCGTGAAACGTCGCGCATGATCGTGCGTCAGCCGCTTGAGCTGATCGAAGCGACCGACAAGTTCGATGTCAACGTCACCGTTGCTGGTGGCGGCATCACCGGCCAGGCTGGCGCGATCCGTCTCGGTATCGCCCGCGCCCTGATCGAATACGACGAAACCCTGAAGACCCAGCTCCGTAAGGCTGGCTTCGTGACTCGCGACGCCCGCGAAGTCGAGCGCAAGAAGGTCGGTCTGCACAAGGCCCGCCGCGCGACCCAGTTCTCGAAGCGCTAATCGCGCTTCGACTGGCCGGTGCAACAAGTCAGAGCGCACCGCTCAGCAGGGTTTTGGGAGATCGTCTAACGGTAGGACAACGGACTCTGACTCCGTTTATCTAGGTTCGAATCCTAGTCTCCCAGCCAAACCAACGTTTCAGGAAGTTCCGGAACGTTTCAGCAGAACGAAAAACCCGCCCAAGTGGCGGGTTTTTTTATGGATTTGTTTTTCACAAGGTTTCAGGACATCCCTCGGGAGTGCAGGTTTTCGATGGGGTAAGTTGTGGGGTAGGATTTCCTCATCCCTTTTTACCCCACAGCTTTTGGGCCCTATATCCCGCTGAGGGATTGAGGGCGCGCGAATGGTAGGCGAAGCATGGCTGGTGATCTCAACGAGTACGTCATCAGGGCCGCACAGCCGAAAGATAAGAAATACTGGCTGTCGGACCATCTAAACGGGCTCTATCTTCTGGTAACCCCGGAAGGTGCCAAATATTGGAAATTTCGTTTTCGCTTCAATGGTAAGAATGACGAGCTAACCGCCGCGAAACCCTATCCGCGCGGCAGTTTGGCTGTGGCAAGAAAAGAAGCCCGCAGACTGCAGGTGCTAGTCGACGCCGGTCGGAACCCTCGCCTTGAGAAAATGGAAGCTAAGGTCGAGGCAAGGCGAGCATCATTTAGTAAGTTTGCAGAAGCAGCTAACGAGTGGCACGCATTTCGCTCCCAAGCTTGGGCCCGCAGGACTGCTGATCAGGTCCGGGAGTACTTGGACCGGGACCTTATCAAGGCGCTCGGGCGCCGCTCCCTCGATGACATTACGACGGAGGAGCTTGCGTCGTTGCTGCAAGCTATAAATCATCGTGCTCCCGACGTAGCTAAGAAGGCTAGGCAGTGGCTCGGGGCGATCTTCGAGTATGCGAGGGCAAGGGGTTGGACGAAGTCAAACCCGACAGCGGATCTGAAAGCAATAACTCATCTTGGCGCCGAGTCGGAAAGGCATGCCCATCTTCCGTTAGAGGAGATGCCCGAATTCCTTCGTAAGCTAAAGGCCATCAACGCCCTTCCGGCTGTAAAGGGTGCAACATGGCTGGCGATCTGGACGGGGAATCGCCCGGGCGTCACGCGTACATTACGGTGGTCCGAAGTGGATTTGGACAAGGGCCTGTGGACGATTCCAAGAGGGCGGGAAGAGATGAAGCGCGGGTATCCGCACGTCACACCACTACCTCGCCAAGCGATCCAGCACCTGCGCGAAATTCACCGCATAAGCGGAAATTTCGAACACGTATTTTTTGGTCGAAATGACCCAGCGAAGTCCATCAGCGACGGGGCCGTAAAAGGGATGCTTGAGCGAATGGGATACGGTGGCAGGCAGACAATGCATGGATTTCGCCATGTTGCTAGTTCGGCGCTCAATGGCATGGGCTACCCGGCGGACCACATTGAGCGCCAGTTGGCGCACAAGGATCCAGACAAAATGCGAGGCGTGTACAACAGTGCCCCATATTTGGCCGAACGCCGCAGCATGTTGCAGGATTGGGCCGATTGGCTCGATACGGCTCAAGTCGAGGCCCCGACCGGCTCCTGACGCCCCGGCGGGCCCTTAGGGGGCGCGGCGGCCGTGTGTCGTGGGTAATAGAGTCGCCAGTCGCAAACTTTGGGATTCTGTGACGTATCATCACGAGGTAGCGATCCGGGCTCTCTGTTCATCCCCGGACGTGGATTACATGGAGCGCTCTATGCTCAGCCGCTCGGCGAAAGACCACCAGTCTGACAATGATTGGTTCGATTCGATTTTTTCTTCTCCCCCTATTGCGCCTTTGACCGAGGCTGCAGCGTACGAATCACTCTGGACGGAAGACGGCGCTTGGTTCAAGAACGTGGCCGCGCTCTTCGAAAAAAATCCGGGGCTGACCCCATCAGAGTTGGTAACTCCGGCCATCGTAGATGAGGCTCGTCTGAAGCTAACGGAGCTTCTGGGCAAGGAGCTACTTGCTCAACTGAATGTGGCCGTACATGGAGCGGGCGACTATCCGGACAAGCTACGAGAAGCTGATCATCCAGTAGAGCTTCTTTATTACCTCGGCAACTGGGATTTGGTTGAGTCGCCGGCGGTTGCGGTAGTTGGAACACGTAATCCATCGCCGGAAGGCATTGAGCACGCGCAACGGATTGCCCGGATTCTGGTCAAGAACGACTATACGGTAGTGTCTGGACTTGCCCAAGGCATCGACACGGCGGCTCATACCGCCGCGCTTGAGGCTGGTGGCCGTACGATTGCGGTCATTGGCACCCCTGTTTTTGACGTGTACCCGAAAGAGAATGCTGGCTTGCAAGAGCGCATAGCCCGTGAACACTTGGTCATCTCACAGGTACCGTTTCTTCGCTATAAGCGGCAAAGTCCAAGAACAAACCGCCTGTTCTTCCCCGCTCGAAATGTAACGATGTCGGCGCTCACTCAAGCTACGGTAATAGTTGAGGCGGGAAACACATCAGGAACGCTGGTGCAGGCGCGTGCTGCTCTAAAGCAAGGCCGAAAGCTGTTCATTCTAGACAGCTGTTTCCGCAATTCAGAACTCACATGGCCGGCAAAATATGAGGCCGAAGGTGCAATTCGCGTAACCCGTCCTTCCCAGATTATTGAGGAGCTGGCGCGTGCCGCGATTCCAAAGGATTGATCCCAGCGAATACGATTTTTTGCAAGACGATGATCATTGCGTCTACATCGGGGAATACGCTTCAGGGGAAGGGTATGCCGGGGAGATCAATCAGCAGATCGTAAACATTAAGCGCACCCCTACGGAGCTAGTGGCCGCGCCAAAATTTGTTTATTGGAAGGATCGCGCTATCGACTATTGGGGGCGGCGCCTGTTGGAACGCCTTAGTGTTCAGCAGATCCAAAACGACATCACGTTCGTGCCGGCGCCTTCGTCCAAGGCCGTTGGAGACCCTGATCATGATGATCGGCTTGAGCGGATCCTGCATCATATTGAGCAACGCACGCAGGGAATGGACATTCGTCCAGTAATAGAGACGGCAAATTCCCGCGAGTGCCAGCATCAGCACGGTCGTTTGTCGGTCGATGAGATGGTTGCCACGATGACAGTGGATCAATCGCAGCTTGAGAAACCTTTGCGTCCAATCGTCGTGGTGTTCGATGATGTGATGACGCGGGGTGCGACCTACAAGGCGATGCAGCGACTTCTCGCGCCAATACCCAACACAGGGCGAGTCATTGGTGTTTTCTTGGCACGGGCTAAGCGGAAGCCGGTGGATTTTGCGGCATTATTTGGCAATTGAACCGATGTGGCCACTATCATGTGACGGTGGCCAATAGATGGGAAATCAGGTCGGGAGACCTAATTTGTCGAAGAATGCTTTATTTCGCTCTCTGGCCGCCTGCAGCAATTTATCGAAAGAGATTACTTCGATGTACGCCCTGAAGTTCGGGTTGTAACCGAAGTACCCCATGTGATCGCTCGCCTTCGTGAGATTGTTCATCTTGCAGCGGCGTTCGACCGTTGGCGTGATATCGCAAATTACATAACAGTAACCGGGGATGTTTTCGGCATTGATGATTGGCCTGCCCTTCGCATTTGTTACTTCTCCGCGCCGTACGCGATCCAAGTAACCGAGCGCCTGCTCGATAGGGTCTTTCTCCTCGCCGGCCTTAGCATCGTTGCGCATCGGTCGCTTTATTTCGACGACGACAATGGATGCAAGAGGATTGGCCGATCGCTCGGATACTAAAATTGGCTCGTCGAAGACATTGAGAACACATATGTCAGGTTCCTTGCCGGACGATGTGGTCACAATCGGCATGCTTGTTAGAGGCTTGTCGGACGCTAGGTAGTTATGGAAGGCGAGCCTTTCATCAACGAGCCAAAGATTGTAGTTATCTTGAAACACCTCATCGGAGGTCTTGTGCATGGGCATGATCAATTCATGGATGAGATCTTCCCGTGCATATTTGCCATCCCCGGTGCGTTCGATGGCCTTTTCAAGAATGTCTAAAACTACCTTACGGTGGAACACGTAGTTGGCGAGATCAGATTTTTTGATGTCGTCCGCTTTGCTCAGATATTCCTGCAGACGCTTCTTATATTGATGAGGTGATTCAGAGCTTAAGAGGCCCATAAGCTCGTGGCCGTCCTCGACCAGCTCGCTTTCAAGGCGGCTTAGCAACCTGTGCAGATACAGCTCCATCTCCTTGTCAGAAGATGCAGGGTCAAAATCCAGCTCATCTGCCAGCCGGTTGAGAACAGGGCGGTACCTTGGGGCTTTAACAGACACGAATTGCTCAAGCCGTGCCCTTGCAGCGCGGCGACTGACATCCAAGTACGGCTCCAGATATGTCTTGACCGAGTGAATTATCGCATCTTGGATATCTTTGTATTGTATGCCAGCGTTACCAAATAACGATGGTTCGAGATCAAACCCCGTCCTCTCCGGCCGCACGTGCTCATCTAAAAGTGATGATGATACGTAGCAGCAGTACGTGAACTCTCCTTGATCATCATGGATCTTTCCATGCAGGCCGGGAATTTTGCCGGCCAAATTTTCTTCCGTGACCAAGCGCCCTGCGGCGCACCATGCGATGGAATTGTTCCGGCTGCCATGCGAAAGCTTCACGTGAGTCAAGTCGAACGTGTGCGCCCCTACGGTAATTTGCTCACGCGATGTCTGCGCGTGCATATATTCATCGTAGAGTTCCAGCAAGTTGATTACTTCAGTTCCGTCGATTAGTGAGATTGAAGGGGCGCCACCATCTCGCACGAAGTACCAGAGGCAGTGCTCTAGTACACTATGTGCAATAGCAGTTCCCGTCTTGGGTGCCCGCTCGCGGTAATCGTTTAAAAAGCCGTCGAGGTGCACCTCAGTGCTTATTACATCCATGTCCGATGCAACCACCTCATCCTGAGGTTCCGACACTCCCTGAGTGGCAGTAAAGCTAAATGTCCGCCTAGTGATATGAGCGGGCTCAGTGCGGAAATTGCTCGTGATTCCTGTGCGCTCGAATGCCTTGAGCCATAAGAGACGACCAATTCCCCGGCAACTGCGAGACGCCTTGTGGTCGCTATCAAGCGTCAAGAACGATTGCATGTTGATGTCGTTGAACCCGATACCGTCGTCGCGGACGCGAAATCCTCTGATCTTTTCAGTCGGCTGGGCTCCGGGCTTTGCCGTGCGACGGTCAAAGTCGAGTGATCCTTGCCCCTCGCGGCAGATCTCAATCTCGATCCGTCCGGGGCTGCCGTCCTGATTGGCGTCTTCAATGGAGTGGATCGAATTGACCACGGCCTCGAACAGTGGAAGAAGAGGCTTGCTGGCGGGAAGTTGGGTGTTGCGTAGCCTGCCTTTGAAATTTGTATTCATCGTCATGACGTGTTGCTCCTTCCCCTAATTCCTATCGGTGAACGATATCAGTGCCGGATATCCGCCGCCCCTTCTCGATCAAAATGTATACATTGCGATGAGTCTCGGAACGCGTTCCAAATCTCCTATCAGAATGATATTATTAAATTATATAGGAGATTTGATAATGAGCGAGATCGTAGGGTATGCCCGAGTCAGTAGCGTCGGCCAGTCTCTGGACGTTCAGCTGGATAAGCTAAATGGAGCTGGTTGCACTCGGGTCTATTCCGAGAAGCGTTCTGGCAAGCAGGCCGATAACCGGCCAGAGCTTCAGGCATGCCTCCAGTTCCTTCGAGATGGCGACACCTTGGTCATATCTCGGTTGGACCGTATGGCTCGATCTGTACTGGACTTGGCCAAGATCGCAGAGCTGTTGAACAAGAAAGGGGTGGCCCTTCGGGTGACCGATCAGGCTATCAATACGGGAACACCGGAAGGTCGACTAATGTTCAGCCTGTTGGGCGCTTTTTCTCAATTCGAGAATGATATCCGGGCCGAACGTCAGGCTGATGGGATCGCGAAGGCCAAGCAGAAGGGCGTGGCATTTGGGCGGAAGCGTGCACTGACTGACGAGCAGTGTGAGCGAATTCGAATCCTCCGCCAGGAAGAAAAATTCTCTGTTGCTCAACTAGCCGGACGTTTCAACGTAGGCATAGCTACCGTGTATAGAGTGCTTCAGCAGCCTGCCGAGACTATATGATTCGACCATTCAGAAAGGATCGACGGGGCTGAGATGGAGGCAAGTAGAGTTTGGGAGCGCATCGATTTCTTGGGTGTCTTTGGCGGCCTTTGGATTGGAATCGCAGCAAGGGATGCACTCAGCGCAGCCTTCGGCTGGGCCACGATCGTAAACGTGGCGGCGCTTGCATATGTTGGCCAGAAGCTCGGTTTTTCGGTCAGCGCCGGACAGGGTTGGAGCCAAGCCCTGTTTTACGCCGCAATCTGCTTTTGTGTCGGTGTCTCGATAGCATTCGCAGTCAATTTGGCCTTTGTTTCTCACATCAGGGCCTATCGCGAGCTACGTCCTTTGGCGCTGGGTGTTAGAGATGACCTAAGGTCGCCGAACTTCGTATTCAATAATACGGTGCGTGGATACAACGCTTCCGTCACGGTGACAAATAGGTCGAGTAGGCACCTGCTTGATTGCGTCGTACACGTACTTAATGCTCCGCAAGCCGATGGAGCGATCGGTCCTCGGTTCGTGGAAAAGTTTGATCTTCCGCCGAAATCCACAAGGACGATCTTCATCGCTTATTGGTTCTCACGGCAGCCTCCGAATTGCGACGATACTGCCGTGAATCTTTCGGGACCAGTTAGTGCAGGCTTCGGGGGCAATCGCAGCCTTGTATCGAGCGGGACCGTTTTACAAGTTCAGGTGACGGCCCCAGATGTGCCCACCAAACATATCGGTTGCAGCGTGCGTATTGACGACCAACGACGGTTGATTAGGGCGACAGCGGTGAAGCCCAGCATGCCGTCTAAAGCCTAGCTCCTGCTGGTACGTCACAATATGCCTCACTCGGCAATGCGGGCTACGTGCCTTCTGTGAAGTCGGTACCGAAAAAGAAGCCTCGCCAGAACGCCAAACTTGTAACCGTCGTGGCTCATTGGCTATCTAACTTTGACCAGCCAAGTCGGCCACTCGGCCGTTCGTATCGATGATCCTAAGGGCCGAACTTGATCGGAACTTGAAAGTAGCCTGTGGCAGGTGTCTTGGTTCCTTCGCAAACCACTGGTTGAAACTTCCAAGAGTGGGCTTTGTCGACAGCGGCTACGTCCAACTCCAAGAAGCCGCTACTTCTCCCAACTTTGACCGTTCCGGGCAGTCCCATGGAGTCGACGAATATCACCAGCACAACAGTGCCGGTGTGGTGTGCAGCGGCAACTGTCCGAGGAGGCTTTGGGGCCGGGGCATCTTTGATAGCAATAGTTGGCTTGCATCCGGGAGGATTGGGGCCATGACCCTCGTTATCTAGCGAGGCCAGCTTCCGCTGTTGTTCTTGGATTGTTTCATCGCGGCTTATTGGTCCCTCAATTTCAATGTTTGGAGAAGTTGGGCTCTGTATGGCGATCACATCCATATAAATCGTGTGCTGGATTCCGGGTACGCACTTGCTGGCCGCTATCGCACATAGATTTTGGTTGGCAACTATCTGCCCCATCTCTCCCGGATTTCTTGGGGAATTCCAGCCAAGAGTAAATTGGCCATACACGTGATAAAGATCGCGGCACGCTCCATAACAGCGATTCCCGTCATTTGTGGAATGCTCCTGCCTATCCAGTTACGTCCGAGTAGCTCGCGCTGAGTTTTGCGCCAGTGTTTGGAAGCGAATTCGCGGGCCTGTTGTTCACTGACGTGATACTGGAATGTCAGCGTTCCGAAGAAGCGGTAGGGGCCTGCTTGGAGCAAATCATTTCTTACTTTGATGACCTTGGGATGAGGTAGTGCAAATCCTTCTGTCGGTAGGTTAGTGATGATATTTTGATAGTTGTTGTCAATTAAGTTTTCTGTTTTCATTTGTTATTCCTATGATTTAGATAGTACTTCTCCCAACTGATCCAGAGCCCGTGCTCTGTCAGTGGTTCTTTGCCTGTGGGGCTTGGCAATGTGCCAAGCGTTTACTGCTATTTAGTGGGCCGCGAGGAGCGTTGTGCTGAGCGAGTAGTCAGCCTGTTCCCGTGGCGCCATTCCATTGCATGTCTCTTTTGGCCAGCATGGTCTGGAAGAGTTGCTGGATTTCGCTTTCGGGCCAGTACGCGGAGCGTCCTAGCTTGAGCGGAGGCGGCAGGTCGCCTCGTTGGACGCATCTCCAAAGTGTGGTGTCGGAGATGTTCAGGCGGCGCATGACCTCATGGCGCCTTATAAGGGTGTTGCTGTGCGTTGTATCTGGTGGCATTCATATCCTCTTGTAAGTTGGTCCGGGAAGTGTACGGCGTTGCAAAATGATATGCAAGCTATTGATTCGCAAGCATAAAATATCATTTTATTGGCCTAGTTGATGACGGCAAATAGACGTCTATACTCGTAATAGTCCAGCTTAAAGGGCCTAGCAAATGCAGCGGCTAGCCCTACGTTCCAAGAGGGGTAAATTGCGGGGTGTCGAATTTTTCGATTACTTGCTTGTCATGTATATCAATGTGATATGTGGTTGGTTCGAGTCTTAGTCTCCCAGCCAAAAACAAAAAGCCCGCCTTTACGGCGGGCTTTTTGTTTTTCGTTGGGAGGGTTGAGGAGACGAACCCCGTTCGACAAATTTGCCTGGAGCAAATTTGGACAGCGCAACGCGCTGGCCCCGTAGCGCGCAGCGCGGAGGGGTGAGCCCCAAGGATGGGGCGAACAATCCCGGACTGGCACGCTAACGAAAGCTCAAACAAAGCCCGCTCCCAAGGCAGGCTTTTTGTTTTTGTTAGGAGGGTCCAGGAGACGAATTAACGTTACTCGGCACCTCCTGTGCCTCGCCCTTCGGGCCATCGGCTACGCCGATGTTCGCTTCGGCATCCTGCCTCCGCAGTCGACAAATTTGTCAGGAACTTGTTGGACAGCGCAACGCGCTGGCCCCGTAGCGCGCAGCGCGGAGGGGTGAGCCCCAAGGATGGGGCCAACAATCCCGGACTCGCACGCTAACGAAAGCCGAAACAACGCCCGCTCCCAAGGCGGGCTTTTTGTTTTTCGCAGGGAAAAGGCGACGGAGCTGGTCCCACAAATTCGTCTGGAATGACAAGACTGCACGCAGCACTAACCGCGTAACGCCGCCCATAAAAAAAGCCCGCCATAAAGGCGGGCTTTTCGCTCCGCGCTCAGCAAACCTTACTCCCCACGCTGCGCCTCAACCTCATGCGCCCGCTTCACGTAACCCTGATATGCCGGAATCGCAATCGCCGCAAGCATCGCAATCACGAAGACAGGAATCAGGATAAGGAAATAAAACGCCCCCTTCGGCGGCTTCGGATTGCTCGAGCCAGTCTCCTTCCAGCGCGAAATCCAACTCAGCTGGCCTTGCAGGTAGAACGTGGTGAAGAAGAACAACGTCACACCGCCGATCTCCACCGGCAGGTGGTAGTCGGCAAGCTTGCGCTTGATGGAACCGGCCATGGAGAAGTAAGAGACGTACCAGAGCACGTAGTACGCAAGCGAGAGCAAGCCACCGAGGCCCGCCCCCTTGCTGCTTGCCGATATCACCTCGCCAGCGATGAGGCAGACCAGGCCGGCGACCAGCATGGTGGTGGCCTTGCTGTCGCCGTCGATCTTCTTCACCCAGTTCGCCTGAATGAATGGCCAGACGATGGTGAAGATCCCAAGCGTGAGGATGCTGAAGAGAAGCACCAGCCCCCAATGCATGGAAGGCGGTGCGGGAAGGTCGCGACGGCTTGGCATGTCGGGCGCGTAGTCGTCGTGCGACGCATAGCTGGGGCCTGAGGGGCTGGGTGCTGGAGCACGCTCGTCGTAGCTGTAGGTCGGGCCGGGGCGATCCTCGGCAACGAAGACGGCGGGGGCGCTTGCCGTTGCCTTGGGTGCCGGGGGCAGTGGTGGCGCAGCGGGAGTCTCTGGGAACAGGGATGACAGCGGCACCCATTCAGGCATGCCTTTACGCCAGGCCAGCGTATCGGGCCCGAAGCGCCCTTCGGCTATCCAGCGGCGTACCTCTTCCTCAGCGAAGGGGCCGCTCTTCTGCCCATTCTGGGCTATCCATATCTTCTCGCCGTTTGGCATGCCGAATCCCCTTCCGGTCTGGAGTTACTGATGACGAAAGCCTGCGAACGAGCAGGCGAGGAAATGGTTGTGCACTGAGCTGCGTGCCAGCTTCCTGCGAGGTTTGTGCAGGTGTGACATGGAAAGCGAGATACGAAACAGGCGGAATGAAGCGTATGGACGAAGCAATCCCTGCGCAGATTCAGCGCATGCGTTGGTGCTGGCGCGATAACGATTCCGTCTGTCACCAGTGATGCTCGGCGCAGACGGGCAAGCGATATGTTCCATCCACCGCTCCTGGTCCCCGGACAGGAGCCTAGCGCTCGGTGGGTGACCGGACAAGTTGGGGCATGCGGGGATGCTCTCGTGTAAGACGTTCACAGCCCAAGGACGGTTGAACGCCGACCCTAGCCGGCAGTCGCCGGTGCAGCCGGTCAATGCATGGTTTGCCGATGCTCCAGTCCACTACGCCAGAGGTCGATGCTGCTCCCAAGCCAACGGAGGAGCGCGAGTCAGGTGTGCTGGCGCCGATGACGGTGCCGGTGTTCCGGCAGATCTGGATCGCCAATCTGTTCGGCAACCTGGGCACGTGGGCGCAGTCGGTGGCCGTGGCCTGGGTGATTACGGCGGCGCACGCCAGCCCGATCATGGTGGCCATGGTGCAGGTGGCATCAGCTGCACCGTTGGTGGTGCTATCGATTGCCACGGGTGTGCTGGCCGACAACTACGACAAGCGGAAGATCATGCTGGTCGGTCAGGTGGTGGAAATGGCGGGCGCCATTTTCCTTACCGCGCTGGCATTCCTGGGGACACTCGACCCGACCCTGCTGATTCTCGCGGTGCTATGGATCTCGTTGGGTAGTGCCATCACGGTGCCGGCGTGGCAGTCGGCGGTGGGTGAGCAGGTGCCTCATCGCATGGTGAGTTCGGCAGTGCTGCTCAACGGCGTCAATTACAACGTGGCACGCGCCGTCGGGCCTGCATTAGGCGGTTTGTTGCTCAGTGTGCTGGCGCCCAGTTGGGTTTTCCTGGTGAACACCATCAGTTACGTCGGCCTGATCGCAGCGTTGTGGTACTGGCAACGCGATCTGCCTGTTCGCACCTTGCCACCCGAGCGCATGGGCGAAGGCGTCGTCGCCGCCATGCGCTTTACGTGGAATTCCACGGTGACGCGTCTGGCGATGCTGCGTTCCTTCATGTTCGGCTTCACGGCGAGTGTGATCTGGGCTCTGCTGCCACTGGTGGCGCGCGAGCGGCCGGATGGAAGCGCCGCGCTCTACGGCTACATGTTGGGCACGCTGGGGTTGGGGGCGATTCTGGGGAGCGTGTTGGTGCCGGTACTACGGCGCCTGCTGGGCTCAAGTCGGCTGATCAGCGCTGCGGCAGTTACCTTGGCCGCGATGCTGCTGTTGTTGGGCTACGCCGGTTCGTTGGCGGTGATCATGCCGGCCCTGGGTGTGGCGGGTGCCTGCTGGATTGCCGCGTTGACCGAGTACAACGCAAACGTGCAATTGCTGGTGCCGGACTGGGTGAAGGGAAGGGCGCTGGCACTCTATCAGACCGCGCTTTACGCAGGCCTCGCGATCGGCTCGTTCCTGTGGGGGCATTTGGCCGAAACCATGGGCGTGTCCGGTGCCATTCTCTCGGCGGCGGTAACGATGGGCATCACCGCGTTCCTGATGTACCACTCGCAGTTTCCACAATTCGATGCAGCCAGCTTGAAGCCGGCGATGCGCGCAGGTAACAAGCTGCCCGTGCTGACGTTCGACCACGAGCGCGGCAATGTGGTGATGGCCATCGAGTATGTGATTGCCCCGGAACAGGCCAATGAATTCATGGCGCTGGCCGAAAGCCTCAGGCATCTGCGGCTGCGTAATGGCGTGCGCTACTGGGGCTTGTACCGGGATGTACGCAGCGGCGAGATCTGGCGAGAAGTGCTGTTGATCGAAAGCTGGTTGCAGCACCTGCGCATGCTCGATCGCATGACGCTCGCGGACAAGGCGTTGATCGATCGCGCACGCGCGCTGCATCAAGGGCCGGAGCCACCCAAGGTCACGATAAGCGTCGCCTACGATTCGATGCCGTCTTCGACAGATATGACGTAAAGGCCATCAACCGCTTGGGTGACTGACGGTTGCCCAAACAAAAACGCCTCCCTGTGAGCGGGAGGCGTTTTTTTGTCCATCGCGATGAAGCGGGTTTACATCACTTTGTCGCCCACCAGCACCACATCCGCGGGGCGGCGCGCGAACAGGCCGACGGTGACAATGCCGGGGAGCTGGTTAAGGTCGTTCTCCAATCCCACCGGATCGGTAATCTGCCAGCCGTGCACGTCGATGACCCAGTTGCCGTTGTCGGTGACCACGCCGTCACGCCACACCGGATTGCCGCCGCGCTTGACGATCTCGCGGCCGATCAGGCTGCGCGCCATCGGAATCACTTCGATGGGCAACGGGAACTTGCCCAGCAACGGCACCTGCTTGCCCGAGTCGATAATGCAGACGAACTTGTCGCTGGCCTCAGCGATGATCTTCTCGCGCGTGAGGGCAGCGCCGCCGCCCTTGATAAGGCGCTTGTGCGGATCGCATTCGTCGGCACCGTCCACGTAGAGGCTGAGTCGGCCGGTGGCATTGAGGTCTAGCACCGGGATGCCCACGCGTTTCAGATGTGCGGTCGACTGCTCAGAGCTGGACACGGCGCCCTGGATGCGATCCTTCAGATCGGCCAGCGCATCGATAAAGAAAGCGACAGTGGAGCCGGTGCCGACACCGACGATGGCACCGTCTTCGACGTAGCGGATGGCGGCTTCACCGGCCTGGCGTTTTTCGTTGGCGCTCATGAGCGTGGGTTCCAGTAAGGGAAAGGGTTATTCCATCGCCAGGATGTGGCGCCATTCCTCAGCACCCACCGGCATGACGGAGAGTCGGTTGCCCTTGCGCACCAGCGCCATGTCGGCGAGTGCGGGTTCGGCCTGCAATTGCTTGAGCGTGATGGTGTGCTTGAGCTTCTTCACGAACTTCACGTCCACGAGCATCCAGCGCGGTTTGTCGCGCGAACTGGCGGCATCGAAGTACTTGCTCTTGGGGTCGAACTGGCTGGGATCGGGATAGGCATCCGTGGCGACTTCGGCAATGCCGACGATGCCCGGTTCGGCGCAATTGGAGTGATAGAAGAAGACTTTGTCGCCGACGCGCATGCCGTCGCGCATAAAGTTGCGCGCCTGGTAGTTGCGTACGCCGTCCCAGTGTTCCTGGCCTTTTTTCTTTAGATCGTCGATGGAGAAGGCATCAGGCTCGGACTTCATGAGCCAATACTGGGTGTTCTTGCTCATGCGCGGGCTTCTCCATCCTCGCCGGTGGCGTGGCAGTCGATCAGTTCGTGATCCGTGGCGATGAAATCGAGCGGCACGTCCCAGGGTTCTTCATCGATCTCGGGCAGCTCCTGGAACGCATACGCAATGCCGACCAGCAACGGTTCGGTGGGGCGCACCTGCTCGTTGAGGAAGGCGAATGCGCGGTCATAGTAGCCCCCGCCCGTGCCCAGTCGGTTGCCGCGGCGATCGAAGGCGATCAGTGGCACCAATACCAGGTCGAGCTGGAAAGGCTCCAATAGCTCGCTTGGCTTAGCTGGTTCAGGAATGCCGTACCGGTTGGGCTGAACGTCCTCACCGGACTGCCAAGGCACAAACCGCAGCTGATGGTTCGGGCCGATGACCGGAAGCAGGAACTGCTGACCCCGCGTAGCCAGCGGCGGAATGACCAGGTTCAGCGGCAACTCGCCGTCGCAGGCCCAGTAGCCGGCTACGCGCGCGTCAGTGAGGTATTCGGGGAGCTGTTCCAGGCTGCGGCGCAGCCCCTGTGCCGCAGCGATGCGCTGCGGGGGCGTGAGGGCGCGGCGCTGTTCAGCCAGTTGCCGGCGTTGTTCGCGTCGCTGGGCGTTGGCGTCCACGTTCGCGTCTCCTGCAATGCGAGCGGCCCCTGAATGGATGGCGCCGATGGGCGTTCGCGAGCCCTTTTGCACTTGCGGCGCCTATCGGCGCCGCAAGTGAGGGAATGAGGTGGCGTTAACCGCGGTGCCGCTGCCCACCGAACGACCTTGATCCACGATGGATCAGGTGGGAGGGCGACATGGTCTCAAGGCTTTCCGCACGCGGCGGACATGCACAACGACCGATGAAAAGCCGACCCGGGGCCGTATTTAGGAACAAGGCAAATGTAAGAGTGTGCTGGCGCACACCGCAGATAACGCCGTGGACTATTTTATGTGGGCGTCTAGTGCGGCTTCAAGCTTACGACGCAAAGCAGTGATGTCGTCAGTCACGCTCTGATCAGAGCCAGTGTGCTGCCTGCGAAGTGCCAGGAACTCATGGGTCACGCTGATGGCGGCCAGCACGGCCAGGCGGTCGAAACCCGGCGCCTTGGCGTTGGCACGCAATTCGCGCATCTTGCGGTCGAGGTAGGCGGCGGATTCCAGCAGGCCTTCGCGCTCTTCTGGCGCGCAGGCGATAAGGAATTCGCGATCCACCAGTCGCAGCGCGACCGGTTCGTTGGCGGTGGTACCCACGCTGCTCTCAGCCATTGTTCTCGAGCGCCTTCAGTCGCTGGATCATTGCCTCAACGCGGCTGCGTGCCTGTTCGTTGCGGGCCATGAGGCCGGCACGTTCGTTGGCCAGCTGTTCCTGGCTGTGGCGCAGGCTACGGTTTTCCTCACTGAGGCGACGCACGGCGTCAAGCAACCGGTCGACTTGTGCGCCGAGGGCAGCAAGCTCTTGCTTGACGGGGTCTGGCTTGACGGAATCGGGCGCGCTCATGGGCGGAAACTATAACAGGAGGCCTGCCGAAAGCAGCAGGCTCGCGAACGTTCCGGGAACCAGTGCATTAAACTCGTGCATTGTCTTGAAAGGAGCCCCGCCATGACAGCAAACGAGCCCATTGGCTACGACGAACTGGACGCTGCGGCAGCCCGCCTGAAACTGGCCGAGGATGCCAGCGGCCTGCATGGCTCGCTGTGCGGGTTCCTGGCCGGTGGTGGCCGCGTGGGTCGGCAATCGCTGGTGGCCGTGTTGCATATGGACGCCGAGGCTGCCACGCCGTCGCCGGGCGATCAGGCATTGCTGGAGCGCCTGGTGAAGCAGACGGAATCCGAGTTGGCCGACCCTGAGCTGGGTTTCGAGCCGCTGTTGCCTGCAGACGACCGGCCGGTGACCGAGCGCGCCGACGCTCTCGTCGACTGGTGTCGCGGCTTTCTGGGTGGCTTCGGTCTGGGCGGTGCGGAGACGCACGGCAAGTTGTCCGACGAGGCGCAGGAGATCCTGAAAGATCTTGGCACCATTGCGGCATCGTCCTTTGAATTCGGCGACGAAGCCGAGGACGAGGATTCACTCATTGAGGTCCATGAGTTCGTGCGCATGGGCGCCATGCTGCTGTTCGCCGAATGCTCGAACCGCAACGGCTCCAGCAGCGACACCGTGCATTGAATATTTCGTCCGAAGAGTACGCCCGCCGTCGCCGCCAGTTGATGCGCATGGCGGGCGAGGACGCGGTGCTGCTGATCGCCGCCGCGCCCGAGCGCGTACGAAATGCGGACGCTAACTGGCCGTACCGACAGGATTCGGACCTGCACTATCTCTCGGGTTTTCCTGAACCTGACGCTGTGCTGGCCCTGTTGCCTGGCCGCAAGCACGGCGAGGCTGTGTTGTTCTGCCGTGAGCGCGACGAGGAACACGAGCGCTGGCATGGCGAATCCATCGGCACCGATCGCGCCGTGAGCGAGCACGGCATGGACGATGCCTTTCCCATCGACGACATCGACGACATCCTGCCCGGCATGATCGAAGGCAGGGCGCGCGTCTACTGCCATTTCGGTCGCGAACCGGAGTTCGATGCCCGTCTGCTGGGCTGGATGCGTCGCCTGCGCCAACTGCGCGGCGGCGGCGTGGTGCCGAAAGAGTTTGTGGCGTTGGGGCATCTGCTCCACGACCTACGCCTGTACAAGTCGCGTGGCGAGCTGAAGCTGATGCGTGACTCGGCATCGATTGCCGCCGAAGCGCATCGTGCGGCCATGCAATCGGCCATCGCGGGCCGCCATGAATACGAAGTGGAAGCCGAGATCCTGCGCGTGATGCGCAGCCACGGCGCTGTCCCGGCATTCCCACCTATCGTGGCGGGTGGTGCCCATGCTTGCGTGATGCACTACACAGCCAACCGCGCCACGTTGCGCGATGGCGACCTGTTGCTGGTGGATGCCGGTGCGGAGGTGGATTGCTACGCGTCCGACATCACGCGCACTTTCCCGGTCAATGGCCGTTACAGCCGTGAGCAGCGCGCCCTGTACGAAGTGGTACTGGCGGCGCAGTTGGCAGCGATCGACGAAGTACTGCCTGGGCGCGCGTTCAATGCAGCGCACGAGGTGGCCGTGCAGGTGATCTGCGAAGGGCTGTGCGCGCTCGGTCTGATCAAGGGTACGGCCGCTGATGCCATTGCCGACGGTAGCTACAAGCGGTTCTTCCCGGCCAAGACTGGGCACTGGCTTGGCCTCGACGTGCATGATGTCGGCGACTACCGCGTGGACGGCGAGCCGCGCGTGCTTGAGCCAGGCATGGTGGTGACGGTGGAGCCGGGCATCTACGTGCCGCCGGGTGATTTCACCGTGGCCGAGCGCTGGCGTGGCATCGGCATCCGCATCGAAGATGATGTGGCGGTGACCAAGGACGGGCACGACGTACTGACCGACGGCGTGCCCAAGGATGCGGACGAGATCGAGGCCCTATTGGCCTCTCGTTGAGCGACTTCTTTTTGGTGGGAGCGCACTGCGTGCGCTCCCACCGTGTGTTCGTGATCACTGCCCTGGCGGGAGCGGATCCTTGCGTCGATGCGCCTCATCCGTTGCCTGCACCTCATACCAGATCGCGTTGAGGATGCCGAACGCCGTCGCGAGGCCGAGGCCGAGAATCCAGGAGAAATACCACATGGCGTCGTTCCTCTCTCAGTAACCGTGGCCGGAATGGCGCACGTGGTCCAGCGTGACGCGGCCACGCATCACGCGGTACACCCAGCCGGTGTAGATGATGATGATCGGCATGAAGATGATCGTCATCGCCAGCATCAGTCCCAGGGTGCCCTGGCTGGATGATGCATCCCATACGGTGAGGCTCGAACGTGGATCGAGGCGCGACGGCAACAGGAACGGAAATAGCGCGAAGCCGGCGGAAAGAATGGTGCCCGCCACCATCAGGCTGCTGCACACAAAACCGCCCAGCCCTTTCTTGCCCACGGTGAGCTGCACGCCGATGGCGCCAGCGAAGCCGAGCACAGGCGCCAGCCAGAAATACGGGTGCTCCATATAGCTGGCGAACCAGCTGCTGCCATGCGCCACCTGCTTGAAGAGTGGATTGGACACACCATCCGTCACCACCGGACCGACGATGGCGTAGCCGGGCACGCCATAAGCCAACCAGATGCCGGCGACGACATAGAGCACCACATAGGCAAGCGTAGTCCACCGAGCTACGCGAACCGCGCGGTCGGCGATGATGTGGTCGGCCTTATAGGCCGCCCAGCAAGCGCCGTGCGCGAGCAGCATGGTCAGGGAGACCAGACCAGCGACCAGCGCGAACGGATGCAGCAGTTCAAAGAAGCTGCCGTGCCAACTCATGCGCAGATCGTCGTCGAACTGGAATGGCGCTCCCAGGAACAGGTTGCCGAAGGCCACGCCCGAAATAAGCATCACCACGACACCTGACGCGGTCAGCACGTAGTCCCACACCGTACGCCAACGCTCGTCATGCACCTTGCCGCGGAAGTTGAAGCCCACGGGGCGAAGGATGAGCGCGACCAATACCAGGAAAATTGCCAGGTACATGCCAGAGAACGACACGGCATAGAGCTGCGGCCACGCGGCGAACGCCGCACCGCCACCCAGCACAAACCACACCTGGTTGCCTTCCCAGGTGGGCTCAATGGTTTCCAGCATCACCAGCCGTTCGTCTTCGGTCTTGCCCAGCACCCGCAGCAGCGCTGCGATGCCGAAGTCGAAGCCGTCCATGATGGCGAAGCCAATCAGCAGCACACCGAGCAGTGCCCACCAGATCACGCGTAGTGTTTCGTAGTCGAACATGGCGTTCTCCTCAGGCGTGGGCCGGTGCAGTGGTGGCGTTGGGCGCCGGATCGGCCGGCGGCCATAGGCCGAGCCCGTCCGGGCCTTTCTTTGCGTACTTCACCATCAGCACAGCGTCGATGATGGCCAGTACGCTGTAGAACAGCACGAAGCCACCCAGCGATGTCCACACCTGTCCGGCCGTAACGCTGGACACACCCAGGGCCGTCGGCAGGATGCCTTCGATGGCCCAGGGCTGGCGGCCGTACTCCGCCACGATCCAGCCCAACTCGGCGGCTAGCCACGGCAATGGCAGGCTCCACAGTGCGAGCTTGAGCAGCCAGCGTCGCTTGTCGAGCTGACGCTTGCTCGCCTGCCAGAACATGACGCCGAACAGCAGGATGAAATAGAAGCCGCAGGCGACCATCAGCCGGAACGACCAGAACAACACGGGCACGTTGGGGATGGTGCTGTCGGCGGCCTTCTGGATATCCGCTGGCGTGGCCTTGCGCGGATCGTCCATGAAGCGCTTGAGCAGCAGCGCATAACCCATGTCCTTGTCATGCGTGGCCAGTACGTTCTTGGCCTGCTCGTTGTTCTTGTCCTGGCGCAGCGTCAGCATGGCGTCGTAGGCAAGGATGCCGTTATTGATGCGGCCCTTGGTGTCCTCCACCAGGTTGGCGATACCCGGAATCGGCTTGTCGATGGAGCGCGTGCCGATCAGGCCCATCACCCAGGGAATGCGTAGCGCATAGTGCGTGGTGTGGTTCTCCACATCCGGTACGCCGATCAGCGTGAAGGAGGCCGGTGCAGGTTCGGTTTCCCACATGGCCTCGATGGCGGCCATCTTCATCTTCTGGTTTTCGGAGACGGCGTAACCCGACTCGTCACCCAGCACTACGACCGACAGCGCGGCGGCCAGGCCGAAGCTGGCCGCGACCGTCATCGAGCGCTTGGCGAAATCCGTGTTGCGCCCCCTCAGCAAGTACCAGGCGCTGATGGACAGCACGAACATCGAGCCCACGACGTAGCCTGCGCTTACCGTATGCACGAACTTGGCCTGTGCGACGGGGTTGAACATCACCTCGGTAAACGACGTCACTTCCATGCGCATGGTCTGCGCGTTGAAAGCCGAGCCCACCGGGTTCTGCATCCAGCCGTTGGCGATCAGTATCCACAATGCGGACAGGTTGGTGCCCAGCGCGAGGAACCATGTGGTCAACAGGTGCGACACTCGTGACATGCGGTTCCAGCCCATGAAGAACAGGCCGACCAGCGTGGCTTCGAGGAAGAATGCCATCAGGCCTTCGATAGCCAGCGGCGTGCCGAACACGTCGCCTACGTAGTGCGCGTAATAAGCCCAGTTCATGCCGAACTGGAACTCCATGGTGACGCCGGTGGCGACGCCCATGGCGAAGTTGATGCCAAACAGTACGCCCCAGAACTGCACCATGCGCTTCCAGACTTCGCGCCCGGTCATCACATAGACACTCTCCATGATGGCGAGGATCCACACGATGCCCAAAGTGAGCGGTACGAACAGGAAGTGATAGAGCGCGGTCAGCGCGAACTGCAGGCGTGAGAGCGTGACGACATCGGAGTCGATGATCATGGGCTGTCTGCTTGCGGTGAGGAAGAGGAAGACGCCGGTGCGAGCAGATGCTCGATGGCGGTAGGACGGGTATCGGGTCGGTCGTAGTGTGCCGCAACGACCCACCAGATCAGCGAAATGAAGGCGATCTTGGCGAGCACCAGCAAAACCAACTCGCGCCCCAGTCGACGCAGCGGCGGCCTTGGCGGGTCAATGGGAGCCGGGTTTGAACGGGCCGGCTCAACAGACGGCGTAGGCATGCTTCAGACCCCTGGTTTCACCTTGGGGCGAGCATACGGAAGGAATGTGAAGTTGTCGTGCGGGAGGATGACGCAGTGGTGGATAGCCGCGTGGGCTGAAATGTCACTCCGAACCTGGCGCGTCTTGGTGTAGGTGTTTCTACTTATGCCAGCCCGGAACTCCCGGGCTGGCTTCATCCAGAAAATGTTTCGCGCTTGCTGCTCAACCGATGAGTGCAAAGGCGTCGCGCGTGAGGTTCTCGGGTGCGCTATCGGTGCACACCACGTCGTCCTCGATGCGGATGCCGCCGTAGGGGCGGAAATACGCTACACGGGACCAATCGATATCAGCGGATACCGGCTTGGCACGCAGCTCGTCAAGCAGCATGTCGATGAAGTACAGGCCGGGTTCGATCGTCACCACCATGCCCGGTTCGAGTACACGGGTCATGCGCAGATAGGGGTGACCCTGGGGTCGTGCGATGGAGCCGCCGGTTTCCGATGCCTGAAAACCGGACACGTCATGCACCTGCAGGCCAATGGGATGGCCCAGGCCGTGCGGGAAGAAAGCCGAGGTGACACCCGAGGCCACGGCGCTCTCCGCGCTCATGCGGATGATGCCGTGCTCACGAAGCACGGCGGCCAGTACGTGGTGTGCATGGATATGCAGCTCAGGGTAACTCTGACCCGCGCGTACCTTCGCCGCAAAGCCACGCTGCGCAGCGTCGACGCTGTCGATCAGTGCCTGGAATTCGTCGTACCCCTTGGCGGCATAGGTGCGCGTGATGTCACTCGCATAACCGGCGGCGCTGGCGCCCGCATCAATCAGGAACGAACGGCTTTCCGCGGGTGCCTTACGGTCGAAATGCGTGTAGTGCAACACCGCACCGTGCTCATTGAGGCCCACGATACTGGCGTAAGGCAGCTCGGCGTCGATCTGGCCCGCCGCGGCAAGGTAAGCCATGTGAATACCGAACTCGCTCTCGCCCGCGCGGAAGGCGTGCTCCGCGGCGCGGTGCGCACGCGTACCGATACGGCTCGCTTCGCGCATCAGTTCCAGTTCGTACGGTGTCTTGTACGAGCGGTGCCAGTGGAGGTAATCGAGCACTGCCTGCGGGTTGTTCGCCTCGGCGCCCGGCACCGCTGGGCACTCCGGGCCAAGGATGGCGCGACGCGTATGCTCGCCGGGCAGGAGTGCCACGGCGTCAGTAGCGTTGCGCACGATCTCGATGTCGAAGTGTTCCACCCAGTAGCCGCTCGGCGCGGCAGGCACCACGTGCCAGTAATCCTTGGGCTGGAGATAGATCAGCTTGGGCTTCTGACCCGGGGTGTAGACGATCCAGCTTCCTGGGGTGTCGGTCAGCGGTAGCCAGTGGCGGAAATGCGGATTGGCGACGAAGGGATAGTCCTGATCGTCGAGGAATTTGCGCAACGGCGATCCCGCCGCGATCACGAGGTGATCGAAGCCGCCCAATGCGAGCGCCTTGTCGGCGCGTTGGCGCAGGGTGGCGAGGTGCTGGGGGTAGAGGGGGGCGAGGCGGTCGTGCATGTTGACTCCGGGGGAGGGTGCCTGGGTGTTTGGGTAACGGGGGAGGGACATGATGGCGCGGTGGGGGCGGCATCGCCAGTTTGGGGGCTGCGCACTTTGCTCCCTCTTCCCTCCGGGGAGAGGGTTGGGGTGAGGGGTGGGTGCCCGCCTCGTGGCTTCATCTTTAGCCGTCACCTCGGCGCACCCCACAAAAGGGGGTAAGGGCCGGGATCCAGGAGCCGAGTGTATGGTTATCGCCTCGTGCGTTACGGCGATCTGGCCGCCTACGCGGCGGGCGTTCCGACCTCCTGCCGGAGGCCGGGTCACTTTCTCTTGCTTGCCCAAGAGAAAGTAACCAAAGAGAAGGGCCCCCCGGAATCGGCGCCTATCGGGCAGAAGCCCGATAGGTACGCGGACGGGTTCCGGGCTTTTCGACGGGGCTCCTGCCCCGACGAAAAGGAATCGGCATCCCTGCCGATTCCCCTGCGGGCCTTCTCTCCACCCGCCCACCGCCTCATACGGGGCCCGGAAGATCAAAAGCGAAAGCGGACGGCTCGTGCAGCGTTGCTGCACATCGCATCGCGGCAGGTCGCGTTGCTCCTGCTCTAGGTGCACAAAGTCGAGGCAGAAGAGAAAAGCGATGCCGCTTGGTGGCGAGTTCTCCCCACTGGTCGGGAAGCGTAGCGTCTGCTTTACCTAGCCCCAGCGATGGGGAAGCGTAGCGCTCCCTTTACCTCGCCTCGGCGGTAGGAAAGCGTAGCGTCCTCTCTCCCTAGCCTCAGCGATCGGGAAGCGTAGCGCAGCCTGCTTTAAGTCCTCTTCGCCATGGCGCGTTGCGAAGCGCTCCGGTGTACCCGCTGTGTAGAGGCGAAGGTGGCCAAGTCACACGATTCCTCAGCCGTTCGGGCTTATCCCATCGAAATGCTGCGGGCGTTGGCCTTACGGCCATTTTCTTTGGGTTACTTTTCTTTTGGGCCAGCAAAAGAAAAGTGACTCGAGCGTCGGCAGACGATCGAAACGCCCGCTGCGTAAGCGGCCAGATCGC